>JAIXVI010000140.1 GCA_027483065.1 Planctomycetaceae bacterium
CGATCGATGCCGCGCGAAAGAGCGGATGTTCTTCGCGCGCGATGCGCGGGTACACGCCTTCGTGCGAGCCGAATTGCGTGAGCCCGTCGATCGGCGGCACGGCACCAACCGCGAGATACGAACCAGGCGGGAGCGCTGCGGGCGCGACTCCATCGAAGACAACGACGTCGTATCCGCTCGGCTTCCCTTGCGCCGTCGCGGCTTCGAACTCGCCGAGGGTCATCGTGGCGAAACGCTCGACTGGAAGCGCCTCAAGCACGGTGCGAAGAAGAAACGCATCGCCATTCGACACGAGCAGCACCGACAGCTTCTTTGCAGGCGGCACCACAACGAGCGCAGCGTCGTCGTCGCGCAACGCGTCATCTTCGACAATCGCGACTTCGATCGACGCGTTGTTTGGTTGTTCCACAGGGCGGAAAACCACTTGCGCGCGGCCAGGAACCCACTGTCCATCGCGCTCAGCGGCGGCGGGAATCGTGATCTTCTCTGGTGTCACCGCGCGCACGGTGCCGTCAATCGCCATCTGCACCGTGACCGACGCAGCTTCCGTGCGCGGATTCACAAGCGCCGCGAAGACTTGAATCCGATTCTGTTGTTCGGGCGGGCGATCCGCACTCACTGCGACAACCGCGAGGTTGCGATCGGCCGTGCCCACACGGTGATAGACGATGCCTTCACCTTCGCGCAATGCGAGTGTCGCGAGATCCGAAACGCGCCCGTCTGAGTACAACTCGATCGTCGGGAGTTCGCCCACGGGAAGTTCGTTCTTCTCGCCACGCGCATCTGCGACATTGAGATTCGACGTGAACGCACGCGAGAGTTCGAGCGCCTCCGAAAGCACCGTCGCCTCATCGGTCGGCGTGATGGCATCGATCGCTGATTCGAGTGTCGAAATGTTGTCGGTGAAGGGCGAACGAATCTCGGCGCGCGAACCGAACGCGACGATCATCACTTCCGATGCGCGCTTGCTGAACCAGCCGCCACCGAGGAGTTCACGTACACGCGTCTTTGCTGCTTCTTTCGCCAACGCCAGTCGCGCGATCGGCGGGTCGATCGTTGTCCCGTCTTCCTCCGCTGTCTCCATCGCGTTCATGCTCGCCGATCGATCGATCAAGAGTACGTGTCGACCACCGCTCGCGCCGAGCCCCTCGGCTTCGGGCTGCGCGAGCGCGACGGCGATCAAGACGATTGCGAGAATCTGTAAGAGCAAGAGCCAACTGAAGCGAATCCGTTGAAACGGCGTGTTGGCACGGAGATCGGCAAGCGATCGCGACCAGAGGAGCGTGCTCGAAATGACGCGACGCTTGCGACGCAACTTGAGGAACCACAACGCAACAAGCGGCGCAAGAATCGATGCGCCGAGAATCGCGCCAGCGAGCGGCGTCACCCACGTGAGCGCGAGAATCTGCGGCATCGAGAGAATCTGCGGCATCGAGAGTATCTGCGTCAGGGCACTCATCGGAGAAGCCCTCGTCGACGCAGGTACTCAAGCATGAGCGTTTCAACAGGTGTCGAACTTTCGACCACGAGATGCACGATGTCGCGACGCGTGCAATACGCGCGAATCGCGCCACACAAACGGTCGAGGCGTTCGCGATAGAGCCGAATCAATTCGGGCGTCACCGTGACTTCGGTTTCCACGCCCGTTTCAGCGTCGACAAGCAAGAGATCGCCGTGGATACCGCCTTCGCGCGAGGGATCGACGACTTGCGGCGCGAGCACTTGCAACGCGAAGAGATCAAACCCGCGCCCCGCGACCATGCCGAGCCCCTTCTCAAATCCCTCCGGAAAGAGGAAGTCAGAGAGCACAATCATCACGCCGCGGCCTTGCCGTGCAGTACCGACAAGGCGCATCGCTTCTTCAAAGCCTGAACCGCCTTCGGGCTGTTGCCGCAGAAGCCACTGCGCGACATCCGCGGCTTTGCGTCGCCCACGTAAGTTGCTCGCGCGCTCAACGCGGCCCTGCGAGAAACCAACAAGCGACACGCGATGCTGATTCACAAGCCCCACGTACGCAAGCGCCATCGCCACGCGGCGCGCGTAGTCGAAAGTGTCGGGCGAACCCGAGCGCATCGATGCACTCGTATCGAGCGCGATGATGAGCGAGAGATCTTCCTCCTCGAGAAACATTTTGAGGAAGAGGCGATCGAGGCGCCCGAAGATGTTCCAATCGACGAAGCGCAGATCGTCGCCGTGGACGTACGGGCGGAAGTCGGCGAACTCCACGCTTTGACCGCGTCGGCGTGAGCGACGTTCGCCTTGCAATTTGCCCGAGAAGATCTTGCGGCTCATCACGTCGATGCCGTCGAGTTTCGCCATGAGGCGAGAATCGAGGAGATCATCGAGTTTGCGAAGCGTGGGCTGCGCGCTGCTCATGCGGCGCCTCCACGAGAAGGCGTTGCGGCAACCTTCGAAACTGGCGGCATCTCTGGCGTGAATTGGATCACGCGTCGCGCGATCTCATCATTGGTGATGCCTTCGCTCTCCGCTTCAAACGATCGATGCAAGCGATGTCGAAGCGCTGCGCGTGCGATGCGCCGAACATCGCCGAAGGACACCTGATATCGACCTGCCATCAGCGCACAAACCCGCGCGCAAGAGGCAAGTGCCTGCGCGGCGCGCGGACTCGCACCGATGCGAATGAGCCGGGCGTTTTCCGGTGTGACGAATTCGCCATCGGGATGCGTCGCGAGGACAAGTCGAACGATCCAGTCTTGCACTTCAGGTGCGAGGTAGACGCGACGCGCCAACTTCTGCGCGGCGACGATTGTTCTCGCGTCGATTGCCTGCGATGGCATCACTGTGTCGGCTTTCGTCGTTCGCTCCAGCACTTCACGCAGCGTTTCACGATCTGGCGGCGGAACTTCGATCTTGAGGAGGAAGCGATCGAGCTGCGCCTCGGGAAGCGGAAACGTCCCCTCTTGCTCGATCGGATTCTGCGTCGCCATGACGAAGAACGGTCGGCCGAGATCGCGCGTTTCGCCACCCACCGTCACGCTGCGCTCTTGCATCGCTTCAAGAAGCGCCGACTGCGTCTTTGGGCTCGCGCGATTGATTTCGTCGGCCAAGACGAGCTGCGTGAAGAGCGGACCTGGGCGGAACTGAATCTCGCGGCGGCCCGTCGCCTCGTCTTCCATCAAGATCGACGTACCCGTGATATCCGCGGGCATCACGTCGGGCGTGAACTGAATGCGGCTGAAACCAAGGCCCGTCGCCGACGCAAGCGAACGAACAAGGAGCGTCTTTCCGAGGCCGGGCACGCCTTCGAGTAAGAGGTGTCCGTTCGCAAAGAGCGTGACGAGTGCGAGGTCGACAACTTCACGCTGACCGACGAGCGTTCGTCCGATCTCGCTGCGCAGTCGATCGAAGACGCCGCGAAACGCCGCACAACGCCGACGCACGTCCTCAAGATCCTCGATGCCCGCAGTTTCGAGCGCGAGTTCATCGTCGCGGAACGAGCGCGGGCGCTGCGGACTGTGGAGCGGCGCGTCAGCCACGCGGGCCTCCGGTTCCGCCTGACCCGCCAGTCGAGCCCCCGCCGCTTTCGCCGCCTGCATCATCAGCCCCGCCCGTCGCGCGGCGCTTCGCGCGCAGCAAGCGCGACGTCGTGTCTTGTTCGGCTTGATCGGCACCCTTCGCGGGAACGTCGCCGCTCGGCGTGCTCGACGCGGAGGACGCGCCGCGCGCAGGTTGTGTCGAACCGCCTTCGCGCATCTCCGCGCGAACATCGAGCACGGGGCCCTTCTCAAGCGTCTCGCGCAATGCGTCCGAGGTTTGTGGCGCGCTTGATGTCGGCGATGCGCGCCGCGAGTCAGACTGTTGACGGGCCTTCTTCCACGCAGCGACCGTGCCTTCGCCTGCTTCGCGCGTCGTCACCCGACCAGCGAGTGCCTCGCGTGCCCCGCCCCAGTCGATCGCGATGCGTCGCACCGCGACATCCAAGAGGAAGAGCACCGCCGCGAGAATCGCCATGAGATCCCACATGCGTCGCGCGCTTTCGGGAATCGGCAAGCCTTCACGCAAGAATGCGTCGACCGCCACGGGATTCCCCATCGAGAGAACGCGTCCACCCGTGCGATCCGCAATCTGTTCGAGCAGCGCACGGTTGTCGCGCACGGTGCGGAATTCCTTCGGATACGGCACGCTCACCGAAGCCTGCACGCTCGCGCGACGGCCGTCGTCCGACTTTCCAAGTCCGAAGTTGACGAGGTACGAGCCCGCTTCGGTCACGGGGAACTCCGCGCGCCAACGGCCAGGCCCAATCTGCACAGCGGTCAACTCGCGTGTGTCGCCGGTGGGCGTCACCATCATCGCGGTGGGATCAAGATTGGTCGCGAATCCGCCGTTGGGATCGGTTGCTTCCAAGTCCACGATCGCCGTGTCGCCCTCCACGCGCGATCGCACTTGCGCGTTGGTTGGCACTGCGGGTCGCAGCAGCCAGCGCATCGATTGCTCCCAGAACGCGCGATACTCACCCCAGGTCGTCCACGACTTCGTCCAACGCGTGCCAGCATCCGACGTAAACGCGATCGAACGACCAAGCCCGTGATTCCAATAGGCGTAAATGGGATCCACGCCCTCCGCCGTTTGATTCGCGATCTCGACTTGCGCGAGCCCTTCACGCGGAACTGTCAGGATGTAGCCCGCGAGCGCCGGCACCGCCGAAACTCCACGCAACGGGCCACTCGAACTCGGCGCGACCGACGGTTGGAAATCGCCCTCCACAACCAAGCTGCGCGAAACGACTGCTGCTTCCTTCGTGAAGATCTTCGGGAGGTTCTTCGGATTCGTGACTTCGTAGAAGCGGCCGCCCGTCGACTCCGCCGTCCACTTCATGTTGACGTAGTCTTGCTGCGTGCCGTGCCCCGACACCATGACGGTGGTGATCGTGACTTTCGAGGCAATCGCACGGTTGATCGTCGCTTGCGTTGGAGGCGCGGGGTCGCCATCGGAGATGATGATGATGTGGCGTTGGCCCGCGCGCGAATCCTCGAGCGCCTTGATCGCCATCGAGACGGAGCCCTCGAAATCGAACATGTCGCCGACGATCATGGATCGCGCGGCCGCCACAGCCTTCGTTTTGTCGCCCGCTTCTTGCAGCGGATGCGACCACGTCGGCCCATTCACGAGCGTGATGATCCCGATCAAATCGAGTCGCGTGAGTGCTTCAATCGCGGCGATCGAAACTTGTTGTGCCCAGTAGTTTCCCTGCGGCATTTCGCAGGAGTGCACGACCAAGACGAGTCCGCCGCGCACCATTTGCCGCGTGGCAGGCGGATCGAGCTTGACAGGAAGCACCGACGCAACGTCGCTATCGATCCAACCACCGGCGCCGAAACTCTGATCACCGCCGAGCATGAGAAGCCCGCCGCCGAGGTCATGCACGTACGCGCGAAGCAAACGATCCGTTTCGCCGTCGATCGACCACTTGGGGACATTCGCGAGGACAATCGCGTCGTACCCCGAGAAGACATCGCTTCCGCCGCCGAGCGCTTCTGGTTGAACGACGGCAACTTCAAGATTGCTCTTGCGGAGGACATCGATGAACGGCGCCGCGGCTTCACCACCAGTGGGATCGACCACGAGAACGACGCCCTCGCCATCGACGAAGGTCACCGCAGTGACGCGATTGTTCTCGAGGCCCGCGTCTTGCGAGTCGTCGGCGGGCTCGAACACCGCTTCGAATCGACGCGTGCCCGCGCCTTCGACGGGATACGGAAGCGAAATCGTGCGCGGTCCAGGCTCGAGATCAACCGCGAGTCCGTCGCCAGGGCTATCTGGATCGAGATCGACGGGGCGTCCACCGTCGCGGAGGAAAACCGTACCGCGCGCGGCGCGCTGACTGCGCAACAGCATGCGCAGATCGAGCGTTTGACCGGGTCGCGCGCGCGTCGGCGCTTTCAGATTTTCGAAAACGACTTCGTTTGGTGACTCGTACTCGAGCGGGATCACGTCGATCGGAATGCCGTTCGCTTTCGCGACATCCGCTTCCGCGAGCGCGTTGCCGACATTCTCGTTGCCGTCTGAGACGAGAACGATGCGCTTCGCGGTATCCGCCGGAAGAATCGACAACGCTTGTCGAATGCCCGCGGCGAGATTGCTTGCGTCGCGATCGCCGGCGTGTTCGTCACCGGCGATGATCGAACGCGCGTCGGGCTGCGCCGCGATTTCAGCTTCGCGTCCGACGGTGACCGCTGCCACGCGATCTTCGGGCTTCTCTTTCTGCTCGACGAGACGCTGCGCGAACTCACGCGATTGCTTCAAGAGCGGCTGTGGAATCGAACGACTTCGATCAAGCACGAACGCAGTCGTCAGCGCTTCGCCACGGCGAACGAACGACGGCTGCGCGATCGCGACGACCAGCGCGAGCACCACCAGCGTGCGCAGCACAAGACTCGACCACCACTTCCACGCCTCTTCGCTCTTGCGACTCTTCCATGCGAGCACCACCACGGGCACCAGCAAGGCAAGGAGGACGAGGAAGATGGGTCGCTCGAATTGCATGGTGGTGAAATCGAAAGAAGCGGCTGTCGTGTTTCGAGGGTTGATCTCTGTCGAGAAACTCAGCGAGTGCGGATACGAATTATCTCGTGGAGCACGTTGCGTGCGTCGTTACGGAAGCGGGAATACAACCGAGAAGACAACGATGCGCGAATTGCCTTGATCGCAGAGCGCAAGCAGCGCTCTCCCATCCGGGCCGACACCCATCGCATCGAGGGCCCAAGGATACTTGAGTCGTCCACTCTCGCGGCCGATTCCGCCAGCAACACCGCGCACTTCGCCCGTTCGCGCATCGAGCCGCTGCACACGATGGTTGCTGTGTTCGACCACGACGATTTCGCGAGGGTGCTCATCCTCCGCAGAGGAGGCGACCGCTGAGTTTGCGGCGGCGGCTTCGGTCACGCCCGCCGCTCGAACCTCTGCCGCAGACGTCTCAGCAGCTGCAGCCAGCGTTTGCGAAGTCACAGGGACTCCATCGATGAGGAGCACGATGCCGAAGGGATAGGCGAGCTTCCCCGCTTCGCGGCCAGTCCCGCCGATTTCGCGGCGAAACTCGCCATCGGTCGTGACGACCTGCACGCGATGATTGCCCGCATCCACGATGTAGAGTTCGTCGCGCTCGGCATCGAGCGCCATCGCTTGTGGCCGAAGAAACTCGACGGGCCCAGAGCCCGACGTTCCGAAGGCGTACAAAAAGCGCCGATCGCGATCGAAGACTTGGATGCGGTCGTTGCCGCCGTATTCAGCGATGAACATTCGACCGTCTGGCGCAAACACGATGTCGGTCGGATAAACAAACTGCCCATGCTCGCGCCCATACTCGCCGAGCATCCATCGGATCTCGCCTTCGGGGCTGTACGCGACGATGCGATGTTCGTGTGTATCGGCAACGACAAGCGAGCCGTCGGGCGCGACCGTTGCGCCAACAGGTTTGCCGCGATCTTTCTTCGGCATACGCCACTCGCAGATGTGCGTCCCGTCGCGCGCAAAGCGCTGGACGCGCGCATCCTTGTCGATGACGTAGATATCGCCAGTGACCACATCGGTGGCGAGCGCGCGCGGCCCGTTGAATTGGCCCTTTCCGCGCCCAACACCTTCTAGCGCACGAGTGACCTCGAGTGGGCGTCGCACGACGGGTGCATCGCGATCGAATCCCGGTGGATCGGGCTCGCCAGCGAGATTGGTCGCTGGAAGCGTTCGGGTGCCGTCGCGCTCTGAACACGCAGGGAGCGCCACACCCGCGGTGAGCAGCACGAGGACCCAAATCGACGCGCCGCGCGTGAGATTTCGAACGGTGATGGCGCGCACCGCACGCGTCACGAGGAACGCGCCGAACCACGCCACACCAACGAGCGCAATCGCGCCAAGGAGCACCGTCTCCGGTCGTTGGTAGTGAATCGCGTTGAGCATGTCGGTCGCGAGCCATGGCATGCCTGGAGGCGCCAGTCGACCACTTGCGGTGAGTTCGCCAAGACTCCATCCAAAACCAACGACAAACGCAGCACCCGCGATGGCGGCAAGCGCGTGTCGGTGTGTACGCCAAACCCCGCGCACTCCATCACCATCGAGCGCGCGCAGTCGGCCCGCGGATTCAGGCTCACAGAGATGCGACGCGAACGCGATGAGCACGGCCACGATAGACGCACGCGCTGCGAGCACGAACACCAAGATCGCCGGACCGTCGTAGATCCACGCGGTGAACGCGTGGTTGTAGGCACTCTCGAGCGCCGCGGCGAGCACGGTCCCCGGAACGAGCGCGGCGAAACACGTCGAACCGGCCGCAATGAGAGCGAGTCGATAAAGCCTGCGCGTTGGCTCAGATCGTCGGCTATCGAGTGCAAGCCGTAACGCGACGGCGAACAACGCAACGATCACTGCGGCGATGGCTGCGGTCGTAAGTGAGGCCCCCGCAGAAGCACCGTGGAGGCGCAGAAAGTCGCCAGGTCGCGGTGTTGTGCGAAGCGCTGCGACAAAGAGTGCCGTGAGGAACAACGCTGGAAGTGCCGCTGCGGCGAGGAGCGCGGTTCCAACGCGTGAGAACTCCGCACGCTGCGCAGAGCCGCGTTCGCGGAGTGCACGAGTAAGGTCGGTCGCCACGAGCCGCACTGCGAACACCACGCACGCGAGCGCTGCGAGCATCACCGGCCACGCGACGAGGAGAAGTTCTGACGGACGCGCACCGAGTGCTTCGCGCGCACGAACTTCGAAGCCGTAGGTCGGAACGAGTGCGAGGTCGTAGACCGTGGTTTCAGAGAGTAAGAACACCGTTGGTAGCGCGATCGCTGCTGCGATTCCGCGCGCATCGCGGGCGAGTGCCGCGCGGAGACGTGTCCACGTGCCCGCGCCGTCGAGCGCGAGCAACGCGTCACTCCGCGCTTGTCGCTGCGAGCCGAGGAGAAGGAGCGCGCCGAACGCTGGTGCCATCGCCCACACGGTGGTCGCCACGAACAGCGCCGACATGCGAACAAGTGGCACCTCATCCATACGTTCCGCGAAATCACCAATCCACGTTCCGGGCCCAACCGAAAGCCACATCGCCGCAAAAAGAAGCCAGGGCGGCAAAATCAACGGCACGAAGATCGACGCCATCGCGATGGTGCGCGGCGCGGAGTCGCGTTCTCGTCGCGCGATGCGCGCTGCACCCCACACGAGACTTGTCGCAGTGCACGAAGCCGCGAGCGCCCAGCCCATACTTCGCACAAGCAAGGCGAACGCTCCGCTTGGCGCGTCCGGGGCGGCAATCATCGATGTGTTCGCACTTCTTGAAGCGCCTCCACCCAACGCGTCGCCGAAAATCATGCCAACGACGAGTGAGACCGCGGGTAAGACAGCGAGAACCACGGCGATCAAAAGCGCGAGGAATGCCGCGAGTTGCGCCGGACGAAGCCAGCGCTTCAATTGGCGTTTCCACCGAGATCGGTCATCGCGATTCGGCATCGATCAGGCCTTCTCCGAGCCATGTTCGAGCAGAGATCGTGCGCGGGCAGCAACTTGATCTGCGCTCTTCGCCAACACAGCCACGTCAAACGCGAGCGGATCAGCTTCGGAGAACGCAGCGCTGCACTCAGCAGAAACCGTTGCCGCATCTGGGCCGATGGGAAGATTGCGCGACGGTGATCGACAGATCAATCGCTCACACTCTGCCGACGCAATCCACGCGAGCACCGCGTCAACTTCCGCACGTTCAGGGCGACCCGCGACGAGTCCGACGGTGTTCGGGACGAGCATCGTGCCGCCGCCTGCAACACCGTTCGAAAACGTCCGCGGCAATGCGAACGCGATGGGCAAACCTCGCGCCTGTGCTGCGAACACATCGTCCGAATCGGTGAATCCGAACGTCACTTCACCGGAGGCAACGGCATCGACTGTCGCCGCGTTGCCGCCAGAAAGCACTCGAACGCCGTTCGCGCGCAATCCGTCGATCCATCGTTCGAGGGTGGGCGACTCCCAGCTCGGTGAAGTTACTTGCTCGGTCGCGGAAGTTGCCTTCGATCGCGCGGCACTCCACACGGCATCGAGCGCCGCGACGTGTCCGCGCGTCGTACCGAATCGTGGATCGGCGATCGCGATACATGGATCTCCACCGTTTCCCGAAGCCTTGTTCGCACGAAGCGCAGGATCGGCGAACGCCGCCCATGTTTCGGGCACCACCACCTCGCGATCGGAGCGATACGCCACGACACGCGCGCGCGCCGCGAACGCGATCCAACGCCCGTCTGGATCTCGATGCGCGGCAGGCCAGCGCTCGATCATTGCCGTCGGCACTGGCCGCAGGAGTCGATCGGCGGCCAACCGCGCGGTCGCGAACGCTTCGCTCGACCAGAAGATGTCGGCGCGCGGGCGATTCGACTCCGCGCGAATGCGCTGCTCGAGCCCCGTGGTCTTGGTCGCCTCGGTATCGAAGACTGGTAGCACCTTCACGCCGGTCGCACTCGTGCAGGCAGCGAGCAACTCGCGCGCGAGCACGTCGTCCACGGAGATGTAGACCACAACCTCACCATCGCGCGCCGCACACGATGCGAGACTCGCTGAAGTCGCGGCGATCGCGGGCAACGCAAGCGCGCTTGACTTGAGAAACGTACGACGCGAGACGTGAACGTCACAGAACGACGCGGATGTTTCAGCCATCAATGCACGCTTCAAGTTCGGCTCCCACTCTCATTCGCGCTTTCAGTTCAGCATGCTTGAGCGCATACATGCGTACGAGATCATGCACGTGTTCCTATCGCGCGGTGCGCAGCCATCCTTCATTGCTTTGGCGGAGTCGCGTTTCCCGCAGGTGCTGAAGCAGGTGTTGAAGCAGGTGCTGCATTCGATGCCGAACCCGCGCCGCCCCCGCCGCCTCCACTGCCGCTCGCACCGCCACCCGCGCCGATCTTCTTCTTGATCGTGCCGAAGTAGTGCTTGTGCGTGTCCTTCAGATGCGCGGGCACTTGATCCTCACCGACCGACGCACCGGATCCGCCATCGACGGCTTCGCCGATCGATTCAGCGGGAATCACACTCGCTCCAACTTCTGGGTTGGGATTCTCAATGAGCTGACGCGCGATCACATCGCCGCCGGCATTCTTCGACTGCGCTTTCTGCGACTTCGTACCAGTCGGAGTCTTCGCTTTGCCTGTGTTTCCACCCTGCGCTCGTCCACCTTGCATGCCGCGCTGTTGGCCAGGGGTCATGCCTGGCTGACCACTCGGGTTGCTGCCCGGATTGGAGTTTTGTCCGCCCTTACACATGCCTTCGCCGAGCGACTGCGACTCTTGCTCGGCCATGTTCGCGAGCGCCTCCGCTTCAGAAAGCATCTGCTCGGTCATCTCGAGTTCCGAGAGCGATTGCGCCATCTCAGAGAGTCCTTGCATGGACTCGCTGCCCGACTCGCCGGACTCACCTTGTTGCCCAGACTCGCCCTGTTGCTGGCCTTGCTGCTGGCCTTGCTGCTGGCCTTGTTGTTGGCCCTGCTGCTGACCTTGCTGCTGGCCTTGCTGTTGACCC
>JAIXVI010000282.1 GCA_027483065.1 Planctomycetaceae bacterium
CCAGGATGTCCGGCGGCCAAGAGGACTGCGCCACCCGAGTACGCGCGGCCGATGCAGAACGTCGCCACATCCGACGAAATGAATTGCATCGTGTCGTAGACCGCGAGCGTGTCGTCCACCGACCCGCCGGGCGAGTTGATGTAGAAGTTGATGTCTTGGCCCTTCTTCTGGTTCTCGAGGTAGAGCATCTGCATCATCACGCGCGCGGCGGATGCGTAGTTGATCTCACCGATCAAGAAGACGACACGGTTCTCGAGGAGAAGCTCGTCGATCGTCATTTCGCGCGTGCGCTGGTAGTTCGTCGCCGCGAGGACTTCGTGGCGGCGCTCCGGCGGGAGCGAGGCGATGATGTGAGGGAGATGCGGCTCAAGAAGGGAATTCATGCGTTGCCTCGCGGTGCGGGAATCGTTGGTGGATCGTGCTCAGATCGTGCTTGTTGCGCTTCACGAAAGCGGGTCGCGCTGGGTGGCGCGGGTTCGCTTCGTGAAGCGGGGGAGAGTTCTGGCGTTGCGGACGGAGTCAGCGAAGCCGCCGACCGCACCCCGCCAACGGGGGTGGCATCATGCGCCTGAGCGCTCGGGGCCATCCGCGGGGGCGGGATCGTATCGGTGGGTCGTTGATCGGCAAGGTGAGCCGGGAACTTCGGAAACGTTTCGTGATCCTTCCGCGATCTGCCCGTGATGCATCCGCGCGGCGCCCGCGAGAGTGGGTGCGCAATCTGTCGGCCGGGCGCCCGTCGCCTCACTCAAACTTCCATCGGAAGTCTTCCGGCGACAAGCCTTTCGGTGCGCGGGTCTCGGCAGGATCGACGCCCTCGCCTGCGGCCGGAAGCACGAGTGCGAAGGTCGTTCCCTTGCGAGAAGTCTGTTCGACTTCGAGACGCCCGCCGTGCCGCTCCGCGATTTTGCGCGCGACCGCGAGTCCGAGGCCCGTGCCGCGCTGCCCTTTCGAACTGACGAATGGTTCGAAGAGCCGCGCTCGCACGGCGTCGGGAATGCCGGTGCCGTTGTCGGTCACGCGAATCACCAACTCGTCGCTTTCCACGCGGTAGGCGGTGCCGATTTCGACGAGGCCCGTCCGTTCGGGCGCAGCCTCGATCGCGTTGAGGACGAGATTCGTCAGCGCCTGATGGATCGCTGGGCCGTCGATTTCGACGGGCGGGAGCGACTCATCGAGGGCGATCACGACGCCAACGCGACGGCGGCCAGCCGCGGGCGCGAGCAGTTCGCGCACTTCGCGGGCGATGTCGTTCGCATCGGTCGCCTCGGGTTCGAGCGGTCGCTCCTTTGCCCACGCAAGCATGTTGAGCGCGAGCGCGTGAATGCGATCGAGGTTCCGTTGGAGCACCGGCCAACCTTCTTGCGCGCGCGCGAGGTCGCCGCGCGAGAGGGCCAAATCGACCGCGTCGGCACCGAAACGCATGCCTTGCAGCATATTTTTGATCGAGTGACTGAGCGCGGCCACGGTTTCGCCGATCAGCGCGAGTCGATCGCGCGTGCCGCCTTCGTCGCGCTCTCCGCGCGCGGCGAGTGCAAGCGTCGCGACTTCCGCCGCGCGCGCGAGGATCGCGACGACGTCCGGCGAGGGCGCACGTCGATCACTTCGTCGCAAGAGAAACGCGCCACGCGAGCGACCGATCGCACCGAACGGTGCCACAACGACCGAGGCTTGATCGACCGCGCCCGCCAAGATTTCACCGCCGTCGATCGCCGTTCGGACGAGTGCAAGTGGCGCGTGCGGAGCGTGCGGCGGGTTTTGCGCACCGTGGGTCGGACCGTGTTTCAGACCGTGGTTCGGCGACACGAAATGCTCGAGCCGTGCGTCGATCGCGCGCAGCGGAACGACTTCACCGTCCGTGACCTGCGCGCGCGCGAGTTCCGCTGCGATCACTTTCGCGGCTTCGGCGAGAAACGTGTCGGCGTCGGTCGGTTCAGCCGCGAGCGATACAAGTCGCGCGGCGACTCGGTCGCCATCGGCATTCGCGGCAGCACCCGCAATCGCGTTGATCGCTTCAGTTTCGGCGCGTTCATCGAGCGCAACCGGCGAACCTTCGCCCTCGCGAATCGCCAAAAGTTCGGTGTCGCCGACGGCGATGCGGTCGCCCGCGCGCACTTCGACCGCGCCCGCGATGCGCACACCATTGACCCGCGTGCCGTGGCGACTGCCGAGATCGCGCAGCGTCCATCGTCCGTCGTCGGGCGTGAGTTCCGCGTGACGTCGACTCACGGTGCCGTCGGTGAGGTGTAGCGCTTCACTCGAGCGGCCGACGAGTTGCGGCTCACGCTCAGGGAGCGTGAACGCACGGCCTCGATCGGGGCCTCTCGTGACGATGAGCGCGAGCATCGGCGCATCGTACTATGCACCCATGGCCGAGCCGACCTCCGCCGACATGCGCTTCATCATCCTCCACGGGAAGGACTCGTACCTGATCGTGGAGCGGTTGCACGCCATCGAGCGGCAACTCATCGAGCGGTTCGGCGAAGTCAGCCGCTTCAACTTCGATGGCGCGACGACGCAGACGGTCGAAATCTTCGATGAACTGCGCACATTCGGCCTGCTCGCGACCCACAAACTTGTGGTCGTCGACAAGGCCGATCAGTTCGTCGGCAGCGAAGAACGCCGGCGCGCGCTTGAGCGTTACGCCGAAGAGCCAGTCGAGCACGCGACGCTGGTGTTGCGCAGCGAGAGTTGGCGGCCGGGGAACCTCGACAAACTCGTGGCGAAGGTGGGAGCGGTTCTCAAGTGTGAGCCGCCGAGTGCGGATGCGGCAGCGGTTTGGTGCGAGCGACGAGGGCCGAAACAGCACGGAGTGACGATTGCCGCCGACGTGGCCGATGCGCTCGTTGGACGCGTTGGAACCGACCTCGCGCGACTC
>JAIXVI010000178.1 GCA_027483065.1 Planctomycetaceae bacterium
ATTGCAGGCAGATCTTGCGCTGCTTGAGCGGCTCGATCAACCATTTGCAGAACCAGTTCCATTCGACGACGCGCCCGTCGGCGAGGTACTGAAGCGCATCGCAAAGGAAACTGGCGTGCGCATTCTTCCCGATCGACTTGTGTTGGAGGAGGGCGGCGGTTGGACGTTGAAAACCGTCACGTGCGTCGCCGCAACGCCACGCATTGCGCTCGATGCGGCGGTGCGCAGCATCGGTGAAGGGCTAGGGAGCGTTCGCCTTGACGTTGCGTCCGGCGTCGTGGTGCTGACCGACAGCAGCGGATTACGCGCGCTCCGAACCACATGCACGTACGACGCTGAGGATCTGCTTCGCGCGTACTCACAAGTCGGAAGCGGATCAGCCGATTCGGTTGTCGATGAGCCGTTCAAGCCTCTTCTCGACGCCCTTGCAAGCGCGGTGGAGCCTGAGTCGTGGGATCTGAACGGAGGCGACCTTCTCTCCGCCGCGACTGCGGGTTCTGGCCTCACCGTGTACACGACACCTGCGTTCCACCAAAAGGTCGCCCGTGCGCTCGTGACGTTGTGTGAGACATCGCCAACCGATCCGATTCTCTGGACCATCACGTTGCGCGAACTGCCCGCCGATATCGATCGCGCGACCGAGCAAGATCTTGTTGCGTCGGCGGCCGCGGGTGCAGGCGCCGGTGTTGGAGCTCAGGAGAATGAGGTTCCGAATGAGGAAGTTCGGAATCCCAAAGTTCCGGGCGTTGTTCGAAGCCAACCCAAGATCCTCGCGCGTCCGACCGAGCCCGCGTCCATCTCGCTTGGAAGCGAAAGCGAAACTTGGTCGTTCGAGATTCGGCCTTCGTGTGCCGACGGACGATGTACGTATTCCCTCGATGTTGCGCTGACGCTGAAGAGCGAAACGGTGACAACCGAGAGTCGAATCGCACTGAGCACCAGCGTCAAAGCTCCGACTGCGGTCGTATTCAGCGCGGGCGAAGGCAAAACCGCAAAGCGCTTCTTGGTGCACGTTGTTGGAACGCGCCAATCGCCCGCGAAACCTGAGTGAATCGCACGACTGCGGCCGCAGCGGAAGCGACGCCGACTGTTGGCGTCCGTTGGCATCGGGCGTGACAGCCAACACGTCGGACGGCTCAAAAGCACAGACGCGCGACCCGATGGGGCCGCGCGTGTGTGCATCAGTTCAATTTGGGTTGCCGGCGGAATGCTCGGTTGACGTCAGCGTTCACGCCTCAGTCATCCAACCCGCGTGCATCGCCGAAGCGATTACTTCGCGGCGGTGAACTCGAGGTGCTTCGCGACGCTCGCGATGTCCTTCGAGAGTTGCGGCGTCACTTGGATCGTGAACTTCTGGCCAGCAGCAACGCGGACGAGTCGGGTGCACGTCGCGCGGACGAGCCACTCGCGACCTGCGCGCGGACGCCACTCGTTGAGTTGGGTCATGCGCTTGTGCTGAAGTTTCTTGAGGATGCGCTGTGCGCCGCGCTCAAGACGCATGAGCCGCTCCACGGTGCGGAAGCCGCCGGCGGTTTGGGGGACGGACTTGATCGTGAAGGTAACGGTGCCGGTGGTTGGGATCGTGCTCATGCCTAGCTCGCTTTGAAGAGTCGCGAAATGTACACGAAGACGAGGCGTTCGGCAACGGCTTCAATGCGTGAGTCGCTTATCGGCCGCCAGCGCGCCGACCTGCGAGCCCCCAACCTCCCCGAATTCCCGATTTCATCGTCCTCACCCTCCGCGGTACAGAAGGTAGAGCCCCTGCGTCCCCTTGCGGCCAAATCCAGCGGCGACAAGTGCTTCGTACCGCGCGACGCAGAGGTCAATCATCGGGAGTTCAAGGCCGATCTCGCCTGCTTCGTCACGCGCGATACGAAGGTCCTTCAACATGTGGTCAACGATGAAGCCCGGCTCGAAATCGCCGCCGATCACCCGTGGCGCGAGGACTGAAATCGACCAAGACGCGGCCGCCCCCCCGCCAACCGACTGAAGGACGCGCTGCGGATCGAGTCCGGTTGCGGCGGCAAAATGGAGCGCTTCACACATCCCGAGGGTGTTCGCAGCAACGAGCACCTGATTCACGATCTTGACGCGCTGGCCGCTGCCCGCCGGGCCGTGGTGGACGACGGTCTTCCCGAGCCGCGCGAAGTACGGCTCCGCTCTCGCAAACGCCTCCGGCTCGCCGCCCACCATGATGGAAAGCGTGGCGTTCCGCGCCCCGATGTCGCCGCCAGAGACGGGCGCATCAAGCGCCGAGGCTCCCAATTCCGCAGCGCGCGCAGCGAGGCGGCGCGCGGCGGATGGTTTCGAAGTCCCGAAATCGACAAGAACCCCCGACTTTCCCAGCCCCTCAAAAACGCCGCGCGGGCCAAAGGTCACGTCGTCGAGTTCGTGCGGCATACCAACGTTGAGGCCGACAAAGTCTGCGTCACGCGCGGCCTCCGCTGGAGTTTCAGCCCAAATCGCACCTTCGGCGAGCAAGGGTTCGGCTTTCGCACGCGTGCGCGAGTGAACAACCACACGGCATCCCGCGCGCAACAGATGTCCGGCCATCGATCGCCCCATGATGCCCGTGCCGATCCAGCCAACGCGACGCCCCTGCAGCGAGCCGCCTTCTTGAGAGCCATGCTCCGCAGCGGCCGTCGATCGAGGGTCACTTCCCGTTTCCCGTGAACCCGCTGCGCCGCTCGTCGAAGTACTCTGCGTTGTCATCACCGTGTGCTCCATTTGGGCCCGTCGCGACGGAGACGCCGCGTGCGTGCATCCGTGCGCATCCCGCGCGAGTCTCGCGGTATACCACCTCCGCTTCCGGTCTGCGCGAGCGCGCCGAGCGACGGAGACCTCTGAGACAGATCAGAACGATTGAGATCGTTGAACGAGTACGAAATTTATGACCACTCCATCGAAGGACATCAGCGCGATCGAACGTGAAGTCGCCGAAAAGAGCCAACCGTTTCGGCAGTTGCAAGAGGAGATCCACCGCGTCATCGTTGGCCAGGAAGAACTCGTGCACGGCCTGTTGCTCGGCCTTCTCGCGAACGGGCACATTCTGATCGAAGGCGTTCCTGGACTTGCAAAGACGACCGCCGTCGCCGCGCTCGCGCAAGGCATGGAGACGCAGTTCCAACGCGTGCAGTTCACGCCGGATCTCCTCCCCGCCGACCTCGTGGGCACGCTTGTCTACCGCCCCGCGACGGGCGACTTCATGGTCAAGAAGGGCCCGATCTTTACGAACATCGTGCTCGCCGACGAAATCAATCGTGCGCCGGCAAAGGTGCAGTCGGCGCTGCTCGAAGCGATGCAAGAGCGACAAGTTACGATCGGCAGTGAAACCTTCGCGCTCCCTGAACCGTTCCTTGTGCTCGCAACGCAGAATCCGGTCGAACAAGAAGGCACCTATCCGCTGCCAGAAGCGCAAGTCGACCGCTTCATGCTCAAGATTCTCGTGCGCTACCCAACCGCACGCGAAGAGCGACAGATTCTTGATCGCATGCAGAAGCAGGCTTCGCCGCCGCGCGTGCACGCTGTCATGAAGCCCTCGGATATCGCGGCTGCGCGATTGACCGTCGATGAAATCGCGATGGATGACCGCATCAAGGATTACATCGTGAATCTCGTCGTTGCCTCGCGCGACCCGAAGAGCTCGAAGGTGCCACTCGACGGACTCATCGCCTACGGCGCATCACCGCGCGCGACGCTCGCACTTTCGCGCGCCGCACGCGCGCACGCATTCCTCGATGGCCGTGGCTACGTCGTTCCACAAGATGTGAAAGACATCGCCCCGATGGTGCTCCGCCATCGTCTTATCCCAAGCTTCGAGGCGGAGGCTGAAGACCGCACTGGTGACGATCTCGTGAAGACGCTGCTCGCGAGCGTCGCTGTGCCGTAACGCAGTCATCTCTCTCGAACAGCTCGAGTCGTCGCGATGCTTTCCCCTGAAATCCGCCGCAAAATTCGCTCCATCGAAATACGCACGAGTCGTCTCGTGAGCGATGTCCTTGCGGGCCAATACCGCTCGGCCTTCAAAGGTCGCGGCATGGAATTCGAGGAAGTTCGCCCGTATCTCGTCGGCGACGATGTCCGCGCGATCGATTGGAACGTCAGTGCGCGCGTCGGCGTTCCTCACATCAAACTCTTCCGCGAAGAACGCGAACTCACGGTGCTCCTTGCCGTGGATCTCTCCGGTTCACTTTCGTTCGGCACGCGACACGAACTCAAGCGCGAACTCGTTGCCGAAGTCGCTGCCACACTCGCGTTCTCTGCCATTCGCTCGAACGACCGCGTTGGCATGCTGCTCTTCACCGATCGCACGGAAGCGTTCGTTCCGCCGAAGAAAGGTCCGCGCCATGTCTTGCGCATCGTGCGCGATCTACTTGCGTTTGAGCCGCAAGGGCGTGGCACGAACATCGCCCGCGCACTCGATGAAGTTGCGCGCAGTTTGTCGAAGCGCTCGGTGGTCTGCGTCGTGAGTGATTTTCTTGAAGCGCACGCGCCTGTGCAACACACGTCAAACGCGTCTCCGACGACCGCACGTGCGCACGAGAGTTGGGAGCACGCACTCGCGCGTTTGCGCCGACGACACGACGTGATTCCGATTGTGGTTGGTGACGTTCGTGAACGCGAGTTGCCGAACGTCGGGATCATCGAATTGGAAGATCTCGAAACGCGCGCACGTCGTTTCTTCGACACCTCGTCGCGTTGGGTACGCGAAGGTTGGAGCGAAGTCGCTGCCGAACGCGCCGAAGCACGCGATCGACACTTCCGCCGCGCGCGGATTGAGCCACTTGTCTTGGAGACAGGCGAAGATCCCATTCCCCCGCTTCGCGCCTATTTCACGCGACGCGAAGCGATGCGCTCGGGGAGGCGTGGGGCATGATGAGGCACACGCCATCGCGCGCCACCTCGCGCAGGATTGCGCAGACCACCGCGCACATTGTCTCGATGACGACGCTCTCGGTTAGCGCGTTCGCGTTCGCGTTCGCGCCAAGCGCGCGTGCCGAAGAAGCTCCCGCGTTCCGCGAAACTCTTCTTGATGGCTGCGCTGCAACGGTGCGTGCGCCGGACTTTCCTGAAGTCGGCGAGCCGATTCCCTGCGAAATTCGCTTCACCGCACGCGACGAACCCACCGCGCAGTTCGACCCGAAATCACTCTTCGTGCCAACGCGCCCAGAAACGCTTGGCGTGTTTGACGTTTTGTCGCTCGGCGCGCCGCGCCTCGAGGTTGGTGCCGACGGAGTCACCTACACGATCATCGACATAGTGCTCTCAACGCTTGATGCAGGCACGCAGACGCCTGAACCGCTCACCGTTGCGTACATCGCTGGCGGCACGCTGCGCGAAGGCCGCGTCGAATTCCCATCGTTTCCCGTCAAGAGCCTCATCGGAGAAGAACTCGATCCAACGAAGTATCGCGACATCCTCGGCGAAATCCCGATCGCGCAGCGCGTCGCGTGGTGGGGTTATGCAGGTGCAGTCGCCATTCTCGCCGTTGGTGCGTGGCTGATTTGGCGACTCTTCCACCATGATCGGCGCGATGCGCTCGCCGCCGACGCATGGGCACGCGCTGAGTTGGATCGCTTGGCGCGCGCGAACCATCCTGAGCGCGGCGATTTCGGGCCTTTCTACGACGCGCTGACAGCGATCGTGCGCGGCTATGTACGACGCCGCTTCGAGATCCCCGCCGATCGACAGACGACGCGCGAATTCCTCGCTGCAGCATTGGCGCACCCAGAGTTTCCAGCGAGCGAGACCGATCAGTTGCGCACGCTCTTGCAGTTGGCCGATCTTGTGAAGTTCGCGCAAGCACGACCTGAAGCAACGTCCTGCGCCGCGCACTTCACCGAGGCGCGCGCGTTTGTGGATCGCACACGGCCGATCTCGTCCGGCCAAGCAACGAACACCCCCACTCCTCGCGGAAAGGAAACGTCCACATGAGTTTCCATCCAACGAGCGTGTGGTTCCTCTTGCTCCTTCCGCTCGCGGTTTTGGCGTTCATTCGCCATTGGCGCCGTCGCAATCGCGCGACCATTTCCTTCAGCGCGATCGACGCGGCCGACCACGCGCCCGGCGGACGTTGGACGCGTTTCTTGCTTGCACTGCCGATCATTCGCGCGATTGCGATCGTTTTCCTCATCGTTGCGATTGCGCGTCCGGTCGAATCCAACGAATCATCAAAGACCCTTGTGGAAGGCGTCGCGATTGAATTGGTGGTCGATCGCTCGGACTCGATGCGCGCGATGGATTTCACAGTCGGGAACGAGCGCGCGAACCGACTCGATGCGCTCAAAGACATGGCGCGCAAATTCATCGTTGGTGGCGACGGTTTCGACGGGCGCGGCACCGATCTCGTGGGAGTCGTGGTGTTTGCGCGCAACGCAGACAGCATCGTTCCGCTGACGCTCGATCACGACGTCGTTGTCGATGCGATTGAACAGATTCGCTTTCCCGAAGATGGAACTGAAATGGGAACAGCGATCGGCGATGCGATCGCGCTCGGGATCGACAAATTGAAAGATGCTTCAGAGCGCGCGAATCGTGATGGCAAGACGCGCATCAAGTCGCGCGTGCTCGTGCTCCTCACCGACGGCGAGCAAAACGCAGGCGAACTTTCGCCGCAAGATGCAGCCGCGCTTGCAAAGTCGACGGACGTTCGCCTCTACACAATCGGCCTTGGAACCCAGGGTTTTGCACCGGTTCCTGTGCGCACACCGTTTGGAACACAGATTCAAAATGTTCCAGTTTCGATCGACGAGAAGACGCTCACCGAGATCGCGGAAGTAACAGGCGGACGCTACTTCCGCGCGACTGACACGCAGAGCTTGAAAGCAATCTACGAAACGATCGATCGACTCGAGAAGAGTTCCATCGAAGAGACAAAACTCGTGCGCTATCGCGATCTCGCGGTCGATTCATGGGCGACGTCTATTCCCTACGTCGGCTCGTTCAACGCGCCACCGGTACTTGCACTCGTGATCATTCTTCTCGCGATCGAGGCCCTCCTCGCTGCCACTCGATTGAGGACGCTCGCATGATGCTCCTTGATTTCTGCGGGCTTTCTGCACTCATCGCGCGCAGCGGGTTGCTCGCACAAACATCGACACCCGATGCGAGTACCGCGATAGACAGTCTTGGGTTTGAAGGCCCCGACTTGACCGACACGGTCTCGCGCGGTTTCGAGTTTGCACAGCCGAGTGGCGCTTGGTGGCTTCTCGCTGCTGTTCCAGCGATGCTCCTCGTCGTGTGGCTTGCCCGATGGCGTGCGACTGCGCGTCGATCCTTTGCGGACTCGTCGCTCTTCGCGACGATCGCGCCGCGCGTTGTTGGAAATCGCAGTACTGCGCGCGCGACGCTCTTCATCACGGCACTCGCACTGCTCTCGATCGCGCTTCTCGATCCACGTGCAGGTGGGCGCACCGAAAAAGTCGAGCAAACAGGCATCGATGTGATGGTGGCTATCGACGTCTCTCGCAGCATGCTTGCTGAAGATGCGCGACCCGATCGACTTTCACGCGCGCGGCAGTTTGCGACTGACATCGTTGATGCACTCGGCGGCGATCGCGTCGGACTCGTGGAGTTCGCGGGCGTTCCTGCGTTGCGTTGCCCTCTCACCTTCAATCATCGCGCGTTTCTGACGCAACTCGACACACTCTCGCCGCAGGCGACGGTTCGTGGCGGTTCACTTCTCGGCGACGCGATTCGCTTGGCGGCTGCGAGCCTCGATGGCGAAGGCGTCGGCAAAGTCATCGTCGTTCTGTCGGATGGCGAAGACATGGAGAGTGAACCGATCGAAGCCGCCGCGACCGCAGCGAAAGAAAAGGGCATCCGCGTTGTGACCGTTGGAATTGGCGATGCACGCGAAGGCGCGCGCATTCCGGTCACGGAGCGCGCGGGCAATCGACGCTATCTCGTCCACGACGGTCAAGAGGTTTGGACGAAGATGGATCCGACGCTTCTTGCCGAGGTCGCGAAAGCCGGTGATGGCTTCTTCATCGACGCTGGCACAGGCCAGGCGGATATGTCGCAGGCTGCGGCACTTCTTCGTCAAGGGCTGACCACAAAGTCGCGCGCGCAGGCAACGGTTTCGACGAAAGAGCCGCTCTTCCAATACCTCGCCCTCGCCGCGCTCGTGCTGCTACTTCTTGAAAGCCTGCTGCCATCACGCACGCAGACGGCGCCGCGCGCTCCAGTTTCAACCGGAGGTTCGACATGAACGGACCGATGTTCATCTTCGCGGCCACACTCGCCGTGCAATCGACCACGCAGTCGGCGCCATCCGCTGCATCAGCGACTTCCACACCACCTCCACCAAGCGCGGCCTCCGCGAATGCGCCGCGTGCGATTACCGAGAGTTCGAGCGCTGCGAAGCAAATTCCAGAGACGAAAGAAACGCCTGAAGCAATCTATAACGCAGGTGTGGCACGATTCCGCGAGGGTGATTTCGAGGGTGCGAGCGCGTTGTTCGCGCGCGCTGCGACCGCAAGCCGCGCTGAGACTGCGGCGCGCAGCATGTACAACCGCGGCACGAGCCGCTACGCCGATGTCGTGAAAGCACTGCAAGCGGGTGCCAGCGAATCGCAGGGAAACGCGACGGTTCCGACGCCGAACCCGGGTGGTCCAGTCGGCGCGATCGGATCACCGCCGGCTGCCTCGCAAGTGCCAACGGAGGAGTTGATCGGGTCGTTGGAAGCCACGCTCCGAGATTTCAAAGACGCGATGCGCGCGGACCCGAGCAACATCGATGCCCGCGTGAACGCTGAACTCGCGCATCGGCTGCTCAAGCAACTGAAACAGCAAGAGCAACAAGAGCAGCAACAGAATCAGCAGCAAGACCAGCAGCAGAATCAACAACAAGATCAACAAGATCAACAAGACCAGCAACAGCAGCAACAGAATCAACAGCAGGATCAGCAAGACCAGCAACAGCAGAATCAGCAACAACAGCAACAGGATCAGAAGCAGGATCAACAGCAACAGCAGCAACAGAATCAACAGCAGAATCAACAGCAGAATCAGCAACAACAGCAGCAGGATCAGAAGCAGGATCAAC
>JAIXVI010000052.1 GCA_027483065.1 Planctomycetaceae bacterium
AAAGATCCTCCGGGAAGTGCCGTCGGATGCGCGCGTCGCCATCGATGTTCCGGTAGAGCT
Source organism: Planctomycetaceae bacterium (assembly GCA_027483065.1). Classification (GTDB taxonomy): domain Bacteria; phylum Planctomycetota; class Phycisphaerae; order Phycisphaerales; family SM1A02; genus QWPT01. The sequence continues at coordinate 61 of JAIXVI010000052.1, forward strand.
CTTCTGCAAGGCGCGCAAATGGGCGTGCACCGAGCCGTTGGTAGAGCGAAACGGGTTCGTCGGATGCGCTCAGCGGCGGGTTCGAGGTCAGATCGGACATCTCGGAAAGGTAGAGGATTCATGCTCGCGGCACCGAGGTACTTCGCGGGAAGCGCGTATGCGTCGGCCAAGCGAGGTCGTGGTGTCAGCGAACTTCCGCTGCCGGAATGTTCCGAGTATGCACATTGAATTCGATCGAATTGATGCAAAGACGCGCGCTTTTGTTGCGTATATTCGCCTCATGGTGCTTCGCTTCCGCTGCTCATCGCCCATGCCGACCATGCCGACCATGCTGGCCGTTGCTTCGCTCTCTTGGAGCGCGGCGGAGCATCGCGCGAGCGCGGAGCCATTTGGCAACGTGACTGCGCAGGAGACATCGACCGAGTCCGCGGATTCGCGCACTGCGAAGGTCAGGACTCAAACCTTGCGCGCAGGAAGCAACGAACTCGCGGCCGCACTCGCAGCGTCAGAGCTTGTTCGTTCCTACCGGAACGAGAAGATCGACGCGCTGATCGCAAAGCCGCTTGGTGCTTCGCCTGAGCGACAGGCGGAGCGCCTTCGCGAGATCACACTCGCGGCAGCGCGCGAGCTCGTGTCGCGGGGCTTGAGCGACACGGCGACAGCGCAGGATCGCACCGCGGCGATCGATGCCATTCAACGGCTTCATTCCCAAACTGAGCTCACGGCTGCGTTGAAAGTCTTGCAAGGCGAAGCGGGTCGCGCCAACCTCGTCGCGAGTGACAGCGAAGTTCGTGGCGCGTTGATGAAGGCGCTTGCGAACGATGCAAAGACGGGCCATGTTGCGCTCGTCCAATTCGCGGTTGAGGAAAGTGACCCTGTGCGCGCGAGTGCGCTCGCCGCGATGCCCGATCGACTTTCAGAAAATGCCGAAGCGTCGTTGGCGGCGTATCTCGCTGGCGATCGCGAACTCTTCGTCAATCGTGCGGCGAGCATCGCATCCGCGCATGCGGGCGCTGCGCTGATTCCGCCACTGATCGCCGCGCAGTCGACACCTCCGCGTCAGAAGCGCGGTGATGAAGCGTGGATCGCGATCGGCAAGTCGATTTCCTACGTCGCGGATGTTGTGCCCGTCGTTGGTGATGCTTCTGGCGCGTTTCAGCCAGTTCCCGGGACGGTGTTCGAAGGCAGCGTGCTGCGCATCATGGAATCGGTTGTCACGATTTACCGAACCGAGGTGTACTTCAGCCTCCGTCGCGTGGTCGAGCGCGCAACAGGTCAGCCCGCGCCGCCGTTCGGTTGGGATGCCTTCGCGTGGAACCAGTGGTACGAGAACGAGTTTCCCGCGTTGGCGGCGAAGCATGCGGAGCGCGAAGCGCGCGGCTCGATGACGGAGTCCGCGGTGACCGCGCCGCCATCGATTGAGCGATAGTTTGATCGATGTTTTGATCGACGACTTGAGCGATTGTTGGAGCGAAACCTTCGATCGCGCTTCAAGCGCTCGATGTGCCTCGCCTTCGCGCGCGCTTCAACGCGTGAGTTCGAGGAACGCGACGCGGCCTTCGGCGACGAGGGTTCGTTCACCTTCGGCATCAACGCGTTCGATCCGCACGGGAACAGTTCGACCCAACGCGAAGTTGGTCTTCATGCCAGCTGCGATCGGAATGCGGTCGGCGATGATGGCATCGATTTTGTCTTGGAGTTCCGGACCACGCGAGGTGACTTCGAGTCGACCGCCCCGTGGTTCGTTGCGTGAGGGGAGCCGAGGCTCACGCACGATAAGCATGCCGTGCCGAATCAACGCCCCGGATGGCCGCTTGTCGGTCCAAACGCCAAGCGACGCTTCGTTTGCGTAGAAAACGCGCGCCACAGCACGATCGCGGTCGTTTGCCACCGTTTGGGCGGACGGGCCTTGCTCCCACCGCGAGCCGTCGCAAGAGGTGAGTACTGGCACGACGGTCGCCGTGATCGCCGAGACGGCGAGGGTTCGGACGAACGACCATCGAAAAGTGCGCAGCCCAACGAATGACATGCGCTCGGCTTCGGCCGCCCTTCCGTGGAACTTCAATTGGCGCGCCGAGTTTGCGGGAATCGCCGAGGCGAGCCCGCTGGCCGTGCGGGTTACGCAACGTGCACATCGCCGCCGTCTGCCAGCGACCGCACGACCACACCAAGCCGTTCGATCAAGTCGGGGGTTGTGTGGAGATGGCAGGAAACGCGCACGTGCCATCGCCCCTTCCAATCAATGACCGGAATCTCGATGCGATGGACGTCGTAAAGATGCGCTTGCAACGCCACTTCGGATGCAAAGCGCTTCTGCACTTGCGCGGGCACCGGAATCGCCGCCATCGAGGCGAGCATGCTTCCATCGAGCGGACTCAGCGACTCGACCGACCATTGTTCGACGAGTGTTTGCATCGCCCACACCGCAAGGTCGTGATTGTGGCGACGAACGCGCTCCCAACCAATTCGATCCCCACCAAATCGATCCCCACCAATTCGATCAAAGTACTGCAGCGCCGCGGGTGCCGTGAGCCACGGCGTCATGTCGCGTGTGCCCTGCCAATCAAACTCGCGCACGAGTCCTTCTCCATAGCGATGGCTTGTTGCGATTGGCTTCAACCGCTCGGCGAATGCCCCCACGCCCGCGACAAACGCGCAACCTTTCGGCGCGCAAACCCACTTGTGCAAGTTGCCCGTGTATGCATCGCACGGAATCGCTTTGATATCGAGGTCGATGGAGCCGGGCGCATGGGCACCATCGATCAGGACGAGAATGCCGCGGGCTTTCGCGGCTTCCGCGAGTTGCACGACGGGTACGACCAGCGCCGTCGGGCTCGTGATGTGATCGATCAAGAGAAGGCGCGTTCGCGGTGAAAACGCTGCAATCACCGGTGCGACGAAATCATCGGGCCCCGACACCGGAAGCGGCACGGTGACTTCGCGCAGCACCACGCCGAATTCATCCGCCAACCGCCGAATCGATTGTCGCATCGCGCCGTAGACGTGGTCGGTTGTCACGATTTCGTCGCCGCGTTTCCAATCGATCGATCGAAGAACCGCGTGCACGCCTTCGGTTGCGTTCGTGACGAAGCCGAGTTGATGTGGTGCGGTACCGACGAAACGCGCCACGGCGCTGCGTGCGTCCCGCAACAGATCGTCCATCCTCCGCCCGAGCATCTCAATCGGACGCGCTTCGACTTCCAACCGCCATCGCTGCTGCGCTGCGAGCACTTCGTGAGGCACCGACCCGAAGCTGCCGTGGTTCAGGAAGGTGTAGGAGCGATCGAGCGGGAAGAGATCCGCGAGGTCTCGACCATCGCCAAGACCAATTGGTTGGGGAGCAGGCGCCATGCAGAGGAAGGTAGTGCGGCGAGCCCGCACGAGAGATGCCTCGCCCGCTCAAGCCGACGGGCCCCATCCAGCCCGGTCGGCCGGAGCACCCCAGCGCGTCTCAGACCCCGACCGACCGAATTTCAGATTCTGCAGACAACCCCCTTGCGCATGGGTTCTGTTTGGGCGAACATCGCCCGAACAAAAGTTGGAGTCGGGACCGAACAGCAGCCGAATATCAGTTCAGCACCAAACGCCTTCCAAACGGAACCCGGCAGACCAAAGCTCAACAACCACTTCTCCAGATGCAATCCAAAGCCACACGTCCTCGCCACCTCTCGAACGCCGGAGCGCGCTCGATGTGGCAGGTTTCCGGCGCGTCTGCATCGCGCGCCACCATTCAGACTGTCCCGGGCAGTTCAGATTCCCGGGACGACATCCAGTTTCCAACTCTGCGGGGGAATCGCGAGCACGGAAACGCTACCGCGAGCGCACGGCGAAATGGAATCAGAAGTGGAATCGGTGGTGACGCCACTGATTCCGCACTCGATTCGATCGTCGTGATGCGAGAAGGAGAACGAGACATGCGTGGAAACAATTTGCAGAGCGGAATCACGGAGATCGCGTTTCAGCGCGTCACATCGAACGCTCTTGAACTCTTGAGCGCGCGCGATGCGCAGCGTGAATGGCCGTTGGTCATGATTGGACCGGGCGGCGATTTCACCCGTCGATATGTCGCAAGCGGTCAGAACATCACGCGTGAACGCGCGGTGACCCATGCTCAAACGGTTTCCGCCGACGGCACGAGCGTTCGATCCGCCGCCGCGGATGGCCCGATGTTCCGCGATGGATTTGGGCTCCGCAACGCCCTTCGCCAGGTGCGGGAGCGATTCGCGGCCATCGCGCACGAGATCTTCACGACGACCACGATCGTTGATGACGATGAAACCGAGGGCGAAGTCAACGTCGACGGCGGCGACGTCGCTCATGAAGAGAACCGATCACAGTTTGAAGCACGCCGTACGCGGCTTGAAGGAAATCACGATGAATCTCACTCCGAAGCAACTCCGCGTCCTGCGCATGATTCACGACTCTCGTCGAACGCAGGGGTACTCGCCAACGATGCAGGAGATCGCCGACCAACTCGGCGTCAGCAAGGTTACGGTGTTCGAGCACGTCGAAGCGCTCATCGCGAAGGGAGCGCTGATTCGGGACAAGAACAAGGCACGCTCTTTGTCGATTGCGCCTGAGTTTGAGTTCCCTCAAGTCGCCGCGCGCGGAAGCGAGTTCGGCGACGGTGAGGAGTTGCCGACACGCCAACTCCACGCCGATCTCGGTGGCGGAAGTTCTACGGCCGGCGACATCGCCGCACGGTTGTCGTTCCCATTGGTTGGAAAAGTCGCGGCGGGTTACCCCATCGAGAAGTTTGAGCAGAGCGAATCGCTTGAACTCGAGGCGTTGTTCGGGCCGCGCGTTCGCTCAGGCTCGCGTGGAGGGTCTCGCGCCGACGACACCTTCGCGCTGCAAGTCGACGGCATGTCGATGCGCGATGAGGGGATTCTGGATGGCGACTATGTGCTTGTTGCCAAGCGAAAGACCGCGCGGGATGGAGAGCGCGTTGTGGCACTTCTTCCGAACGGCGAGACAACATTGAAGACGCTTTTCCGCGAGCCCGATGGGCGCATTCGGCTTCAGCCAGCGAACCCCGATTTCGCGCCGATCATCGTCGATCGCTGCGAGATCCAAGGCATCGTGATTGGTGTCTTGCGTCGGTATTGACGCAGCGAATGTCTGCCGTGCGTGGGGTGGTCGCGTGAACTGACGCCGCCACGCCAGCCCTGAGCACAAACTCTCGCGGGATCTGTCACGTGGCCCGCAACGAACGAATCGCTTGAAGCGCCGTCTCGGCTGGATCGACTCCGGTCGAGACGGCCTCTTTCATGCGTCGCACAATCGCGCTGCCAACAATCGCGCCGTCGGCGTGCTGGCCAACCGCGGTGACGTGCGCGGCAGTCGAAATTCCGAAACCCGCGACGATTGGAGCGTCGGTCAGAGCACGAATCGCGCGCACGCGCTCAGCGATTTCAGGCGCGTCGTTGCGCTCACCGGTGACTCCGGCGCGTGCGAGGAGATAGACGAAACCGGTCGAAAGTCGCGCGAGCCTTTCAAGGCGATCCGTCGGCGTTGATGGTGAGACCAACGCGCAGAACCCGGCGCCCTGTTGCGCTGCGAAACTTGAGAGTTCGGCCGCCACACTCGGATCGGCGTCAGGAACGATGAATCCTGCGAAGCCGGATGACACCGCACGCGAAACAAATGCTTCAAGCCCCATGCGTCCAACGATCGAGATTGAAACCATCGCGATCATCGGCGTCGCGCTGCGTTTGCGCGCGACCATTTCGAAAATCTGGTCGGGCGTCGTACCAGCAAGGAGTGCCTGATGCATCGACTCTGCGATCACGGGACCGTCTGCGATCGGATCGGAGAAGGGAAATCCGATCTCGAGAAGATCTGCGCCCGCGTCTGCAGCGCCAGCAAGAATGCGCTCAGTCGTCGCGAGATCGGGATAGCCCGCGGTGATGAATGGCATCAAAGCCGCACGATGCCCCGCGCGCGCGGGTTCGAAGGCCGAACGAATACGTTCAATACCGTTGGACGAGTGAGCAGACATGTCGGGCAGAGTAGTCGAGCCGGAATACGAGCGGGTCTAGACGCCGGAGCATCTGTGAGTACTTCGCTCGGCGAAATCCATCGCGCGCTGTGGTTCGCTCGTCCGCGTTCAACTCGGAACGCGAAATCCGACTTGAGCAAGCGCTGCTGAGCGGGCGACTCCAACATCCATGATGTGTCGCGCGATCGCTTCGGCCGTTGTTTCGGCGACGTGCGGGTCCGCCGCCGCGACTTCCCCGCGCGCGGTGGATCGGTATCGATCGGCGAGTGCCCAACTTGTCGTCGTTGGGTCATTCGCGTGGCGCGGAATCACGTGCAGATGAAGATGTTTCACCGCTTCATTGAAGGTGATCGAGTAGGTGCGCTCGCATCCCGTGGCTGCACGAACCGCAGCGGCGAGCGCGGCCAAAATCGTGCCGATCTCCCCCGCCTCCTCGGGCGTCATCTCATCGAGGCCCGAGCGATGTGCGCGGCTTGCGACCATCATCCAGCCTGCGATTGGCACAGGGTCGACGTGGCGCAGTAAGACCCAACGCGGACTTTCGAGATAGACGCGCTGTGCAGCTGGACAGAAGGGACAAGTGCCGTTGGTGCTGGTGGCCATAAAGGTGCTCGGGGACGACCGTGCTGCTGAGCTGCGGAGCTGTTGACGGAAACGGCTTGGGAAGTTCACGGCGGATCGCGCAGTTCGACGCCGTGGCGTGCGGTGTTACCGCGCACACGACGAGTGCGTTAAACCTTGTAACCCTCTGGCCCGCCGTCTTTGATGTACTTGTCTGCGATCGCTTTCGTGAGATCGACATCGCAAATGTTCGCGAGCGTTGCAAGCCACGCGAGGACATCCGCGAACTCCTCCTCGAGATTCGCTTGATCGAGCTTCCCGCGCTCGCGGTTTGCGATCGCATGCGCGAGTTCGCCTACCTCTTCGACAAACCAGAGGTACGTGCCCGGAGCGCCGCGCGCTTTGTCGGTGGCGTAGTACTTGTCGCGAATGAGTAGTTGGAACTGGGAAATCTGCATCGTGCGTTCCGATTTTTGCTTCCGAATGGAAATGGTTCGTGTCGATCCCCGCGTGTCGCGCGGACGATCGAACAAAAAAGCCCCGCAGAGACGGGGCCGGAAGCGTCCACGGCGGGATTCGAACCTGCAACCTTTGCCTTCGGAGGGCAACGCTCTATCCAATTGAGCTACGCGGACAACGCTGGTGAAGTGTAGCAAACGCCGCGACGCGGACGCACGGCGTGCGGAACGTTCTCATTTTCGATCGCTCGCCGCCGTACACTCGCGCCCCTCGTCGTCGCGATCGCGGCCGTGGTTCTATCGATGACAGTTCGCCCATTTCCAATCGCTGCGCTCACGTTCCTCTGTTCACTTGGAACAGGCATCCTGTGGAACGCGCTCTACTTCATCGCCGAGCGTGAGTACGGATTCACGCAGCGGGACAGTCTTCTCCTCGCGTTCCTCAACGGCGTGCTCTACACATTCGTCGCAATGCGCGCGGGACCAACGGTGCGGTTCCTCGAACGTCATATGTCGGCGCGCTCTGCACTTGGACTGGTGCTCTTGGTGCAAGCCGCGATGGCACCGTTGGTACTGATCCCGTCGGTCGCGGTTCTTTGGGTGAGTGCGATTGCGATGACAGCACTCGGTGCACTGCAATGGCCAATCGTGCAGGCGTACCTCGCGGCGGGTCGACACGGCGCAGACATGCGCAACGCGATCGGTTGGTGGAATGCTTCTTGGATGCTCGCCACCGCGATCGGTCTCGCGCTCGCGGGACCTCTTGAAGCGGCGCAACTCACGCGGTGGGCGATCCCGATGTTGCTTCCGGTGAATCTCCTTGCGCTCGTCTTCTTGGCGCAGTTTCCAAAGCGACCCGCTTCGCACGATGCGCACGAACAGGCACGCCACGTTCCGCCGACCTACCGCCCACTCCTCGCAGCAGCAAGAGTCCTTCACCCGATGGGCTACCTCGTCATCGGTGCACTGTCACCGATTCTGCCCTACCTCTTTGAGAAACTCGCGACCCCCGCCGCGATGCAGGCACCACTCGGCGCAACGTGGCACGTCGCACGATTCCTCGCGGTGATTGTCCTTTGGCAAACGGCGTTTTGGCATGGTCGCGCGGCAAGCCTCATTGCGGCGGGCGTGCTCCTGACCGCAGGGTTCGCCTGCGCAGTCGCAGCGCCGAATGAATGGGGCATCGCGGTCGGCCTCTTCGCGCTCGGCCTTGGGCAAGGAACGATCTACTACAGCGCGATCTACTACGGCCTCGCCGTAGGCGCCGCCGAAGTCGACGCTGGCGGCATTCACGAAGCACTCGTCGGCGCGGGGTACTTCATGGGACCCGCGATCGGACTTGCCGTCTTCTCTTTGGGTGGAAGTCCATCGGTCTTCATCGGCACGGTGGTCGGCGCACTCTGCGTTGGCGGAGTGCTGGCGGTTGTGCGCGGCTTCCGAGTGAAGGTTCGGACGGTCGTCTAACCACACAGTCTCAGCACGACACACGACGGCCTACTGCACTCACGCAGGCGAACCCTTCTTACTCACCGCCGTCAACGCCGCGAGTGCTCGTTCGCGCGCCTTCTTGTGTTCCACGATCGCGTGTGGATACTCCACCCCAAGCGTGATTCCCGCCGCGCGCAACGCGAGCGGAGGCGCATCGAACGGCGCGACTGCGAGTTGCTTCGGTACGCGCGCGAGTTCCGGCACCCAACGGCGGATGTACTCGGCCTCCGCGTCGAACTTCTCCGCTTGCGACGTCGGGTTGAAGATGCGGAAGTACGGCGCCGCATCGGCGCCAGAACCAGCCGCCCACTGCCACCCAAGCGAGTTGTTCCCAAGGTCTGCATCAACGAGCGTATCCCAGAACCACTTCGCGCCTTCTTGCCACGGCAAGAGGAGATGCTTCACCAAGAAACTGGCGACAACCATCCGTACGCGATTGTGCATCCAACCAGTCGCCCACAGCTGCCGCATGCCCGCATCGACGAGTGGATAGCCCGTCTGTCCGCGTTGCCACGCGCGCAGCGCCTCGCGATCGTTACGCCATGGGAACCGCGCGTACTCCGGTCGCAACGGCGCGAGATCAGTTTTCGGGAAGTGGTAAAGCACATGCGTGCCGAACTCGCGCCACAAGAGTTCGGCGAGGAACTTGTCGGTACTCGCTGCTGGTGACGACGATGACGCAAGCGCCGTGTGCCAGACGCGACGAATGCCGATCTCGCCAAAGGCCAGATGCGGCGAGAGCAACGACGAACCGTCAACGGATGGCTGATCGCGCCCTGTGGGATAGTTCGCCATCGCGCCACTTGTAAATGCGCGGAGTCGCCCGAGCGCTGTGTCCTCGCCGGGTACCCATTTTGCACGGAATCCTGCGGCCCAATCGATGTGTGGCTCGAGCTGCAGCGAGGCGATCGAAACCCCCGTAGGCGCCCCGTCGACGGCGGGCAACGACTTCGGCGCCGCCTTCGGTTGCGCAGGCGCGGGCCGCGCGCGCACGTTCCGTGAGAACGGCGTGTACACCTGATAGGGACGCCCCTCCTTCGTCGCCACTTCTTCTGGGTCGAAGAGATGGTTCCCGCAGTACGCCTTCCATGAAACACTGAGCGCATCGAGCGCGGCTTCCACACGACGCTCCTGCGCGAGGGGTGCCGGCTCGAATCGCCGATTCCAAACGACTTCCTGCACGTCGTACCGCTTGACGAGATCGACAAGCGTCTTCGCTGCTTCGCCCTCGAGAATCGTCAGCCGAGAGCCCGCTTGCTCGAGCTTCGCCGCAAATGCCGTCAGACTCCGCGCGAGCCACCAGCGCTGCGCGCCACCGAGCGGCCATGCGCCTTCTTCGCCGTCGGAATGGATGTACACGGGGAGCAGCGCACTCGCTTGCGCGGCGCGCACGAGCGCAGGGTTGTCATCGAGACGAAAGTCGCGGCGGATCCACCAGATGGCGCGGCTTGTCATGACTGTTGCCCCAGCCTGGCGTTTTCGGGCTTCAAGCGACCAAGTTCAAGTCGGAACGCAGCGTCGAGTGTCGGGTGTGCGAAGCGAAAGCGCTCGCGCTCAAGCACACTCGGACGAACGAATGCGCCTTCGAGGAGTAGTCGCTGACCCATTTCGCCAAAGAGTGCACGTACGACAAATGCCGGTAGTGGCGCGAACGCTGGTCGCCCGAGCACGCGCCCGAGTTCTTTCGCAAACGCGCGTTGCGGAACGGCCGCGGGCGCGACAAGGTTCACGGCGCCGCGAACGCCGTCGTTGAGCGCGAGGAAGACGAGCCCTGCGACGAGGTCATCGAGCGAGATCCAGCTCATTCCCTGCTGACCATTGCCGATCGGTCCGCCGGCGCCCATGAGAAACGGAAGCCGCATGCGAGCGAGGGCGCCGCCTGCCGACGCGAGCACAACACCAACGCGAGCGTGCACGGTGCGAACACCTGCATCGCGCGCGGCGACGGTGGCGTCTTCCCATGCAGTGACAACATCCGCGAGATAGCCGGTTCCTGGCGCGCTGCGCTCGTCGACACGCTCATCGCCGCGATTGCCGTAGTAACCAATCGCGCTTGCGGAGATGAACGCACGCGGCTTCGTCCGTGCACTTGCAATTGCTCGCGCGACAGCCGCAGTTCCAATCGTGCGACTCTCGCGAATACGTTGCTTGCGCGCGGCATTCCATCGCCCGTCCGCGATGCCTTCGCCCGCGAGGTGCACGACCACGTCGAGATCCTCAACCGACTCGGGCGTCATGCCGCGCTCGGCATCGAGCGGGTTCCAACTGCGTTCGCTCGGACCTCGCGGGTTTCCCCGGACGAAGCGCACGACGTCGTGCCCGCCCGTCGACAGAAACGCGCAGAGTTGACGGCCGACGAGCCCGGATGCGCCCGTCACACCGATGCGCAGACGCGTCGCGCCAAATCGTTCGTTGAACTCCGCGTGCCGACGCAGATCTTCGCGGGTTCGCGCATGGCGGAACGCGAATTGCCGATCGAGTTCGCGATGAAAGACTCGCTGCCCAATCCGACCGAGGATGCCAAACGGCGGGTCGTAGACGATTTTGTCTTCAAGGCGAGAGCCCCCGCCCTCCGCGATGAAACGATGGCGATGTCGCCACGAGCCAAACGGCCCTGTCAGCTGTTCATCGACAAACTGCGCGCCCGCAACGACCTCACTGTGCACCGCGACGAGTTCGAGTTTGATGGGCCCCTTGCGAATCTCGATCTCCGCCCGCGCGCCATCGACGAGCGGCGATGCTTCACGCTTCACGCGGATGTTTTCCCAAGGCGGAATCAAGCGATGAATCGCACCTGAACGAAAGTGCCACGCTGCAAGCGAGCTCGCAGGCACGGGCATTGGGGTCGATTTCAAGTACTCATATCGTCCGGTCATAGGTGCTTCTCACGGATTGCGACGGGCGCGACCAGTCGATTGCGCGTTCGGATTCTTGGATTCTTCGCGCGCGAAGAGTGACGGTGTCGTTGCGGAGGTCGTTGCGGAGGTCGTTGCTGGCGACTTCACGGATGACTTTGAGGGTGACTTTGAGGGTGACTTGGCAGATTTCGTCCCCCGCTCCGGCGCGTGCGCAGATTTCACGTCTGCCACACTTCCGCCCTCCCACCGCTTGCCGTTGATGAGTACGTCGCGCAACGCAACAAACGTCTGCGCTTCACGCGAACGCACATCGTCCGTTCGGCCTCTTGCCGACGCAAGCGGGAGTTTCATGCGGGGATTGTCCGCGAGCACCGCGTTGTTTCGCGCGAGAAATGCCCAGTAAAGCGGCCCAATCGGGCAATCTTTCCCTGGTGTGAAGCGACAGGTACGGCACGAGTCGCCCATCTTCTCGAGGTACGCCGAACCGCTCACGTACGGCTTCGTCGTCATCTCCGAAGTCGCATACGTCGCCATCGCGAGCACATTTGGTTCG
>JAIXVI010000115.1 GCA_027483065.1 Planctomycetaceae bacterium
AGACCGCGTTGGATAGGCCTTGAACACCTTCCGCGAGCTCATCGCGCAAGCGACGCGCCTCGCTTACGCGAGTTCAAATCGATCAAGGTTCATCACCTTCGTCCACGCGGCGACGAAGTCGTGCACGAACTTCTCCTTCGCATCGCTGGAGGCGTAGACCTCGCTGAGCGCGCGCAGTTGCGAGTTCGAACCGAACGCGAGATCCACGCGGCTCGCCGTCCACTTCGCTTGCCCAGTCGCGCGGCAGCGGCCGTGGAAGAGTTCTTCATCGCTCGACGCAGGCGACCACTCGGTCGCGATGTCGAGGATGTTGGTGAAGAAGTCGGCGGACAACACACCCACCTGCTTCGTCAGAACACCAACCGACGAACCATCGAAGTTCGCGCCGAGCGCACGCATGCCACCAACAAGCACCGTCATTTCCGGTGGCGTCAGCGTGAGGAGATCGGCCTTGTCGATCAGGAGATGCTCTGCACGCTTCGAGAGCGTGTGCGCGAGATAGTTGCGGAAGCCGTCGTACGCGGGCTCGAGATACTTGAAGCTGTCCGCGTCGGTTTGTTCCGCCGTCGCGTCGGTGCGACCTGGCGTGAACGGCACGGTGACAGAGACACCCGCGTCTTTCGCCGCCTTCTCAACAGCTGCGCAACCTGCGAGGACGATCATGTCGGCCATCGAGATCTTCTTCGCGCCCGAAGCGCCGTTGAACTCGGCGCGCATCTTCTCGAGACCATCGAGCACCAACGCGAGGCCAACAGGATTGTTGACTTTCCAACTCTTCTGCGGCGCGAGTCGAATGCGCGCGCCGTTGGCGCCGCCACGCTTGTCGGTACCGCGGAAGGTCGACGCCGACGCCCACGCCGTGACCGCGAGTTGCGAAACGCTGAGGCCCGATGCGAGGATCTTCGCCTTCAACGCCGAAACGTCCTGCGCGTTCACGAGTTCATGCGAAACCGCAGGAACCGGATCTTGCCAAACCAGTTCTTCCTTCGGCACGAGTGCGCCGAGGTAACGCGAGCGCGGGCCCATGTCGCGGTGCGTCAACTTGAACCACGCGCGCGCAAATGCGTCAGCAAACGCCGCGGGATTCTTGTGGAAGTGGCGCGAGACCTTCTCGTACGCCGGATCCATGCGAAGCGCGAGGTCGGTCGTGAGCATGATGACGGTCTGCGTCTTCGATGCGTCGTGCGCGGCGGGTGCCGTCACGCTCTTCCCCTTCGGCACCCACTGATGTGCGCCAGCGGGGCTCTTCGTCAACTCCCATTCGTTGCCGAAGAGCGTGTCGAAGTAGCCGTTGTCCCACTGCGTTGGATTCGGCGTCCACGCGCCTTCGAGGCCGCTTGTGATCGTCGACGCACCGTTGCCTGTACCGAACGAATTCTTCCAGCCGAGCCCCATCTCTTGGATCGGCGCGCCCTCAGGCTCGCGACCAACGTACTTCGATGGGTCTGCCGCGCCGTGGCACTTGCCGAAGGTGTGGCCACCCGCGATGAGCGCGACGGTTTCTTCGTCGTTCATCGCCATGCGCGCGAAGGTTTCGCGGATATCGCGCGCCGAAAGCAGCGGATCAGGATTTCCGTTCGGGCCTTCAGGATTCACATAGATGAGACCCATCTGCACCGCAGCGAGCGGGCTTTCGAGCACACGGTCGCCGATGTAACGCTCATCACCGAGCCACGACTTTTCGGAGCCCCAATAGGTTTCATCGGGCTCCCACATATCCACGCGGCCACCCGCGAAACCGAAGGTCTTGAAGCCCATCGACTCGAGCGCGACGTTGCCGGTGAGGATCATGAGATCCGCCCACGAAAGCTTCTTGCCGTACTTCTGCTTGATCGGCCAGAGCAAGCGACGCGCCTTGTCGAGGTTCGCGTTGTCGGGCCAGCTTCCGAGGGGCGCAAATCGCAGCATGCCTGCGCCACCGCCGCCGCGACCATCGATCAAGCGATACGTACCCGCGCTGTGCCACGCCATGCGAATGAAGAACGGTCCGTAGTGACCGTAATCAGCTGGCCACCACGGCTGCGACGAAGTCATGAGCGTGCGGAGATCCGCGACGACCGCGTGGAGATCAAGCGACTTGAACTCCTTCGCGTAATCGAAGTCGTTGCCCATCGGATCCGCCATCGGCGAGTTCCGCTTGAGCGGCGCGAGATCCAACTGATTCGGCCACCAATCACGGGTGTAGGTGCCTTGGTTGGTGTTCTTGAGAAAGCCGCCGGCGAAGGGGCACTTGCTTGCACTCTGCATGATTGAATTCTCCTCGAACTTGACTTGTCGAATATGGCTCGTCGAACTTGGCCCATCGACAGGACAAGGGGCGGGAGAATAGCACGGTCGCGCACGCTGCAACGCGGGAATTCGGCCGCAGAAACGCAACGCATCCAAGCGAGCACGTTCAGCATCGACGAACTGCAAAAGCGCTCTCGACAAGCCGCGCCGCGTGACGTGACGACTTCCCAATCAGCCGCGAATTCTTGCGCGTTCGCGAAGTCGAGCCGCCGCGCCGACAAGCAAGATCAGTGCTGGCACTTCGACAAGCGGACCGATGACGGTCGCAAAAGCGGTCGCTGAAGAAATACCGAAGACCGAGATGGCAACGGCAATCGCGAGTTCAAAGTTGTTGCCGCTCGCCGTGAATGCAAGCGTTGCGGCGCGTTCGTACTCGGCGCCCGCGCGCCGTGCCATGAAGTACGACGCGAAGAACATGATCGCGAAGTAGAGCACGAGCGGAATAGCAATTCGAACGATGTCGAGCGGTGCCGCGATGATCCGCTCACCTTGCAAACTGAACATGACGACGATCGTGAAAAGCAACGCAACGAGCGTGATCGGCGCGATGCGCGGCAAAAAACGCTTCGTGTACCAATCGTCGCCTTTCATGCGCCGCAGGAGTGCGCGTGTCGTCATCCCCGCAACAAAGGGAATGCCGAGATAGACGAGCACGCTGCCGAATATCGACGCCATCGAAACATCGACGACAACGCCCTCAAGCCCAACGAGCGGCGGCAGCCATGTCATGAAAATCCACGCATAGACACCAAAGAAAAGCACTTGAAAAATGCTGTTGAAGGCAACGAGCCCCGCTGCGTACTCCGCACTCCCCTTCGCGAGATCGTTCCAGACAAGCACCATTGCGATACATCGCGCGAGGCCAACCATGATGAGGCCGAGCATGAACTCTGGCTTGTCCGACAGGAACAATGCGGCGAGTGCGAACATCAGAATCGGGCCAACAACCCAATTCTGGATGAGCGAGATCGAGAGTACTTTCCAATCGCGAAAGACGCGCGGGAGTTCTTCGTAGCGCACCTTCGCGAGCGGCGGAAACATCATCAATACGAGGCCAATCGCGATCGGCACGTTCGTGGTTCCAACGGTCACGCGATCCGCGATCGTCGCGATGTCTGGGATGAATCGCCCGAGCAATACGCCTGCGCCCATCGCGAGAAAAATCCACAGCGTGAGGTAGCGATCGAGAAACGAAAGTCGCGCGGGCGCATCGGACGGACAGCACGCACTTTCTTGCGATGACGCGCTGGCTTTCGCGGGCGACGTCGCGCCCGACGTCGCATTTGAACTCTGCTTCAAACGCTCGCTCACGGCTTCACCGCCGTGACATTGAGACTTGTGACAAAGTCGCTCACGCGCGCGCCTTCCGGAAGTGCCGCGACAATCTTGAGGTACAGCGGATCTTGCCAATCCGTCATGGCATCGATGTAGTCGGACTTCGCTTCAAGTCTGAGCTGTCGAAGGCCCGCGTGATGTGCCAGCGCGCGCATCTCATCAACGAGCATGGCGCCCGCAACGCAGCCAACGAGCGCTTCGAGATCCGCGCGCACCGCGTCGGGAAGCGGCTGAAGCAACGCAAGATCTGACACTGCAACTCGACCGCCGGGCTTCAAAATCCTCATGATTTCGCGCCAGACTTGCGCTTTGTCGGGCGACAGATTCAGTACACAGTTTGAGATGACGACATCGACGCTCGCATCGGCGACGGGAAGATGTTCGATCTCGCCGAGACGAAACTCCACATTGTTGAATCCCGTTTGCGCGACGTATCCAGCGACGTTTGTACGCGCTTTCGAAATCATCGCGGGCGTCATGTCGATGCCGATGACGCGTCCACGCGCGCCAACCTTCGCGCCTGCGATAAAGCAATCAAATCCGCCGCCTGCGCCGAGATCGACCACGACTTCGTCCGCGCGAAGCCCGGCGATGGCCGTTGGATTTCCACAAGAAAGCCCCATGTTCGAGCCTTCAGGTACGGAGGCGAGTTCGCTCGTGGAGTACCCAATCGCCTGCGCGAGTTGTTCCGGCGTGAACGTCGCGGGGCCACAACATCCCCCGCCTGCGCAGCAGGAACTTTGCGACGAAGCCGTGCTCGAAGGCTCGTCGGACGCATCTTTGCTCACGCTCAGTGCAGACCACGAGCCCGTTGCCGCAATACGCGCGTAGCCCTCGCGCACTTGATTTCGCAGCGCATCCTGTTCGGCTTGTTGTGACGCGCGCGCTGCACTGGAAGAAGGACCTGCGAGAGAGCCCGCGGGCCGCGTCGCAGACCCTCCCGCGATCTCGAGCGGAAGCGCGACCGCACGATCTTCCGCACGATCCTCCGTCGGAGCCCCACAACATCCTGGTCCGCACTCGCACGCCTTCAGCGATTGTTCGCGCGGATCGGAAGCGTTCACATCGAACGACTCAATGAATGCGCGAATCTCATCGCGCACCCGTCGATAGTGCGGCATGGCTTCCTCGTCGTCGCGTGCACCTTTCGCGAGTCGTGGAGGATCATCAAAGCCGACATGCATCACACGAGCGCCGGGGAAAACTGGACACGCATCATGCGCCGAATCGCAGACCGTGATCACGAGATCGAACGAAACCCCGATCTCTTCAGGTCTCCGAGAAGCGTGCGTCGAAATGTCGATCCCCACTTCCGCCATCGCGCGAATCGCAAGCGGATTGAGACCGTGCGGATGTGTTCCCGCCGAATACGCCTCGATCGCTGCACCGCGCAACGCACGGGCGAAGCCCTCCGCCATTTGGCTGCGACAACTGTTTCCCGTACAGAGAAAGAGGACACGCTTTCGCTCAGCAGCAGCCATGTTGGCCTCCATCGCATGGACTTTTCTTGCGACTTGCATGAAGTTTTACCTTGGTGACAGGCGCAACCGTCGAAGGGGCGCACTCCTCAATCGCGCTCGCGAGTTGGCGGAATCGCTCGGCGAGAGATTCATACCGCACGCGATAGGAAACCAAGCGACCCGTGCGCGAACTCTCGACGATCCCCGCGCCCGCAAGCACTTTGAGATGGCGCGAGACCACCGAAAGATCAACGACGCAACACGCCGCAACTTCGCTGACAAGGCAGGCGCGTCCACACTTCATCAAACACGCGAGCAGTTGCACGCGCGTTGGATCTCCAAGTGCCTGAAAGAGCACTGGATCGAGAAGCCCATCCACAGGACGACGGCACGCTGCCGCTGCTTGCGGGGTCACTGGCGCGCGAGTGATGCGCAGTGATTTCTTGGCGATGCGTTTCTTGCGTACTTGCACCATGATGCAAGTATTCTGCCCGCCTGATTAGGCTTGCGCAACCATGAAAAGTTTAGATTGCGTGAGCGCCGTACTGCGCGCGATACGCCGCGATGCGCGCACGATCGTCGGCCGTCAATCGCTCGCCGAGGTGCGCGACAACTTCATCGATCGTCACGATTGCTGCAGTTGGCATTGCGAACTCTGCGCCCACTTCTGCCAGTGCCGTGCGCGTCGATGCTTCACTCGCACGCTCTTGTCGATCGACAGACACCACGAGACCGGCAAGTCGAATATCGGCAGCGGCGCGCAGAATCGGCACGGTTTCACGAATGGAGGTTCCGGCGGTCGTCACGTCTTCCACGATCAAGACGCGATCGCCGTTTTGAAGTTTGCGTCCAACGAGAAGACCGCCTTCGCCGTGATCCTTCGCTTCCTTGCGGTTGAAGCAGAACTCGACCTCGCGGCCCCGTTCGGCGAATGCCATCGCGACGGCGACGACCAACGGAATGCCCTTGTACGCGGGCCCAAAGAGGCAATCGAAGCCTTCGGGGAACGAACGCTCAATCGCATCGGCGTACGCGCGACCAAGTTTCGCAAGTTGCACGCCGGAGCGGTACTTCCCCGTGTTCACAAAGTACGGAGTCTTGCGACCACTCTTCGTGGTGAAATCGCCGAAGGTGAGCACACCCACCTCAACCATGAAATCGATGAATTGCCGCTGATAATCGTGCATGGCGCGGATGGTATCGGGAGC
>JAIXVI010000123.1 GCA_027483065.1 Planctomycetaceae bacterium
AACCTCGCTCCCAGCCATAGCTGGGGTGACTACTTCGATGTTCCGGTCACATCAAGTTACATCATCGAATGGTCCGCCGACTGCAACGCCGACGGCATCGTCGACTACGGCCAAATCCTCTCGGGTGAACTCGAGGACACAAACTCAAACGGCGTCCCCGACTGCTGCGACGCGGGCACATCATGTGATTGCCCCGCCGACATCGACGGCAACGGCGACATCAACGGCATCGACCTCGCGATCATCCTTGATAAGTGGGGCACGAACGGCGGCAAGGACTATCCGAACGCCGACATCGACGGTGACGGCACGATCGCGGGCGCGGACCTCGCGGAAGTCCTGGGCAACTGGGGCGCGTGTCAGTGACGTCAGAGCCCGGACGGACGCGCAGCGCGCAGTCGTTCAACCAGCATTTCCCCACCACCCATGCAACCTGGGTGCATGAGGCGCAATCGGACGATGACGCCGTACTCGCGCGGCTCGCACAACGTTTGATCGAGCGCTACGCGCAGCCGCTCGAGGCATACGCGCAGGGCTCAACCTTGCGCGAGATCGCCGATCCGCGCGACATCGTGCATGCGTTTCTCGTCGCGAAGTTCGCGTCGCCCGCTGCAACGCGCGCGTACCTCGCCGCGTGGAACGCGTCGGGGCTCTCGCTTCGACGTTGGATGATGAACGGCCTCTTGCTCCACGCGCGCGGCATCGTGCGCGATGCTCAGCGCTCGCGTGAGCGGCCGTTCGACGGCGCTGAGCGCGCAGTCGCGAGCAACGCGTCGACCGCGGAAGACATTTTCGAACGCGCGTGGGCGCAGGCGATCCTCGCCGAAGCATGCGCGCAGGTCGAACTCACGCTCGCCGCCGAGGGCCGCGACCGCGCGTGGCGCGTCTTCCGCGTCCACTCGATCGACGGCCGCGCGTACAGCGAGCTTGAAGAGGAGTTCGGCCTCTCGCGCCAGCAGATGGCCGATCTCGTGCGCGGCGTCACCGCGAAACTCCGCACGCGCGTGCGTGAACTCCTCGACGAAGAAGGCCTGCCCGGCGACGAAGGCGTCGACGAAATCGTGCGGCTGTTGACGTAGTTGCGTCGAGTCCGCGCGATGCACGCCAGAGCAAGCGCTCAGTCTTCCGGCGCGATCTACACCAGAGCGAGCAAGTTGCGAAGCAGGTTGCGAGCGCTCGAATCAGCCCTCACCACCCGCGCTGCGCGTTACGCGTCGCAAGGCCGTGACGATTTCTCATCTGCCAGATTTTGCGCGCAAGCCACCAGCGATGATTGAGGTGCCACGTCTCGCGATGCCGATCGGCGACGACATCCGGATCAACGTCGGTCGGATGCTGCAACGGAAATGCGAGTTCACCACGCGGCAGATTCGCCCACGCTGAAACTCGACTCGTATGCGTTGAATCATCGCCAAAGCCGATGTTCGAAACGAGATTCACGCGCGGGAGTACCGCGAGCCCCTCGTGTCGAAAGTGCGCAAAATTGAATTGATACGCCCACGCGTGTGGCGGGCCGCTCTTCGGCGCAACGCCGTCGAGTTTGCTGCTCCAACCGCGATTTCCTGCAGCCGTCAGCGCCTTCGAAGGGACGCCGTATGGCGTGCAATCTGCGCGCCAATCGCCGAGGTGAAATCGATAGCGCTCCCACGCGCGACGCCACGACGCCCAGCCCCACGGCGCGAACAAACGCGAGAACGAATACGACGAAACTTGCGTCGGTCGCGCAACGGCATGTCGTGTCCCAAGAACACTCATCACACGCGGTTCATCGCGATACCTCGCAAGCATTTCCGCGCAGAACGGCAGAAACGATGCCGAAGGAATGCAATCATCTTCCAACACAACACCGCATTCTTCCTGCGCGAAAAACCAGTCGAGCGCGCCCGACACCGCGGGCCCACAACCTTGATTCGTCTCAAGAAAGCGCGTCTCGACGCTGCATTTCCACGGCGGGTTTGCGAGCAATCGCCGCACTTCATTGACGCGCGTCGCTTCGCCCGGTGCGCGATCACGCGGCCCATCGCACGCGACATAGATGCGCGACGGCGCGATCGGCGTCAACGCACGGTAGAGCTCCGCGAGCGTGTCCGCGCGATTGAACGCAAGAATCAGAATCGGTGGTTGTGCGATGTTCACACGCATTCTCGATCACGAGTGCTTTGACGGGACTTGATCTTCGCACATCCACATTTCGCTGTGATAAAGGCGCGCGCGCAATCGATAGCCCGCCCGCTTCAAGAGCTCAGCGGATTCACTTTCGCCAACGTGCGAATCGGTCGAAACTTCGAAGACCACCAGGCGCGGTCGGAAGCGCTGGAGATCAAGGCCGCGCAGAATCGCGAGATCGAAGCCCTCCGCGTCGATCGAGAGGAGATCGATACCCGCCGCGATGCGGCTCGCGTGCTCTTCGAGAATCGCGTTCAGCCGTCGAACCCGCACGAGTTCGCGCGACATGATCCTCCAGCCTCGCGATTCAGCTCGTGCTGCAACATCCGGATCGAGCGTGTTGAGCGCGCTCTCGTAGAAGCGGTGGAACGTGAGGTCTTCCTCGCGCTCGCCAACCGCTGCGCAAACGACGAGGTCGCGCGGCCGCTTGCGCGCGAATCGCGCACACAAGTCAGGGTCGGGCTCAATCGCGATACCACTCCAACCGTGCTTGTAGAGCCGCCACGTGTTCGAGAGCCGCACGGGATCGTTCGCGCCGATGTCGACGAAGACGCCCGCCCGCGCGCCACGAGCGCGGAGCCCGAGCAGATCTTCGATGACAAGATCCTCCGCGTATTGCGCGTAGCTCGCGCGCGGTTTCGCACGCTTCGTCCCGCGACGAACGCGACGGAGCACCGCTTCGATCGTCGTGAGAGGAGCGCTGAAAAAGTCTCGAAGCGGTGCCACGGCGGGCAGTATCGCGCGGTTTCGCGGTGGCGGCGACCTTTGGCGCAGATCTCGCCAAAGCGAGCGAGTTGCGAAGCAGGTCGCGAGCGCTCGAACTCGTCGCGGTCGCCGCTGCGGCGGCGACCTTTGGCGCGATTCACGCCAGAGCGAGCGAGTTGCGAAGCAGGTCGCGAGCGCTACAAAACGAGCGGGCACCTGAAGCGAAGCTTCAGCAGCCCGCCAGTCGCGAGCGCTTAAAATCGGGGCGGCCGGATTCGAACCGACGACTTCCTGCTCCCAAAGCAGGCGCTCTACCAAGCTGAGCTACGCCCCGTCCCGTGAGGGCGAGAGTGTAACGCGTGAAATCGAATTCGCATGCGTTCAGCGCAGCGATCTGAAAGATCGTGCGCACCGATGCGCTTGTCGGCTGCGGCACCCGAGCGTTCACCCGAGCTCTCGCCTCAGCCTTCACAAGCGCCTGCCGCAGCCGCGGCACTTTCCGAGGGGCAAAAACATGTACCCAGCACGAAGAATCGCAGGAAATCCTGCGCAGGATGTCGCTTCCGACATCCGCGCCGATCGCATCATTTCGCACGCTTGCGCCGAGATCGACGCGATCGCTCGGCTCGCAGGCATCGCAGCCGCGCCCCGATCGCGGCTCAACGCCATGCTCGTCGAGCCGAAAAGTTCGCCACGCGACACGTTCTCAGACGTCACGGCCTTCGCACCGAGATCGGTTTCGGCCGACCCGGGCGTCTTCTCGTGGCACGAATTCACCTCGACCGAGCCGCTGCGCAGTGCTGCGTTCCTCGCCGATCTCGTCGGTGGCGAGACGCTTGTCCGGACACGCGGCAGCCTCGAGGAGTACACGACCGTCCTCAACGCTGGGCTTCACATCGCCGGTGGGCTGCGCGTGTCCGACGCGCGACGTGCGCGATGGAAGTCCTACCTCCGTGTGCCGAGTGTCGATCTCCTCTGCGAGATTGCTCTCGCGCACGGCGGCCGCGTGACGAGTGCACCGAGTGGAATCCTCGGCCTCGATCGCCGCGCGACGATTGCCGACCCGACAGGTGCCGAACTCACGATCATCGCGGGCGGTGACGATCGCCGCACGGTTGGTTGCGGCGCGTTCGGTTGGGATGAACTGCGTTCAACCGATCCACTCGAATCCGTGCGCTTCTGGTGCGCGACACTCGATTGGACTGCGACGCCGATTTACACACGCACGACCGACGCACGCACCATCGTCTTCCAAAATGGTGGTCGCCCTGTTGCGAGCGTCTCGCAAACACTCGCGGGCGAACCGTGCAGCCGCTGGCTCCCCGTTGCAACTTTCCGACATGGCCTCTGCAATGCGATGGCGTTGCGCGCGATTCGCGCGGGCGCGTCGATGCGCGTCGCTCCGCATGCACACGGAATCCTCGGGACGCATGCCGTCCTGATTGATCCGACCGGACTTGAACTCGCGATTGGCGATGAAGTCGCCAACGCGCGCGAACTCGCTGCCTAGTCCGCGATGGCGAGTGAACGCATCAAACGTCTCGCGCGCGACGCCTACAACTCACGCACACTTTCGCGTTGTTTTCAGCGATTTTCGCCGGCCTCGGGCGAACTGGTTGTGGTCGACTCGGTCTTCGTCGTCTTCGTCGAACTCTCACCGTCGATCAGCAATTCATCGTCTTCGGTGTCCCACGTCTGATCTTCACCGGCGCTCCAGATCTGGATCCTCGATTCCGTCGTCGACACCGTCATCGTGTGGTCTGTCGATTCATCGGAAGTGACCACGACCTTCATCCGAAGTTCGGTGCCGTGCGCATCAAACGGGATCGACCCTCCGCCAAAGCACTCGCCGAGATCGTTTGGGAAACGTCCGTTGCGCGCGTGATAGTCCTCGATCACCGTCTGCACTTGGTTCGCCGCCGATTGGTTCATCACCTGCTGCGCCGTGGATCGCGCCTTCCCGAGTGCGGGAATCAGCAGAAAAATCGGCAGCAAAACGACGAGTCCCAAGCAGCCCGTGACGGCTGAAATCACGATGCCCGCGATTGCAAAACCGCGCGGCTCACGACGAACGGCGATCAACCCGGTCACAAATCCGACGATCGAACCAAGGAACGTCAGCGGAAAGAGGCCCAAGAGACTGAAGATGAACGACACGAGCCCGAGCGTGTTCTTCGGCGTCGGAGGCGTCGGGGGTGTGACGACCTGCTCTGGGTAGATCGGCGGAGTGGCACGCGGCGCGTTCGGAGCAGAGTCGTTCACAAGTCCTCCTTCAAAGGAGCGCGAATCGTAACGCGCGATACGCTGCACACATGGAGAATTCCCACGCGCTCTCTGCTGAGGTCGATCAAACTCGCCGCGGATTTCTTGGGACAATTGCTGCGTTGAGTGCAGCGACTGGCGCGGTTGCCGCGTCGGGCATACCCGGATGCGCCGCCGCGACAACGAAGGCGGCGGCTGAACGCACCCAAACTGAAGGCGCTACAGCCGACATCGCACAGGGCGCGATCACCGTTGCCTCGATCGCAGAAGCTGAAAAACTCGCTGGTATCGCGTTCACGGAGTCAGAGCGCGCACAAATGCTGCGCACGATTTCGTCGCAAGTCGCAGGATTTCGGGCACGCGCTGCGTTTGGCGCGATCGACAACTCACTGGCGCCCGCGCAGGTTTTCCGCGTCTTACCGCGCGCCGCGAAGCGCAAGTCTCCCGTTTCGAAAGCCGTCGCCCCAACGAGTGTCGATGACGGCGAACCGACCAACGAAGCAATCGATTGGGCGAGCGTTGCTCGACTTTCTCGCTGGATGCGCGCTGGCCGCGTGACGTCGCGCCAACTGGTCGAACGATCGATTGCGCGCTTGAAAGCGGCGAATTCCACGTTGTTCAACGTGATCACACTGATGGAAGAGAGTGCACTGCGCGAAGCCGACGAGCGTGATGCCGAAGCGCGCGTGGGCAAGTGGCGCGGGCCCCTCCACGGAGTTCCATACGGATTGAAAGATCTCGTCGACACGAAGGGTGTTGCAACCACGTGGGGCGCAGAGCCGTGGCGTGATCGCGTGCCGTCGCGCGACGCGCGCGTTGTTGTGAAGTTGCGGCAGGCAGGCGCAGTGTGCGTTGCGAAAACCGCGGTTGGCGCGCTTGCCTACGGCGACATTTGGTTCGGTGGAACCTGTCGAAATCCGTGGAATCCCGAAGAAGGATCATCAGGTTCAAGCGCCGGGAGCGCATCGGCCGTCGCCGCAGGTTGCGTGCCGTTTGCGATTGGAAGTGAAACGCTTGGTTCGATCATTTCGCCGAGCGTGCGCTGCGGAACCACAGGTCTTCGCCCAACATTTGGACGCGTCGCGCGCGATGGCTGCATGGCACTCTCGTGGTCGTGGGACAAAATCGGGCCGATCACGCGTCATGTCGAAGACGCGGGACTCGTTCTTGAAGCGATCAATGGTGGTGGCGGGCGCGACGCGTCAAACGTCGCCTCACGCTTCAAAGCGCCACGCGCCGCTGATGCAACGGGTGTGCGATTGGTCTACGACCCCGCGTGGTTCACAGGTCCATTCGCATCACTCGCAAACACGCTTGACGCGGCCCGCAACGCAGGCGCTGAACTCATCGAGCGCACGTTCGACATGCCCTGCAATCCAGGTGTGCTCAACGCGAGCCTCATGTCGGAAGCAGCGGCAGCGTTCGAACAGATGACGCGCACCAATGCCGACGACTTGCTTTCGTGGCAGGCCGATGAAGCGTGGCCGAACTCGTTCCGCCAAGAGTGGTTTGTGCCAGCCATCGAATACGTGCAGGTCGAGCGCATCCGCCGACGTTTCATGGAATGGACGCGCGACGCGATTGCCGACGTTGACGCGATCATTTTGCCGCCGTTCGCTGGCGGATTCATCACGTCGACGAACGCAACTGGGCATCCGCAACTCGTCTTGCGCGCAGGCTTCGACGACGCAACCACGCCCCGTTCGATCTCGCTGATCGGTCAGCCCTTCGACGAGGCGACGCTCGTGCGGGTGGGCATGGCGCTCGAATCGCGACTCGCAGTCGCGGAAAAGCGGCCGAAAATGCCGTGGTTTCAGGGTGGATGAAGCCTGTCGTGCGCTCTGATATCTTCCTCCCTCCATGCTCGCCCAGTCCGACCTCCTCAGCTACCTCCCCGTCGCCGTCGTTACGTCGATGGCGATCGTCTTCGTGATCGCGAACATCGTGCTCAGCACGATCCTCGGCCCGCGCGCCGAAGGCGCCATCAAAGGCACCACCTACGAAGCAGGCATGGATCCGATCGGCACCACGCGGAAGCGCTTCAACGTGCGCTTCTACATGATGGCCGTGACGTTCCTTCTCTTCGACGTCGAAATCATCTTCCTCTACCCGTGGGCCGTGAGTTACTCGCAGCTCGATCCGGGCAGCGCCGAGGCGAAGCTCTACCTCGGCCGCATTCTCTTCTTCCTCGCGACGAGCGTGATTGCGTACGTCTATGCGTGGAAGAAGGGTGTGTTTAAGTGGGACTGACGTGATTTGAGCGCTCGCGACTCGCTTCGCTTTCGCTCGCTCTGGCCGGCTCCCCTCGGAGTGAATCCTCGGGGGCCGAGATGCGTCGCTGCCTGAGCGCTCGCAACCTGCTTCGCAACTTGCTCGCTCTGGCCGGCTCCCCTCGGAGTGAATCCTCGGGGGCCGAGATGCGTCGCTGCCTGAGCGCTCGCAACCTGCTTCGCAACTTGCTCGC
>JAIXVI010000163.1 GCA_027483065.1 Planctomycetaceae bacterium
AGCGAAACAACGCGTACGTATCTCGGCGTTTGTCACGACATTTGTCACAGCGCGGTGATGTTTGAAGAGCAAGATGAAGCGCTCGAGCTCTACGCGCGCAATGCCATTCGTGTCGGCAAGATTCAAGTGAGCGCTGCGCTTTCCTGCCATGGCGCACCGAAGGAACTCGCAGAACTCGCGCAGTTTGACGAGTCGCGTTATCTCCATCAGACGTGCGTCCTCGCGGGCTCCGGGGAAGTGCGCTTCTTTGAAGATCTCGGTCTCGCGCTCGATGCGATGCCCGATGGGTACTGGCGCACGCACTTTCATGTGCCTGTTCACCTCGATGCAATCTCGCGACTCTCGACGACCGCGAAAGAGATTCCGAGTGCACTTGCGGCAGCCTCGAAAGTGGACCCGCCAGTTTTTGAAGTCGAAACCTACGCGTGGACGGTGTTGCCGCCGCATCTCCGTGAGCGTGATCTCGCCGCAGGAATCGCGAAAGAACTCGCCTGGACGCGCGCCGCGCTCGAACGCGCGGGCTACACGATCGATGACGGCGATGCTGCGAGTGACGGTGTCGGCGAGGTACGCGAGTGATGGCGCAATCGTCGGCGGCAAACACCGCTCCGCGGACACGCGTCGCCCGATTGCGCACACGACTTCGCGCATGGCTTGAGCTCGCGCGCATTTCGAATTTGCCGACGGTTCTTTCGAATGCGATCGCTGGTGCGACGATCGGTGCATGCGCGCTCGCGCTTGAGAAGACAGCTGGAGGCGCCGGAACGGTGGTCTGGTTCGGTGGCTTCGTCAGTACGGCCGGTCCTGACGGCCCGCAGGATCCGCTCTCATCACCTTCGATCGCCTTCGGCGTGCTCGCGCCACTCGCGTTGCCGCTCTTTGCCTACGTCGGCGGCATGATCCTCAACGACGCGTTCGACGCGGAGATCGATGCGCGCGAGCGCCCCACGCGCCCGATCCCGAGCGGTCGCGTTTCGCGCACGAGCGCGTTCATCATCGGCTTCGCGCTGCTCGGCATCGCGATCGCGCTCGCGTGCACGACGGGCCTTCCCCTCGTCATCGGCGCGACGGCGCTTCTCGTCGCCGCGATCGTCATCTACGACCGCTTCCATGCGAAGTCGGTCGTGAGCACGCTGCTCCTCGCCGCCTGCCGCGCGCTCGCGTCGCTGATTCCGATGCTCGCGTTTGCGCACGGAGACGTCGAGGCGCTGGTGCGACGCGGCGCGTTCATCCTTCCGATCGCGCTGGCCGCTTGGACGCTCGGACTCTCGCTGCTCGCGCGCAACGAAATCGCACTGCGCGACGCCGACGCATCGCGCGCGGACGCCGCCGCGCAGCCCTGCCCGAAGTGCTGGCACCTCATGGTCGAGAAGAGCCTCGAGTCGTGCCCGGAATGCGGCCACCGGAGCACCGATGTCGAGCGGCGCAGCGTCGCGCGCACGCGCGCCGATCTCCGCGCGGGATACCGCAACCTCGTTCCGATCGGCGCCGTGCTCGCGCTGCTCGCCGCGTTCTTCACGGCGCATGTCGCGCTCCTCAACCGCGGCCGCGGGGCCGGCGACACGCTCGCCGCCGGAAATCCGGGCGCTGCGATCGTCGTCGCGATCATCCTCGCGCTCGTCGCCGTCCGCGCCGCGCAGATCCTCCGCCGCGAGCCGGCGCGCACGCCCGACGCCATCGGCATGCTCATCGCGTGCCTCGCGCTCATCGACGCGATGGCGCTCGCAACCGGCGGGCACTGGCTTGCTGCCCTCGTCTGCCTTGCGCTCTTCGCGCTCACGCGTCGATGGCAACGTGCGATTGCGGGGAGTTGAGCCGAAGATCGAAGCCCTGCGTTTGCGCACGAAAATTGAGACTCCGAAAAGAATTTTTCGCGATGAAAATTCTCTGTGGAATTTCTGCCACAGTTTTCGAGGTCGCCGCAAAGCATGACCAAGATGCGCAGGTCGAGAAGGCCGCGACGTGCGGCCAACCGACGACGTGGGAGTGAAGATCGATCGAACCTTCGATCGCGTCGGTTGGTGTTTCTTCACGTGTGAAAGAGAGCCTGCAAAGCGGGTAGAGGGAGGCGGATCGCGTTCTTCGCGCGGCTGTGCCATGCACGCAACCGCACGGCGAAGCGAGAGGCAGGAGTGGTTTACCACGAGGTAGAGGCCACGAGGAAGAGGCCACGAGGAAGAGGCCAATAGGTTGAGACGTAGAGGATGAGGTTGTGACGTTGAGGTTGGGAACAGGACATCACACCCTCGGACACCCGAAGACGCAGCCATTCCTGGAAACGTCATCGAATGCTCGACGACCACGTGCCTCGAATCTCTGCACTGAGTGCTCGTCGCAAGCGTGAAGACCGTACCGCTTCTCCCGACATGAACGCGTGGGGCATCAACGTCCGGCACGGTGCCGCGGCGCTGAGTTGTCGCGCGCACCTGTCGGACTAGGCCGATCGGAATGGGCCGATCGCACTTCCGGGAAACCCCGGAGAAGGAAGAGATCGTCATGACAGATTCGTGGATGACGTGGGCAGCGCGACCAGAAGAGCTCGGGCCTCCACTCGGCCTTGTCCGCCGAGATGGAGCGTTCCAGAGCGATTTCGAAGCCGAGATGAAGGAGACAATCGTGCGAGAAACCACTGAAAATCATGCATCGGCAGAGAGCGTCAACCTCAACGGCAGCGGCGCATCTGCGCGCGCCCGAAAACTCAAATCTCGCAACTGGCGACTCTCGCCTCGAGGATGTTCGATACTCGGCGCCATCGTTCTCGCAGGCGGTGCATGCCTCGCAATGCCCGCGTGTCAATCGGGGCCCATCCTCGCCGTCACGGGTGTGATCGGTGCATGCATTGAAGCCGTGAAAGCACTCGTCGACGAACCAAACGGTGAACTCCCCGCCGGTTTCGCGCCCTGTGGACAAATCTCGTGGCGAGTCGAGGGCAACGATCTGAAGTTCTGCCTCTACTGCGATCCGTCGAAGCCGCAGGAGCTCTATGTGCAGTTGGATTGCAAAGATAAGTTCTATCCGATGCGCCTTCGTCGGATTGAGCAACCGTCTTCACCACCAATCAACGCACCGATCACCGAACTTGATAGCAGGTACATCAGCATCGAGAAGTTCACTTGTGATGATCGATTCTTGATCGATGCGGTCACGACGGTCGCACCGTTCATGAGTGCTCTCGACTGCACGCTCCGTGCACCGAATACTCGAGTCATGCCCTCTGTCGCCGACTATGAAACGCTTGATGTGCGCATCGACGGAATGCCCACAACCCGCGATGGAGATTTTGAGGTCGCAAGCGGCTCGACCATTGACCTCACTGGTTCATTTGACGAGGTCGCGCATTACGCCATGACGTGCGGCATCCTTACGTTGTCCTTCAAAGAAGGTGGACATGTCTGGACGGTGCACGCAAACCCTGACGTAAGCGCCATTGCCGTCTTCCGTGATTCCGTCCTGTACGACGCACGTTTCCTGTTTGCGCCACAGCGCGCGGGACAGCGTGCTGGCTAAAGAGATGACTCGATTGCATGTGCGATGAGGTCTTTCGCACACGCTCAGACGCAGGTTGATGCGCGCGGGAGATGACGGGGCCTGCTTCAACTGCGGCCACTGCGATGTTCCCAACAGCGCTCATCTCGCTCTACGTCGCAGAGATTCTCACCATTTGGCCCGGCGCGCGTCCCACGGCGCGCGTCGGGCTTTCCGTCACAAGTTCTCTCGTCTCAAGTCTCCCGTCTCAAGCCCACGCCTCAAGCCCACGCCTCAAGCCCACGTCTCACGTCCACCGTCTCAAGCTCTCTCATGTTCTTTCAACATCTTCCTAGGTCTCGCAGAGTCTCCCGGGTTCTCGCGATGGTTCCGCTCGATTGGCACCAATACGCGCTACACCGACGCACACCGTGCGCGACGCTCCCCGTACTATTTCGATGTGATCCAGCGCACCTGCGTGATCAATATCGTTGGCCTCTCGTCGAACTTGATCGGCGATGCGACACCACGTCTCCGTGCCTTCGCGAAAGCGACCGGAGGAGTTCGCACGCTTCGACCGCCGCTCCCTGCAGTGACGTGTACCTCGCAGTCGACGATGCTGACAGGTCTCGCACCAAGCGGCCACGGCATCGTCGGAAATGGCTGGCACGATCGCGGATTGGGCGAGGTTCAGTTTTGGAAGCAGTCGAACCAGCTCATCGCGGGCGAGAAGGTGTGGGAAACGGCGCGACGGATCACGCCGGATTTTCGCTGCGCAAACGCCTTTTGGTGGTACGCCATGCACGCGACCACCGACTGCATGGTGACGCCTCGTCCGCAGTATCGCGCCGACGGCCGCAAGATTCCCGACTGCCTGACACGACCGCCCGAGCTTCGCGACGAACTTCAGCAGAAGTACGGTCAGTTTCCGTTGTTCAAGTTCTGGGGGCCAGCGGCAGACATCACGTCGACCGACTGGATCGCACGCGCCGCGATCGATCTTCTCGGTGGCGATCGTGTGGAGTGCCTCGGAGGAAAACGCAACGACCTCGTGCTCGTCTATCTCCCGCATCTCGACTACGCGTTGCAGAAAGTCGGTCCATCGCACGAGTCCATCCGCGAGGAACTCCGCGAACTCGATCGCATTGTGGACGGCCTCCTCCAAGCGTGCGATCACTTTGGCTATCGCCCACTGATCGTGAGCGAGTACGGCATCGTCCCGGTACGCGATGCAGTGTGGCTCAATCGCGTCCTCCGTGATGCTGGGTATCTCAAAGTACGCATCGAAGGCGAGCGCGAACACCTCGATCTTGAGTCGAGTCGCGCCTTCGCAGTCGCCGACCATCAGGTCGCGCACATCTCCGTGCGCGATCCGGCAGACCTTGCGGAGGTCGAAGCGATTCTTGCCAAGGTCGACGGCGTTGAACGCACACTCTCCGGTGACGCACGCCGCGCGGCTGGCCTCGACCATCCTCGCGCAGGCGACATTGTCTGCGTGAGCGCGGTTGATCGTTGGTTTGCTTACGGTTGGTGGTTCAACGATAAAGATGCGCCGGATTACGCGCGTACTGTCGACATCCATCGCAAGCCCGGCTACGACCCTTGCGAGTTGTTCCTCGATCCGAAGTTGTTCTGGCCGAAGGGTCGCGTCATGCGCAAGTTGTTGCTGCGCAAGCTGGGTTTCCGAGCACTGCTTGATGTCATTCCTCTTGATGCTTCACTGGTGCGAGGCTCGCATGGTCGCGTCGATGTTCCTCGCGGCTTCGATCCGGTGATGCTCGGCGAGTTACCCGATCCATTTCTCGAGTCTGAGTTGCCGATGGCGTGCGTTCGCGATGCGATCCTCACAAGTGCACTCGGTCGGTCGCATCCACGCGAGGTTGAGGCACATCTCGGCGAGGCAACGCGTTCAATCTCCTGCCGAGGCCGTTTCTAATGCGCGCGTTCTGGGCGGTCGTGGTGTTGCTCGCTGCCGTCGGGCTGTGGTTTGTCGTTGCCCCCGAAAGGCCCGCGAAATCATCCGACGCTCTCGAACTCAATGTTCCGCAGTTCGATCCATCCGCCGACCTCGAAGAAAGGAAGCCGACTGAGGTTGCCGACGCTCGTAGTGACAAGTCTTCCGCCGATACAGAGGGCAACACAAACTCTGCGCCAACGGCTGTCGACGCGCCCGCGATGGCTCTGCCCGACTTCGATCTCCTCGGTGAGTCGGGCAAAGTCATCCAATCACCCAATGCGCCGAGCAAAACCGTTCGGACCGATACGCGCAACCCTTCTGAGGTCGTGCGGCGCATCGACGAGCGCACCGTCGAACTCGATGGTCGCTATCGCGTCACGGGGAATGGAAGCGCAAACGACCCCTACGTCATTTCGTGGGAATTGCTCACTTCAGCGTCTGAGTTCATCGACCTCGCACAGGGCGCGCGCACCGCGCCGCCATGGGTTCGGCTCCTCGATGGCACGTATGTGCAAATCTCGGGCTACTACTCGACCGCGGTGCGTGTGAGTGTCGCGAAGAACCTTCTCCTCACCCTCAACCGATGGGACGGATGTTGCATCGGCGTACCCCCCACGCCCTTTGATGCCATCGACGTCGACATGCGCACTCCACTCCCAATGGGTGGACTGCATCTCATCCGATTCGGAACCTTTCGAGGACAACTGCGCGTCGAACCGGTCGAAGCGGCGACGTACCTACTCGGCTTCTATCGCCTCGAAGACGCGACGTTTGAGACGAAGTAGTTACGCAAGAATCGGCGAGAACTCCGTCCGGCCACGGCATGAGAGGCTTGCACGACCGCTTTCCTTCTCGCCTTGACCACGTCCGCAAGATCGCATCGCGCCCTCCTGCGCGCCCACTCATCCGGAACCCAACTCGTGCCGCTCCTCGTCCGCTTCCCAACGACACCTCGAGCCCGAATCTCGGAGGCAGTTTTCCGCAGCGATCCGGCGGCCGCCGCACACGAGGTGATGGAGCGCGCGTACGCGCCTCTCCTCGCCTGCGCAGGGCAGGCAAGCCGGCTCCATGGCGGGCCATCGGGGTGGCGTGGCGCGATGGCTGGCTTCAATGCGCGTGCAATCGCGTTCCCGTCCATCTCGACCGTGTTCGTGCCTGAAGCCGCTGCGGCTACGCTGTGACCGTGCTGCAAATCGGCCCAGTTCAACTCTCTTCGAACCTGCTCCTCGCGCCGATCGCGGGCCACACCGATATCGCGTTTCGCATCATTTGCCGCGAGCAAGGCGGCGTCGGCTGCGCCTACACCGATCTCCTGAATTCACACGCGATTCTGCGCGAGACATCGCGCACGCTCGACCTCGCGCGCACCAACGAGTTCGATCAGCCTGCGGGCATGCAGCTCTACGGAAACTCCGACGACCCATTGCCCGAGGCTGCGTGCTGGGCTGTCGATCATGGTGCGAAAATCGTCGACATCAACATGGGTTGCCCGGTCGACAAGGTCGCGAAGAAGAACGGTGGAAGTCTTCTGCTGCGTGATTGCGGCAACACGACAGCACTCGCGAAGCGCATCGTTGACACGGTCGCGCGACACTCAGGCGGTCGCGTGCCTGTCACCGCGAAGATGCGACTCGGTTGGGATCCTGAACACAAAGTCGCGCCAATTCTCGCGCGACAACTCGCCGATGTTGGCATCGCGGCCGTCACGGTGCACGGCCGTTACACCGTGCAGTTCTTCTCAGGCACCGCAGATTGGAACGCGATCGGCGAAGTCGTTGAAGCTGTGCCGACGATTCCGATCATCGGCAACGGCGATGTCTCGCAGCCCGAACATGCGCAAGCATTGATCCGTCGCACCGGCTGCGCAGGCGTCATGATCGCGCGCGCGGCACTGCGCACGCCGTGGCTCTTCCGTCGAGCACACGCGCTCCTCACCACAGGGACCGTTTCGCCCGAACCAACCCTCGTCGAGAAACTCGATGTGGTGTTGCGACACCTCGACCTCACTGCGCAGTACGACGGCGAACAACGTGCCGCGATCCGTTTGCGCCAACACATCGCGTGGTACGGCAAATCGATGGGCCACGTGAAACCGCTGAAAGAAGCAATTCGTCTCGCTCCAGATTTCGCGACCACCCGTCGAGCTTTGGAGGCTGCACGCGCTGCTTTTACGGGATCCGACTCGGTTTATTCGGACTCAGGACGCCCGATCGCGGATGAGCTTTTCAAGGCAGGTTTCAACGAATTTTCCAAAGTCACTTGCCTTGACAGCATCTCGGAGTAGATTCCCACCACTAGGCCCGCGCCCCGTGTGCGGTGACCAAGAAAAGGGATGGCTTTGCGGGCGGGAACCTGCAAAGCCGTGTGAGAGGGAGAAACGCAACAACTGATTCGAAGACGTGGTTCCGCGCTGTCGGTCTATCGCTTTCGCGATTTCCGATCAGCACGCCGCGCAATCGTTTCATCTCGCGTTTCGCAACAGGGAGGGAGTTTCGAGATGCTGTCTACTGCTCACAGAGCGCGCTTTGCGGCGATGGCTGCGACCTGCACGGTCGTCGCAATGACTTCGATGACCTTGGTGACATCGACCTCGGCGTACGCCACGGCACTGCCGATGTCGCTCACCATCAATGCTGGTTCGACCTCGAGCCTTGAGTCGCTCAATCCGAACTCAGTTTCGGGCGGAGTCGGCATCTACAACGGCACGTTGGCCAACGCCGGCAACTGGAACGCCTACTACAACCTCAATGCGTCAAGCACGCTCGTGGGTGCAAGCGCGTCGGCGTTCCAAACTGGCTCGTTCTCCATTACGAACCTCACCTCGGGCACCGTGACCTACTTGATCACGATGGCGCTGCCAACCGATGCTGGCACTCCCCAATCAGGTTCGTTCACCTTCAACGGCAGCGTCTCCGGCACCCTGATCACCAGTGGCCCGGGCATGCTGCAGACCGTCGGCGCGGGAACGTCGCTCTGGACGGCACAAACCGGTGGTTCGGTGGTCGACACCTTGTTCGACGACCCGTTCATGGTGCAGCGCTCGTCCGCGGGTGCGACCAACTTCGGTTCGCAGAGTTTCAGCGGCATGAACTCGTCGACCTTCGGCGACACGATCGGTATGACGTTCAGTTTCCGCCTCTCGGCGGGATCGACCGCGTCGTTCACCACGTCGCTTAATGGTTCCGGAACCATCATTCCGGCTCCTGGTGCGCTTGCCCTCCTTGGCTGCGCGGGCCTCGTTGGAAACCGTCGTCGCCGTCGCTGATGACATCGCACACGTAGACAGATAGTCAGTTCGAAATTTGACCAAACTCCGTCAAAAAACTCGTACGCGTTGGACACCCGCGCACGAGTTTCACAGGTGACCATCGACCTTCGTCACAAACGAACCGATCTCGTCACCGTCTCGACCGCCACAGGTCGCCGCTCCATCCGAGTGGCTGCATCCGAATCACTGTGTCCCTTTCCGCCCGCCGCCCGACGACTTGTTCGCTCGGGCGGCGTCTTTTTTGGTTGTGACTCAGTGACGCAGGTCGGCCGAGGACCGCGCGGGGGCCTGGCAACACCGAAATCGCGCAACGCCCGAAAACTCGCCGAGTGAAACCCACGCGCTCGAGCCACCACGGAGTTTCGTGGCACTTCGGCGGACCCTCGCAGAGCGCCTGCACGGCCTTGAGCCATTGCACGCGCGGGCGTACTATCTCCGCCCCATGGCTCAACTGCGCTGCAACGTCGTCACCCCCACCGAGAGCGTCCTCGACACCGAATCGACGTACGTCGAGTTCCCCGCGTGGGATGGTCAGAAGGGTGTTGCTCCCGGCGCTGCGCCGTTCCTCGTTCGCCTCGGCGAAGGTCGGCTCCGCATCGAACGTTCCGGTGGCGCTGACGTCTTCCTCCTCGATGGCGGATTCGCGCAGATGAATGGCGGCACGCTGACGATCCTTGCCGACGGACTGACCTCGGTTGCTGGTCTCAACGCGGGCGAAGCGGAGAAGGAACTCGCCGCCGCGAATGCCGATGCATCGAAGCGCGGAACGATGGATGCGCGCACCAACGCCGAACACCGCCAGCGCCTCGCCTACGCGCGGGTTGCGCTCGCGCGCTCGAGCGGTCGACGCTGAAAAGCGCCGCGCGCCACTGAACAACACACGACTTCCCCGCACGCCGCCTCGCGCGGCGTGTGGTCTTTTTGCGGGCTCTTGGCACCTTCGCGCGTGGCGGATGCGTGGTTTGGTACTCTTCGGGAATGACGGAAGAAGAAGCGAGTGCCGTCGCCGCCGAGGCCGCAGCCAACTCTGAATCTCACGTGTCCACCGCCGACGGCGCAACGCCCGAGTCGGTGGCGGATACTCACTCCGCTGCGACTGAAGTCGCGTCGGCCGAGGCTGCCGCCGCTGATTCCGCGACGACGCCAGCTGCAACTCCAGCCGCGACGTCATCGAAGCGCCGCAAGAAGTCCGCGGAACCCGATCAGTTGCAGCTCTTCGAGATCAACCTCGCGGATCCTGAACTCCCATCGTCGGGCTCTCCCTTTGAATCGCGCGTGGAAGCCACGATTCTGTTGGCCGATCGGCCGATCTCAGATGCGCGCATCGCGGAAGTGCTTGGACTCGTGCCGCCGTCGGTACGCGCCGTGAAGGAAGGCAAAGACAGCAAGGATGCGAAGGATGGCGACCGGGATGGCGGAGATGTCTCCGCGGAGGATTCCGCCGCGCTCGCCGGCCGACGTCGCGAAGCGATCCGCCTCGTCCGCGAAGCCTGCGATACGTTGAATCAGCAGTACGCCGCGACCAATCGTGCGTTCCGCATCGAAAGCGTCTCGGGCGGTCGGCAAATGCTGACGATCGCTGCGTTTGGTCAGATCGTCACGCGGCTCAAGGGCCATCGTGCGCAAACTCGTCTCTCGCAAGCTGCACTCGAAACGCTCGCGATCATCGCGTATCGACAACCGATGCTGCGCGCGCAACTCGAAGCGATTCGCGGCGTCGCGTGCGGCGAAGTGCTGAAGAGCTTGATGGAACGACGACTGGTGAAGATCGTTGGTCGGGCCGAGGAAGTTGGCCGACCGATGCTCTACGGCACGACGCCTGAGTTCTTGCGCGTCTTCGGCATCGCGAATCTCAGCGATCTCCCGCAGGCGAAAGACCTGCGGTAACGAGCGCGGTTCGCCAGAGCGAACCCTCAAACACGAGCGCGGAACGAAGTGAAGCGCGAGAGGATCACGCGCAGCTGCGCTCAACGTCTCGTGTGGCATCACCTCTGGTGATGGCGACGCGAGGTTCTTGCGTATGACTCAACCAAGTTTGATTGGCAGTCGTGCGTGCTTGGCACGTCATCCGTGTTTGCGAATCAAGCCACTACCTCTTGCTTCGCAAGGGGGTAGTGCCACACGATACGACCAACGACGCCAGCGTCGATTGCTCAGGCTTCGCTGCGCTCCGCCTTCGGCAGCGCTCAAACTACCTAATAAACCGCAACTGCCCGAAGTCCGGCATCCACTTGCGGCCACCTTCGAGCGGCGCGACTGGCGCGGGGAAATAGACGCACCACGCCTTTCCGAGCAGCAGCGGGCGCGGCACGATGAACGGCGCGTCTTCGCCGAAGGTCTCGGTCACGATCGGGCTCGGTCGACCCCACAGGCGTGAGTCCTTACTCGCGCAGCTGTTGTCGCCGCACATCATGAACTGATCCGCTTCGATCTTCGCAGGCTGCTCGAAATCGACACCGAACGCCGCACCGCTGATCGTCGGTCCGTTCTGCAGGAATTGCCCGCTCGCCATCTGCCCGCCCGCGCGGTAGTAGAGATCGCGATCGACGCGCACGCGATGCAGCGTCAATGGTGAACCCTCGAACGACCACGACAAACCCGGCGGCGGCGCACTCACGTCGCCGAAGTTCTTCATGTAACTCTCAACGGTGTGGCCGAAGAAACTCGAAAGCAACCGATCTTCGAGCGACTCAAACGGAACTTCGAGTGACACGATCTCCTCGCCGTTGATCCACATCGAGAGTCGTTCGTCGACATGCCAAAACTCCACGTCAAACGGCGAGCCCGCGGCGGGAACATCGAACGCAACCGAGTTGGTTCCAAGTTGTTCGCCCGGCCCAACTTCCGACTCCTTTGCGCGCGCGACGGAAATCGTCGCCTTCCCGCCCGCAATTTCGAAACGCATCACGCGCTTGCGCGCGACGAGTTCAAACGCCGTCGACAACTTCGACGGATCGTCGGCTTCGATCGCCGCGCAAACGCGCACATCGTTCACAGCAACGGGACTACTGAACTGCCCACGCGCATCGATGAGTGGATTCGTCCGCGGCTGGTTGTAGATCGTGAAATCGTTGATCGGAAGAATGTCGTTGCGCCACACGAGCGTCGAGCGCGCGGAACTGTCGGCGCGCCACGCGCGATCATTGCGCTTCGCACCTTGGCTCAAGCCTGTCGCTTCCCACGGCGGACCACGCCAGACGCCGACCTTGCTCGTCGCGATGCGCGCAGGGTCGGGCGGCACAAAATCCGAATCATGCACCGTTTGCCACACCGCGCGCTGCACGTACTCGGGCTTCTGCGCGATGCGGAACTCCGATCGCGGCGCACCGAGCGGCGCGGTGTAGATGTCGCCATCAAGAAGCAGCAGTTGTTCGCCGGGCAACCCGACGAGTCGCTTGATGTAACTCGAGTCGTCGCCCGTCGGATTCGTCGGGTTCTTGAAGACGACGACATCCCAACGTTGCGGCTCGAAGAAGTTGTAGAGGTACTTGAGGACGAGCACGCGGTCGCCCGCCGATGACTTCGGGATGAGTTCACTCACCGGCGCTTCCGCTGCAGGCTGCTGCGTTGAAATCATCGGATCGATGACGGGCCACACGACAGGCACGGCACGCGCGCGCGCGAGTGCTTCTGCGGGAATTCCAGAGCGCTTCGACAACTCCACGTCGAGCTGCTCGCGCGTCATACGGCGAAGCGCAGGCTCCTGCTCAAGCAGCTTGCGCTCCGCGAGTCGCAGGTTCTGCATTCCTTCGATTTCCTGCCGCCAGTTTGCGCCAAGCATGCCGCGCACGGACTCGTAGAGCTGCGCGTCGACTGGATACTCGTAACCCGTGAAGGGTCCTGTCAAACGCGCGTGCTGCCCCATCAAGGTCGGCGCCATCGAGCCCGTCGGAATGAAGAAGCCTTCCGTCACAAAGCTGCGCGCTGCCATCGCGATACCAAACGCGAGGATGATCGACTGCACCGTTTCGACAACGTTTGTCTCTTCCTTCTTCGGCGTCGCTGACGGAGTCGATGGCGTGGGCGTTGTCATACGTGACCTGTGATACTCGTCTCTTGTTCGACTTTCGCGAAGTGCGCTGCGGCGACGTGTGAAAAGCGCGCGTCAGGATGCCGTCGGCGACGGGCCATCACCTGCACCGCCGCCCGCGTTGCCACCATTCCCACCATTGCCACGATTGCTACCACCGCGACGACGTCGACGACGCTTCCGCTTGCGCGGTGTGCCATCGCCGCCCCCAGCCGCGATATCGCCCGCGGCGCTCCCGTTCGTTTCTGATGCGTCAGGCGCATCATCATCGCCGTCGTCGTCCTGATCGCCTCCATCAGCGTCGCCCGCATCGGGCATCGTGGCATCAGTCGCTGCGCGACCACTCGGTGCCGATCCTTCCGCGCCGTTGCGCGCGTCGGGCGCGCCACCGCCGCGCTTCTTCCGCTTGCGACGACGCTTCTTCTTCGTGGCGCCGTCACCGGATTCTGTGGCAGCGTCGCTTCCTTCACCACGCGTCTCAGTGCGCGAGACAGCGCGCGTGCTTGCACTTGAAGAATCTGAAGCGCCGTCGGCCGATGCTTCGTCGCTGCCTGCGGCGGGCTGCGCGGGTCCACCGGCCTTCTCGCGATAGCGATCTTGCTTCGCGAGTTTCGCGCCGCGCTCTGCAGCGAGTTTCTCGCGCACACTGCGCTGACTCATGCCGCGCAGCGGATCCGACGCCTTCGCTTCGCCAGGCGCTGGGCACGCATCCGGATCCATCAGTTCCTCGACGGGAACCGCGATTTCCGGGCCAAATTCGCCAGGAAACGCGCCGGGCGGCGGATCGAGTCGCACGAGCACGAGCTGCACGAGGATCTTCGAATCAACGACGATTCCAGGGCCTTCCGCGGTACCAACGCGTGTCTTGTTCTTGGGAAGACGCTTGCGAAGTTCTTCGTAGGTCGCGTCTTCGTAACGGAGGCAGCACATCAAGCGTCCGCAGCGACCGGAGATCTTCAACGGATCGAGCGTCGCCTTTTGGATCTTCGCCGCGCGCATCGAAATCGGCTTGAGAACCTTCAAGAAGTTCTTGCAGCAGCAGTGCTGGCCGCAGCGCTCGTAGTCGGCGACGAGTCGCGCTTCGTCACGTGCGCCAACTTGACGCATCTCGATACGGCACTGGTAGGCGCGCGCGAGTTCCTGCGCGAGATCGCGGAAATCAATGCGCTCGTCGGACAAGTAATACACAAGCAGCAGCGATTCATCGAGCGTGAGTTCGAGATCAACGATTTTCGCCGGGAATTTGCGCTCCGCAGCGATGGCACGAACGCGTGGCAGTTCCGCGCGCGCTTTGTCGGCGCACGAAGACGCGCGATTGATGTCGTCGATCGACGCGACGCGCAGCACTTCGCCGTTCGTCTGGAACGGGTAATCGCGGCCACCGGAATTCTCGATGTAGTTGAGCATCTCCGAGCGAGAAACGCTCTTGCCGCACCCTGAGTTGGAGCAGGTCGTGGTGAGCATCTCTGCGATCTCAATCGCGCGGAATGTCCGCACGACGAGCTTCGAGCCGCAGCCTGGTTTCGCGTCGCCGCGATAGGGGTACTCACCGATGAGTTTCATCCGTCCGAACTTCACCACGATCGAGGTCGGCGGCTTCAGACGGGCGTAAATCTCCTCGTCCGTGAGTGCCTCGCGGAACTTCGGGTCCGCGTCGCGCTCGAACTGTGGGAGAGGGAAAATCGACATAGGCCCGAAGTGTAACGAAGTGGCGCGGAATTCACGCGAGAGCGAGCAGGTTGCGAGCGATCAACAACATGGCGGTCGCCGCTGCGGCGGCTCCCTCTGGTGTATCCAACGAGAAAGCGAGCGAAAGCGGGCACCTGAAGCGAAGCTTCAGCAGCCCGCTCAGTCGCGAGCGCTC
>JAIXVI010000296.1 GCA_027483065.1 Planctomycetaceae bacterium
CTCACCCTTCTCGATGCGGCCGCCCGCGGCCGCGGGGTGATTGCCATGAGCGCGGGTAACCACGCCCAGGGGGTGGCCTACCACTGCCAGCGGCTGGGGATCCCGGCTCTCATCGTGATGCCGAAAAACACGTCGGCCGTGAAGGTCGAGCGCACGGAGGGCTTCGGCGCCACCGTGATCACTCACGGTGACACGCTGGAAGAGGCGCGGGAAATGGCCTACGCGCTCGCCCGCGAACGGAATCTGACGTTCGTCCATCCCTACGACGATCCGGCGGTGATCGCCGGTCAGGGAACGATCGCCCTCGAAATGCTTCAGGAGGTGCCAGACCTCGACATGCTCGTCATTTCCGTCGGAGGGGGCGGCCTGATCGCTGGCATGGCCACCGCCGCCAAGGCGATCAAGCCCTCGATCGAGGTCGTCGGCGTGCAGACGCGCCGTTTCCCAGCGATGTACAACCTGATCAAGGGAACGTCCCTGCCCCAAGGCGAGAGCACCATCGCCGATGGCATCGCCGTGGGCCTGCCCGGCTCGCTCACCCGTCAGATCGTCGCCGCAGCGGTGAACGACCTCGTCTTGGTGGAGGAACCCGATCTCGAGCAGGCAATCGTGATGCTTCTGGAGGTGGAAAAAACGCTCGTCGAGGGCGCCGGCGCCGCCGGTCTGGCCGCCCTGCTTGCGCATCGCGAGCGGTTCCGGGGCCGCAGGGTCGGGCTCGTGCTGTGCGGCGGCAACATCGATCCCTTGCTGCTCTCCGCCATCATCGGACACGGCCTGGTGCGCGCGGGTCGGCTCGTGCGCCTGAAGATCAGCGCGCGCGATGTGCCTGGGTCGCTGGCGACGATCACCACCGCCGTGGCTCGCGCCGGCGCGAACATCGAGGAGGTGCACCACCAGCGGGCGTTCTCCTCGCTTTCCGCGCAGTATGTCGAGATCGAGCTGGTCCTGCAGACGCGCGGCCCGGCACACGTGACGGACGTGCTTGCCGCGTTGCGCGGCGCCGGCCTGCGCGCCGAGGCGGTGTAACCCGCTGATCGATTGCCGCTCGAGCCGCAGCCCGAGGGGCGGTTTGCCTTTCTCTCTGGAATCCGCATTCTGCCGCCATGCTCGAGTGGGGTGCCCGTTTTCTCCAAGCCTTTATCCCGCTGTTCGTCGCCATCGATCCGATTGGTCTGGCGGCCATCTTCCTTGGCATGGGCCAGAATATCCCTTCGAACCAGCGGCGACGCCTCGCGGATCAGGCGGTCTGGACGGGGGGCTTGGTCGCCCTCGGATTTTTGTTTCTCGGACAATCCGTTTTCACCGCGCTGGGCATCGCGGTCGCCGATTTCCAAATCGCCGGAGGACTGATCCTGTTCATCTTGGCAGCCAAAGATCTCCTTTCGACCTCGACCTCCGAGTCAGAGAAGCTGCCCGAAGACTTCGGGATCGTGCCGCTGGGTATGCCGCTGATCGCGGGGCCCGCCTCCATCACCACCCTGCTCGTTCTCGCGCAGAACAAAGCGATCGGACTCGCAGTCACGCTCGCCGCTCTCGCGGCGAACCTCGTCCTCGTGGTGCTGGCGCTGCACTACAGCGAGTGGCTGGGTCGCCGCATCGGACCGGCAGGACTGCGCGCGGTCTCGAAAATCGTGTCGATGCTTCTCGCGGCGATCGCGGTGGCGATGATTCGCAGCGGCCTGCGCAGCTAGGGCGCAATCCTTCACCAGCGGCGCCGTCGTCCTCGCTGGCGCGGTCCGCGGCCCTCACCATCCTCTGCTTCCGCACCGGGTCACCATGCCGTCTGCCGACTCTCGACACATTTCGGCGGTAACCGTGCGCACCGTCGCCTACGCCGCGCTTCTCCTGGGGGCGCTCGATCCGCTTGAGGGCTCTTGGTTGGTTGCGGCCTCCGCCGGTATTCTGGCCATCGCCGGGCGTGGCTCGCTCCCGCCAGCGACGCAGCGACGAGCGCGCCTCGCCGCGATCCTGGTCATCGCCGGAGTCGCGGGTATGTGGATCTTAAGCGCCTTGGGAGGCGTCGGAGGAGCAACGGGCCGCTCGCCGGTCTGGCTCCTCACCCTGCTCCCCTACCCCGCGGGCTGGCTCCTCGCCCTCTGGGGTACAGGACGCCCACGCTGGGGTGCACCCGCGTTCATGGGAGTGGGTGTCTGGTACGTTACGCTCGGCCTGCTGGGGCTACGTACCCCGACGGGAGAACCGGCGATTCTGCTCAGCGTCGCCGGATTCGGCGCGCTGCTCCTTTGCGGAGGAGGTTGGCTGACGTGGCAAGAACGGTGGGGCGCCACGCGCTCCCCGGCCACCGTCGTGCCTAGACGCTAGGACGCTCGGAGGGAGTGGCCTGCAGCGCCTCTGCGAGGAGCTGGGCATCCGACGCCCTTTCACCCTCGCTCCCCGGGATCGGCGGCACGTAGACGTAGTTCGGGTCCTCTCGCTGCCGCCGCACCACGGGGATGATGTCGTCACGCCACGTGGCCCAGAGTCCATGCGAGGCCGGGGGCAGATCATGCGCGATCGCTTCGCGCAAGCGCGGGAGGTTATAGAACGGCACCGCCGGGAACATGTGGTGCTCCACATGGTACTGCATGTTCCAGTAGAAGAACGCCGGCACCGGGCCGCAGGTGTAGGTCCGGCAGCACCGGC
>JAIXVI010000214.1 GCA_027483065.1 Planctomycetaceae bacterium
CGGGCTGCTGAAGCTTCGCTTCAGGTGCCCGCTCTCGCTCGCTCTGGTGTGCATCACGCCAGAAGTTGCCGAAGGCGGAGCGCAGCGAAGCCTGAGCGGTCGATGCGGGCGTCGCTTGTCGAGCCGTGTGGCACTACCCCCCCTGCGAAGCAGGAGGTAGTGGGTTGACCTGCAGAACCCACGGTGCGTCAGGCGAACATCGTTGCATTCGACGCATGAACCGCGCATCGCCATCACCGGAGGTGATGCCACACGGCACGTCCGCTGAATCCTCGCCTCAATCACTCGCGCTTCGCTTCGCTCCGCGCTCGTCATTGAGTGCCCGCTTTCGCTCGCTCTGGCGTGGATTGCGCCGGAGGGAGCCGCCGCAGCGGCGACCGCGCAAGGAACGAGCGCTCGCGATTGGCCGCTGTACTCTGCGACGATGCGCATGCGCCTGTCCTTGACACCCGCGCGCTCGTCGCCGTCAATGATCTCGGCCCGCTCGGCGACTGTTGGTCGATGTCTGG
The DNA here is from genome assembly GCA_027483065.1 of Planctomycetaceae bacterium. GTDB lineage: Bacteria > Planctomycetota > Phycisphaerae > Phycisphaerales > SM1A02 > QWPT01. The sequence continues at coordinate 510 of JAIXVI010000214.1, forward strand.
TCCGTCAGCCGCGGGTGGGGTGCTTTACCACCGCAACGCGCGCGAACTTGTGGCGATTCGCGCCGCGAAGTAGCGTGCCTGCATGACGCTTGAAGCGAAGCCCCTTGCACCGAAAACGCTCGCACCGATCGGCACAACGGAACGCATTCGCGGCGTCGACATCGCGCGCGGTCTCGCGCTCCTCGGCATTCTCCTCGTCAACGTGCGATTCTTCTTCACGCCGCTTGGGACGTCGATCGATCCGACGGTGCCGCTGCCGGGAGTCGATTGGACGATGACCGACGCGATCGTTTGGAGCGTCGTCGAAGCACTCTGTTCCTTCAAGTTCATCTCGCTCTTCTCGATCCTCTTTGGTTTCGGCCTTGCGATGCAGGCCACGCGCGCAGCGGATGCAGGCGATACGCGCTGGGGCCCGGGGCTTCGCCGCCTCGGTCTACTTCTTGCGATCGGCCTGTTTCACGGGCTTTTCGTTTGGTACGGCGACATTCTCACGTTGTACGCGTGCGTCGGCGTGATCATCCTTTGTTGCGCGCGACTCTCGCCGCGCACACTGCTCATCGCGGCGGGTGTGGTTGCGGGCATCACACTCTTCATCAGCGTTGCTGCAGCTTCAATGCAGTGGATCATCGCCTCGTTCCCCGAGCCGTTCGATCCGCCCGAACTCACGGCAGCAATCGAAGAAGCGCGCGCCGCGGAAGAAGCGGCCGCCGCGGCAGCAGCAGCGGCAGGGGAGCTCAACGCGCCGCGCGGTTGGCAGGCGATGACCGAGGCGAACTTCGACGTTCGTTCGCCCACATGGATTTCCGCAGAAATCGCCGCAATGCGCGAAGGGCCGTTTCTCGATGCGTTGCTTTTCCGCGCGACGAACTTCATTTTCTCGTACATCGCTGCGATCTTCGGCTACGGCTGGCATGTGCTCACGATGATGCTCTTCGGCGTGTACGCGCTTCGATCGGGGCTCTTCGCAAGCGACCCAAACGCATCGCGCCGTCGGCGGAAAATCGCGTTGATCGCAGGCGCGGTCGGCCTGCCCGCCGCCCTCCTCGCGCCGGGCGCGTTCTGGATCTTCGGTCTCGAAAGCCCGGCGGCCGCGTTCTGGCATCTCGTACTTCTTGAGGTCGGCGCACTCTCGCTGCCGCTCGCGTACGCATCGGTGATCATCGAGTGGGGCCCGCGGCTCCCCGCGTTTCTCGCAACAGCGCTCGAACGCACAGGCCGCATGTCGCTCACGGTGTACCTCTCCGAGTCGATCCTCTGTACGGCGCTCGCTTCGTGGTGGGGTTTCGCGCTCTTCGGCACAATGTCCGACGTGCGGCTCTCCCTCATCGCCCTCGTCGTGTGGGCCGCACTTGTCGTCGCCGCGACGCTCTGGCTCCAACGCTTCTCGATCGGGCCTTTGGAGTGGCTCTGGCGACGCGCGACCTACATGCGAAATCCCGCCTGAACAGCCGCGATTGCTGCAATCGGCGGGCGCGCGGCGTTAGCATGACGCTCCCGATGCACGGTCAAAATCACGCGTCAAATCACGCTCCGCACTTCCGACTCGACGGCAAGGTCGCGCTCGTGACTGGCTCTTCGAAGGGCCTCGGCAAGGCGATGGCGTTCGCACTCGGTGCGGCAGGCGCCAAGGTCGCCTTCAACTATGCGAACGGCAAGGAATGGGCTGAGGAGACCTTCGCCGAGTACAAGGCCGCGGGTTACGCCGGCGGGCTCTATCGCGCAAGCGTGATCGACCCTGCTGAAGTGAAGTCGCTGTGCGCGCAGATCACAGCGGAACTCGGTCCGATCGACATCCTCATCCCGAACGCAACGCCCGCGCAGCCGTTGAAGCCGATCGAGCAGTACGACTGGGCGTTCTACCAATCGATGCTCGACTTCTTCGTGAAGAGCCCGTACCTCCTCACGCTCGAAGTGCTGCCACACATGAAGAAGCAGCGGTGGGGCCGCATCATCAACATCACAAGCGAGGTCTTCAATCGTGGCGTCGCGCCGTTCTCGGCGTATGTCGCGGCCAAAGGCGCGCAAATCGGTTGGTCGCGCTCAATGGCGAACGAACTCGCGCCCTTCAACATCACGGTCAACATGATCGCGCCAGGTTGGATTCCGGTCGAGCGCCACGCGAACGACCCTGAGCACGAGAAGGAAGGCTATCGACGACTCATTCCGATGGGCCGTTGGGGCGTTCCGAAGGATCTCGCGGGCACCGTCGTCTACCTTGCGAGTGAAGCATCTGATTTCGTCACTGGTCAAGACATTCACGTCAACGGCGGCATGACGGTCGGTTGACCGCGCCGCGCAACTTGAGGAAAGCACCATGAAGAAGCTTGTTTCCGTCGTTGCCCTCGCGAGCCTCAGCTTCGGCCTGCTCGCCGCCGCACCGCTTGCGGGCGATCTCGTCGCTGCGCAGAAGGAACGCATCGCCGCGTACAAGTCGGCGCCGAAGAAGCGTTCGCACGTCGCGTTCGTTTCGAACGGTGTTGCCGACTTCTGGACGATCGCGAAGGCGGGCGCCATCGCTGCAGGCAAGGCGAAGGACATCGATTGCGACGTGACGGTCGAGTTCCCCGGCGGCGGCCTCGGCGACCAAAAGCGCATGCTCGAAGATCTCGTCATCAAGGGCATCGACGGCATCTCCGTCAGCCCGATTGATCCGACGAACCAAGCGGAAGTGCTCAACCTCGTTGCGGAGAAGAGCCTCCTCATCACGAACGATTCCGACGCGCCGAGCGCGCCGCGTCTTTGCTACATCGGCATGGACAATTACGACGCAGGCCTCATGTGCGGCAAGCTTGCGCGCGAAGGCACGAAGAACGGAGCGGGGGGCGGCAAGGTCGCGATCTTCATCGGTCGCCTCGAGCAAGACAACGCGAAGCGTCGTCGTCAAGGCTTCATCGACGGTCTCCTCGGCCGCACGCCCGATCCAACGCGCTACGACGAGCCTTCGAAGGTCTTCACCGAAGCGGGGTACACGATCGTCGGCACGTGGACCGATTCGTTCGATCGCGCGAAGGCGAAGGCAAACATCGAAGACGTGATGATCAAGCACCCCGATCTCGCGCTGATGACCGGCCTCTTTGAATACAACTCGACGCTCGCGGTCGAAGTCATTCGCCAGACCGGCAAGGAAGGCAAGGTTCAACTCGCCGCGTTCGACGAAGGCGCCGATGTCATCGCCGCGATCAAGGAAGGCTTCGTACTCGGCACGGTCGTCCAAGATCCGTACGGCTACGGCTACGAAAGCGTGAAGGTCCTGAACGCGTTCACCAAGGGCGACATGTCGATGGTGCCTGCGAACGGCATCATCAACATCCCCGCGAAGGTCATCAAGAAGGACAACGCGGAAGCGTTCTGGAAGGACCTCAAGGCGAAGATCAAGGCTGGTAAAGAGGCCAAGTGAGGAGGGCGAGTGACGAAGCGACGTAAGGGACGCAGAGAGACGAGAGCGACGAAAGCGAGTTTGGTCGCGAGTGCCCCTTTCGCATGACTTCTGAACGACCAGTTCTTCTACGCGTGCGCGGCGTTGGCCGCCGCTATGCGGGCGTCACCGCGCTTGCCGCCATCGACGTGGACGTGCGCGGTGGCGAAGTCCTCGCGATCATTGGCGAGAACGGCGCGGGGAAGTCAACGCTCCTCAAGATTCTGTCGGGCGTCGTTCAACCGAGTGAAGGCACGCTCGAAGTGGCAGACGCGCGCGGGGCGCTCGGCGGAGTTGAACTTGATGGTGTCCGTGATGCGACGCGCGCGGGCATCGCGCTTGTGCATCAAGAGTTGAATCTCGCGGAAAATCTCGATGTTGCTGGCTCGATCTACCTCGGGCGCGAGCCGTCGCGCTTTGGGTTTCTCGATCGCGCGCGCATGCGTGCCGATGCGCGCAAGTGGCTCGCGCGCGTTGGGCTTGAGATTGATCCAGGCACGCTCTGCGGAACCTTGCCGATCGCGCAGCGACAACTGGTTGAAATCGCGAAAGCGCTCTCGACCGAATCGCGCGTCTTGATTCTCGACGAGCCAACGTCGAGTCTCACCATGCGCGAAACCGATCGACTGCTTGAAATCATGGATGAACTGCGACGCGCCGGCGTCGCGGTCGTCTTTGTTTCGCATCACCTTGATGAAGTGATGAAGATCGCCGATCGCGTGATTGTGTTGCGCGATGGGCGTAAAACGGGCGAACTCGTGCGCGGCGAGTACGACCGCGCGATGATCGAGCGGTTGATGGTCGGGCGCGACATCGCGGCAAGCGCGCGGCGCGAAGTTGCAGCGAATGCTGCGGTGCGGCTTGAGATTGCCTCGTTGACGAGTGCGCATCGACGTCGCCGGCCAGTTTCGTTTGCAGTGCGTGCTGGTGAAATCGTCGGACTCGCAGGGCTCGTCGGTGCAGGGCGCACGGAAATCCTCGAAGCGATCGCGGGTGTCACAACACACGGCGGCGAGGTTCGACTCGATGGCAGTGCGCTTGCGGGTGATGCCTCGTCGCGTGTTCGTCGTGGCGTTGCGATCGTGCCCGAAGATCGCGCGCGCAACGGACTCTTCCTTGAAAATCCCGTAGCGATGAACATGTCGCTCGCGTGGATTGATCGCACGAGTCGTGCGCGTTTGGTCGATCAACGCGCGGAACCGAGTCTTGTGTCGCGCATGATCGCGCGCATGCAGTTGCGCCCGCCGCAGCCTGCGCGGCGCGTACAAACGCTTTCTGGCGGCAATCAGCAGAAGACGGTCATCGGCCGCTGGCTTGCGGTCGATCCGAAGGTGCTCCTTCTTGATGAACCAACGCGCGGTGTCGACGTCGGCGCGCGCGCGGAGATTCACGCCGAGGTTCGCCGCCTCGCAGAAGCGGGCAGTGCAGTTGTCTTTGCATCGAGCGAGTTGGAAGAAGTCCTTCTCCTCGCCGACCGCATCATCGTGATGCACGACGGCGCGATCGCGGGCGAGCTTGCCGCCCACGAAGCGACCGAAGTCGCCATCATGCACCTCGCGACGGGCGGAGCCGCCCACGCGCATCCGACGGGAACCCACGCATGAAGCGCGCGCTCGGCATCATCGGCATCTTTCTCGCGATTCTCGTCTTCAGCATCTTTTTCGCGGAGAACTTCACGACCGGCATCAATCTGATGCAGTTGACGAATCGTACCGCGCTTTACTCGGTGCTCGCGCTTGGTGCAGCGTTGGTGATCGTGACGGGCGGCATCGATCTCTCGATTGGATCGGTCGTGTGCCTCGCGGGCATCATGACGCCGTGGCTTCTGATCGAACACGAATGGACGCCGTGGCAAGTGATTCCAACGGTGCTTGCGATGAGCGCGTTCATCGGGCTCTGCCACGGGCTTCTCATCACACGACTGAAACTGCAGCCGTTTCTCGTCACGCTCTGCGGGCTACTGCTCTATCGCGGCATCGCGCGTTGGATGACGGGCGATCAATCGCAGGGATTCATGGGCGAATACGGCGACGTGCGCGCGATCGCGCTCGCGAAGTTCTCGATTCCAGGGCTCACCGACTATCGACTTCCAGCGACGGTGATTCCGGCGCTGGTGTTGGCGATTCTGATCGGGCTCTTTCTTTCGCGCACAGTGTGGGGGCGTTGGCTGCTCGCGACGGGTCGCAACGAAAGCGCTGCGCGATACTCGGGCGTGCCGACGGCGTGGCTCGTGACGGGCTCGTATGTCGCATGCAGTTTGCTCGCAGGTTTCGGCGGCATGCTCTTCATCTTTGATATCGGCAGCGCGCAGCCGTCAGACTTCGGCAATTTCTACGAGTTGTACGCGATCGCGGCGGCGGTGCTTGGCGGCTGCAGTTTGCGCGGCGGCGAGGCGAGCGTCGTCGGCGTCCTGTTCGGCGTGGCCACGTTGCGCGTCTTACAGAACACGATCACACTTGCGGGCTACTCGTCGCAAATCGAATTCGCCGTCGTTGGCGGCGTTCTGCTCCTTGGCGTCGCGGCGGACGAACTCATTCGCCGATACGCGGCACGCCGACTCGAGCGCGCAGGTGCCGTGGCGGCGCGCGCTTGACCCGCGCTTGATCCGCGCTTGACCCGCGCTTGTTTCTGACTCTTTCTTGTACATCCCTTGCAGATAGGAATCTCCGATGGAACTCACAAGCCTCTCTCAGCCATTCGCACTCGCGAGCCTCGCGCTCGCGGCTTCTCTCTTAATGTCCTGCGCGTCGACCTCGTCGACTGCAACGACCGCCGCACCCGCAGTCGTCGGTTCGATCGCGAAAGCCGATTGGGGCGCGGTCGACGGGAAGCCCGTGCATCTCTGGACGTTGAAGAACGGCAAAGGTATGGAAGCGGAGATCACCGACTACGGCACGATCATCGTGTCGCTGAAAGTGCCTGACATGAAGGGGAACGTCACCGATGTTGTCCTCGGCCGCGAGAGCGCCGCCGACTACGTCGCACGCACGCAGTACTTCGGTTGCACCGCTGGCCGCTGCGCGAATCGCATCGCGGGCGGCAAGTTCTCGATCGATGGCAAGCAGTACACGCTTGCGACGAACAACGGCGCGAATCACCTTCACGGCGGCGTGAAGGGCTTCGACAAGGTCGTCTGGTCAGGCGAAGGCGCGCTCACCGCGAACGGCCCGCAAGTGACCTTCACCTATCGCTCGAAGGATGGCGAAGAGGGTTACCCAGGCAACGTCGACGTGAAGGTCGTCTACACGCTGACCGCGACGAATGAACTCGTCGTCAACATGTCCGCGACGACCGACGCGCCGACCTGCGTCAACCTCGCGCATCACTCGTACTGGAATCTCGCGGGCCACGAGTCAGGCTCAATCCTCGGCCATGAACTCATGCTTCCGGCGGCGCGATACACGCCCGTTGATGCGACGCTCATCACGACTGGCGAGATCGCGCCAGTCGCGGGCACGCCACTTGATTTCACGAAGATGAAGCCGATCGGCCGCGACTTCGCACAGATGCCAGCGACGAAGGACGATCCAGGTGGCTACGACCACAACTTCGTGCTTGATCAAGCACCGAAGGGCGAGCAGAAGGGTGCAGGCAGCATGTGGCTCTCGGCAATTCTGCGCGATCCAAAGTCGGGCCGCATGATGGAAGTCTGGTCGAACCAGCCGGGCATTCAGTTCTACACGGGCAACTTCCTCGACGGGATCCCTGGCAAGGACGGCGCGGTCTACCAAAAGAACGGCGCGCTCTGCCTCGAGACGCAGGCATTCCCCGACTCGATCAACAAGCAGGGGAAGGCCGGTTGGCCGAACGTCGTGTTGCGCCCAGGTCAGACCTACGAGCACAACATGGTGCACCGCTTTGTGATGGCGCCTGGCAATTCGTGATTGCTCGTTCGATACATGATTGTGGATTGTGGCGGCCGCCTTCGGGCGGCCGTTCTCAATATCGCGTCGTCACCGATGAGCAAGTTCGGCATGTCGCGCGTGAATTTTGTTGAATTCCAAACTTCACTCACCAATGCGTAACTCTTGAGTCGGCGGGAAGCGTTAGCCTCCGCATCCGCGGTTATTCAGGTTCACACAACTGAGGTGATCTCTCATGATTTCAGGTTTACGTCACACCCCTCGATACACCCTTCGATCTGTCGTGAGCAACCTTTCAAAGATTGCATCTGTGTGTGCGCTGCTCGCAGGAAGCGTGCTGGTCGCGCCGGTCGCGAGCGCGTCGGTGGCACGCGAGGCCGCCAAGGTGCCCGAAGTCGCGGCGCGCAAGCCGAACATTCTCGTCATCTGGGGCGACGACGTCGGACAGTTCAATGTCGGCGCGTACAACATGGGAATGATGGGCTACAAGACGCCCAACATCGACCGCATCGGTCGCGAGGGTGCGATCTTCACCGACTGGTACGGCCAACAAAGCTGCACCGCGGGTCGCGCGGCGTTCATCACCGGACAGTCGCCGATCCGCACCGGCCTCACAAAGGTCGGACTGCCTGGTGCGCCCGAGGGCATGAAGAAAGAAGATCCAACGCTCGCGACGCTGCTCAAGGCGCAGGGGTACACGACCGGGCAGTTCGGCAAGAACCACCTCGGTGACCGCGACGACATGCTGCCAACCGCGCACGGATTCGACGAGTTCTTCGGCAACCTCTACCACCTCAACGCTGAGGAAGAGCCGGAGAATCCCGACTATCCGAAAGATCCAGCCTTCAAGAAGAACTTCGGTCCGCGCGGTGTGATGCACAGTTTCGCGGACGGCCGCATCTCGGATACGGGCCCGCTGACGAAGAAGCGCATGGAGACGATCGACGAGGAAGTCAACGCGAAGGCGATGGACTTCATGGAGCGCTCGGTCAAGAGTGAGAAGCCGTTCTTCCTCTGGTGGAACTCGACGAAGATGCACATCTTCACGCACCTCACGCCTGAGGCCGATGGAAAGACGGGACTCGGCATCTATGCCGACGGCATGGTTGAGCACGACCGGCAGATTGGCGTCCTCCTCGCGAAGCTCGAGGCGCTTGGACAACTCGACAACACGATCATCATGTACTCGACCGACAACGGCGCCGAGACGTTTACGTGGCCTGATGGCGGAACCACGATGTTCAAGGGTGAGAAGAACACGCCTTGGGAGGGCGGCTACCGCGTGCCGTGCATGATTCGTTGGCCGGGCGCGATCAAGCCCGGAACGATCGTCAACGACATCGGCGCCCACGAAGACATGATGCCAACGCTCCTCGCTGCCGCTGGAAACACGACGGTGGTCGAGGATCTCAAGAAAGGCCAGACCATCGGCGATCGCGCGTACAAGGTGCACCTCGACGGCTACAACTTGCTGCCTGCGTTCAAGGGCGAGGCGTCGTGGCCACGCAAGGAGTTCATCTATTGGACCGACGACGGCAGCGTCGCGGCACTTCGCTACGACAACTGGAAGGTGATGTTCCTCATCCAGGAAGCCGAAGGCCTTGAGGTTTGGCAGAACCCGTTCACCGAACTCCGCGCACCGATTCTGACCAACCTCCGCATGGATCCGTTCGAGCGTGCGCGTGATGAGAATGCAATCGGCTACCAGCGTTGGTACCTCGAGCGCATGTTCGCGATCGCTCCGGCTGGTGCGTACGTCGCGCGGTGGTTACAGAGCTTCCGTGAATTCCCGCCGCGGCAGAAGCCAGGCAGTTTCAACCTCGAGCGCGTGATGGAAGCCGTGAGTAAGCCGCAAGGACAGTGACTCGAACAGGAAGGAATGACCCCATGATGCATTTCCGAACAACATTCTTGATCTTTACCGTGACGACCTGCGTTTCGCTTGCTGCTTGCGGTGCCGCAGGTCCAAAGCGCATCGATGCAACGACATCAAGCATGCGCGATACCAAGTTGATGCTTGATCGCGGCGCCGAGCAGGTGACGAGCGTCGTCACGGCTGCGAAGGCCATTGAGAGCGCACAGGATCGCACAGGTGCCTTTGAGGATTTTTCGAAGGCGATGGACCGCTTGGAGGCGGACGCGAAGAAGGCTCAGTCGGCGTGGGCTTCGCTCACCAGCCGCACCGAAGAGTATGTCAAGGCGTGGGAAGCGGAGTCGGCGGCGCTCTCGAGCGACGCTTCGAAGCAAGTCGCGGCTTCGCGACGTGAGGCATTCGCGAGTCGTTTCGCAGCGTTGCAGTCAGATCTCGCAGGTGTGAAGTCGTCGTACGGCGATCTGATGACCGAGTTGTCTGATATCCGCATTCTGCTCGCAAACGATCTCACGCAAGATGGGATCGATGCTGTGCGACCGTTTATCGCAGCGGCGGAGAAGAGCGCATCGACGCTCCAGACGAACATCGGAAAGTTGTCAGCGAAGCTTGACCGTGAAGTGAGCGCCTCATCGACGTTGGGCCCCGCGCCGGCATCAGCAGCGACTTCAGCATCAACCCCAGCGGCGAAGTAGCCCTCTCATGCCGCAATCATCGAAGTGGTTGACATTCGCATCTTGCGTGCGGTGCTGTGTCGTCGCGACACTGTGTGTGGCATCGAGTCCATACCTCGCAGGTTGCAGCAGTGTGCGGACGGATGGTGAAGTCGTCGATCGAGATCCGCTCCCATCCTGGCGGAGCGGTGCTTCTCGAGATGCACTCGTACGTTTCGTGGCGCGCACCACCGCTGCGGAGAGCAGCGACTTCGTGCCAGAGTCTGACCGTATTGCGGTCCTCGATCAGGACGGCACACTTTGGGCGGAGCGTCCGTGGTACGTGCAACTTGCCTTTGCGGTTGAGCGCGTGCGTGTGCTTGCCGCTGCGCATCCTGAGTGGGAGCGCGAGGAGCCATTTGCCTCGATCCTCAAGGGAGACTTGCGCGCCGCGACGGCGCAGGGTGAGGCGGGCATTGCGAAACTCATCGCGGCAACCCATGGTGGAATGACCGTCGATGAGTTTCGTGCCACAGTGCGCGATTGGATTGCGACCGCGCGGCATCCGGAAACAGGGCGCCTCTATCGCGAGATGGTCTATCAACCCATGCTCGAGCTGCTGTCCTATCTCCGCGCAAACGGGTTCAAGACCTACATCGTTTCCGGGGGTGGAACAGAGTTCGTGCGCGCGTTTGCGCTCGAGCGTTACGGCATTCCAACCGAGCAGGTGATCGGGAGTGATCCGAAGTTGGAGCTTGCGACAAACGGTGCTCGCCCTGAAGTCAGGACCACTGGAGAGATCGACTTCATCGATGATGGTCCGGGGAAGCCCATCGGGATCATGCGTCGGATCGGTCGCCGCCCGACGATCGCGATCGGGAACTCCGATGGCGATCTCGAGATGTTGGATTGGGTCGCGGCCGGTGACGGCGCTCGGCTTGCTGTGCTCATCCATCACACCGACGCCGAACGGGAGTGGACGTACGACCGTGCATCGCACGTCGGGCGTTTGGACCGAGCGCTTGATCGGGCGGCCGCCCAAGGATGGCTCCGCATAGATATGGCTCGCGACTGGCGTGAGGTTTATCCCGCGGCTCGGTGACGAGCGGCTTCTCGATACGCCGAGTGCTTTCGCTGAGCAGAGCGATTGCTCCAGGTGCACGACCTTGGCAAATGTCTGTTTCCGAAGCTGAAAAGCACGACACGCGCGGACGTCTCCGCGCGTGTCGAAGGGAAACTAGGTCAGGGCCTCGAAACATTGCGACGCATGCGCCATGGCACATGAGACGCTGTGATTCGTTCGAGGCAGCGAACCACGTCGAGTTCGAAACTCGACAGAGTCGTTTTCGAATTCGCTCTTCAAGAAAGCTCGTTGGAAGCGTGGGTCTCACGCGGCGCACGTTTTCACGCGCCGCGCGAGTGTTCGATTGGATTCAGCGCTGACGGCGACGGCGTGCGACAACACCAGCGAGGCCGAGGAGCGCTGCCGCACCAGGAGCCGGAATCGGTGTGCTGAACGCCACGTTGTACTGGCCGAGCGAATCACCTGTGCCTTGGACACCGGCGTCCGCATCGATGACGAGGCGGTAGCTGTGGCCCGAGTCGAGCGAAAGGCTGCCGCTGAACGCGGCAGTCGCGCTCGCCGTGAGGCGCACGGTGCTGGTCGTGGTGTCGGTCAAAGTCACGATGACCGAGTTGAAGCCGCTGCCCGACCCAGTGCTCGTGAGGCCGACGATGAACGCGACGACTTGGTCCATGTCGGACACGAAGTCGATGATCGCGAAGCTCGTCGCGTTCGCAACGCCACCAGCAGTCGCGCTTGCTTGCGCGGCACCGGCGAAGTTCATCGAGGTCGATGAAAGCTGCGAGCCGTGCTGGGCAAGGGCGTTCGACGAGGTCGCGAAGACGCTCGCAGAATCAAACCACGTGCCGAAGCCCGAGTCAGAGGCGGTGTCCGTCGTGGCACCGACGGTCGCTTCGACCGTACGGTTCGCCGACGAATAGACGAAACCAGCGTTGGCGACGGAGACCGTCGACAACGCGACAGCCGCAAAAGCGGCAGTGCGCATATTGAGTTGCATTTCCCAAACTCCCTCAGCAACGGGTTCCCGCCCGCTGCTCCCTTCTTCTTAAGGTGGACAAACATCCACCTCCCTAGATCCGCGACTCTAACCGCGATTCGGTGTAAGCCAAACCGAGGCGACGCATTTTCGGCAAATCAGAGTCAGAACCACGTCAAATACCCTAAGAAAACACGCCGACCACGCGAAGTCGCCATCGAAGGCCCGCTTAGGGCGCTGGAGTTTGGCTTTTATCGGGGCTCGCTGGAGCGCTTGTCACAGGCATTGCAGCCGGAACTGCCACCAAGCCGCGCATCGAACCCGGAATCGGCGGCAAACCGAGCAACTCGAGCGCGAGATTTCCCGCGTCGGCATTGCGGAGCGGCTGCGGATTCTCGTCCCGAGCGACGCGCTTCTCGCGGGCGGGCCGCGCACGATCTGGGAACGCCGCATAGAGATCGCTCGGCTCGCCGTCGCCGCCTTCCCACACGATGAGGGGAATTCGGAAGTTGAGCGGGCTCAAGACATCGGTGTGGGTCTTCGCGGGTGCGCCGCCGCCGTGGTCCGTCGTGAGCACGATGGCGGTGCGAGCGGCAAGACCAGGCGTTTGATCGATCGCGGTGAGGATCGCACCGAGCGCGGCGTCGACTTCAAGGAGCGCCGCGAAGTAGCGCGAGTCGGGTGCGAGGATCCATTCGTGCGCGTGACCGGCGGCGTCGGGTGCGGCGAAGTGGACAAAATCGAGTGAACCGACGCGGCGCGCGAACGCATCGCGCAATCGCTCGGCAACAACGCGCGCCACGCCATCGGTTTCGCGGGCGTAGGTGAAGAAATCGATCTTTGCCCGGCCGAAATCGGGCGGCATCGTGTCAGGCGCGCCGTGCGAAGGGCCGTAGCTCTGCTCGAAGAGCCAGAACTTGGTCTTGCCAACGGTCATCGCGGTCGACAAGCCCGCATCGTGCGCAACGTCGAAAACGCTCGAGATGTACGCGCCCTTCAACGCGTGCAACGTGCCGCCTTGCGTGCGGCCCGGCGGGTCATCGTTGAGTTTCCAACCGTGACCGTTGGGGCCGTCAAACGGTCGACCTGTCAGCATGCCGGTGTGGTTGGGCAGTGTGACGGTGATATCCGCGTCGGTGCGCGCGTCGAGCGTGTGCGCGCCGCGAAGGAGTCGCGCGAACGAGGGCAGCGACGCGAGAAATGGCGGTTCGAGCGCGTCCGGGCGCAGGCCGTCGACCGAGATGAGGAGGACGTGTCGAAATGGGCGCTCGCCGCGTGGCGAGGCGTTCTGCGCGTTGGGTGCCTTCGCGTTGGAGGTAGCGCTCGGAGCGTCGGACTTTCCACAACTCGTGTGGAACGCTGCGCAGATGAGCGCGGCTCCGACGACGGTCGTGATTCGGAGAAGTCGTCGTTGGGCAGCGAACATCCGAAGCACCATACCGCTCAACGCGCTGCGCGACGGCGGACGAGGTCGATCCCGAGCTCGCGGATTTCCGCGGGCGTACGTACGCCAGAGAGCGCCATCGCGAGCTCAAACTCGTCACGCAGTATCTGAAGTGCGCGGCGGACACCGGCCTCGCCACCAGCGCCGAGGCCCCAGAGCATTGGTCGCCCAACCGCAACGGCGTCGGCGCCGAGCGCAAGAGCGCGGAGAATGTCGACGCCGCGACGCACGCCACCGTCGACGATGGCCGTGACGGGTTGTCCAACCGGACCGCGGGCCGCTTCGACGCACGACGCGAGGACATCCGCCGTCGCTGGTGCCCCGTCAAGTTGACGGCCGCCGTGGTTTGAAATCCAAACGCCCTTCGCGCCGGACGAGATCGCGGCGCGCACGTCGTCGGGTCGACACAGGCCTTTCACAATCAGTGGGCGCGAGGTGCTCGATGCGAGCATTTCGACGTCTTTCCACGTCAGCGACGCATCGATCGTCCAGGAGAGCGCGCCGCCGATGCCGACGCCCGAGTGACCTGTCGGTCCGCCTGGACGCTCGAGGTTGACGATGTGCAGGTTGTCTGGCACGCGAAACCCGTTGCGCATGTCGCGCTCGCGGACACCCCACACGGGCGTGTCCGCGGTGACGGCAAACGCATCGACCCCCGCAGCCTCCGCGCGCGCGACGAGATCGCGCGTGAAGCCGCGATCCTGCGAGATGTAGATCTGCATCCACAGTGGGGCGGAGGTCGCCGCGCGTACTTCTTCGAGCGCCGTCGTCGAGAGGCTCGAGAGACACATCGGAAGACCCGCTGTGCTCGCCGCGCGCGCGGTCGCGCACTCGCCGTCAGGGTGCGCCAGTTTCTGCATCGCGGTCGGTGCGAGGACCAGCGGACACGGAACCTCGCGGCCGAAGAGCGTGGTGCGGCCGTGGCGACCGGAGACGTCGACCATGCCGCGATAGTGGATTTCAAGTTCGCGCCACGCGGACTCGTTGCGCGCGAGCGTGGTTTCGTCCCAAGCGCCCGAGCGGTAGTAATCCCACGCGGTGCGCTCGATGTTTGCCTCGGCAAGCGCCGCGAGATCCGCGAGATTGACCGCCCGCGCAAGCCGCTCAGCGAGCGACGTCGGATCGGATTCCGTGCGATTGGTGCCACCTGAACCACTCATGCGGCGGGAAGGCTACCGCAAGCGGCGTGGCGGGGGTGGGGGCGGGGAAAACAACGTTGGCGAAGAAGTCGCGTGAGAATTTGGAACTTGCTGAGAGATCCGCGGTTCGACTGCGTACTTCAAGTGTCGAGACATGTGTGAAGTCTCGAATGAAAGCGCTCGCGGTCGGGACAACCGCGCGCTTTCAGGTAGGTCCGCGCAGGTCAGCACGGGACACAGCACGGGACACACGCGAAACGCATCTCTCTCTCTCTCTCTCTCTCTCTCTCTCTTCTCTCCACGCTCAGCGCCGACTTCCGGGTCGGCGCTTGCGTTTTTGACGCGATTTCGCCGCGCAGCCGCCACCACCGCCGCTCGAGGTTGCGTGGTGACGCGTCGAGAGCGACAACAGCCCGCACGCTTCCTCGGGGGCGCACGCGCCAAGTTGCCGATACTGGAAGCGTCGGCTCAACGAATCGCCTATGGACGCAAGCAACACGTCGCTTCCTTTCGACGTTTCCTCTCTCGAGGTTTCTTCCCTCGCGCTCTCGCTCGGGGTTGGACTTCTTGTGGGCTTCGAGCGTGAGCGACGAACCGACACCGTCGCGGGTGTTCGTACCTTCGGGCTCGCGGGACTGATCGGTGGCATCGCGGCGCTTCTCGGCCCGCGCGAAGGGACGCCGTGGTCGTTGCTCATCGTCACGCTGATCGCCGCTGCGGCTGGAATCACGGGCGGTATCGTCGCGCGAAGCCGAACAACGGATGACGATCGGCCAAATGACGATCGACCGAATGAATTGGGTCTCACGACCGCGTTCGCGTTGGTTGCGACGACGCTCCTCGGCGGGCTCGCGGTCCTCGGTCACTACTCGACGACGATCGCGGGCGCGGGAACACTCTTCCTCCTCCTCTACATTCGCGATCCACTCCATGCGGTGATTCGCCGACTCGCGCCCGGCGACGTGCGCGCGATCGCCATTTTCGTCTTGCTCGCACTCGTCGTGTTGCCGGTGCTGCCCGATCGCGCACTCGGGCCGTTCAATGCGGTGAATCCGCGCGCGGCGTGGATGCTCGTCGTCCTTGTCGTCGCGTTGAGTCTCGCGGGATACATCGCGCAGACGCTGCTCGGCGCGCGCGCGGGGACACTCGCGACGGGGCTCCTCGGTGGACTTGTTTCAAGCACAGCGTCGACCGTCGGAGCGGCGCGCTCTGTGCGGGCGGGCGGAGCGCATGCGAACGCTGCAGCTATCACGCTTCTTTCCTGCGGCATTCTGCCACTTCGACTGATGCTCCTCGTGGGTGTCGCATCGAAAGGTGCGCTCGCGATGCTGTGGCCGTGGCTCGCGGGTGTTGGCGTTGCAACGCTCATCGCGGGTTTCATTTCGAGCCATGTGCGAGCGCGCCGCGCGATCGATGCGACGGCGGCAAACACCACAACCACCTCCACAACCACAGCCACAACCACAGCCACGACCGACGCGCACGCCGCGCATGGTTCAACGACGCTCGCAACAAATCTGCCGAGTAAACCGCAGAATCCAACGCAACTCTCGTCGGCGTTCGCGTTTGCTGCGGTCTTTGTGGTGATTCAGATCGTCACCAAAGCGACGATCGCGTACGCGGGCTCTGCTGCACTTCTCGTCGTGGCTGCGGCGAGCGGTATCACGGACATGGATGCGATCGCGCTCTC
>JAIXVI010000105.1 GCA_027483065.1 Planctomycetaceae bacterium
ATCGACGATGGCGCGACGCTGCTTGAGCGACACGCTGCTGAACTCCTCGGCCCGCCGATTCCGCACGCAACGCGCATCGTTGTGACGCTGCCACCTTGGGGCGCAGGCGACCCTGCGTTCATGGGTTCGCTCATCGACGCTGGCATGGATGTCGGCCGCATCAACGCGTCGCACGGCGATCCGGCGCAGTGGAAAGCCTGCGCTGATGCGTTGCGAACGGCAGCAGCCGCGCGCGGACGACGCATTCCAATTTCGATCGATCTCGCTGGGCCGAAAGTTCGCACGGGAGTGTGCGCGAGCGGCCCAATTTCCCTGCGTGCCGGCGACACCGTGGTGTTGCACGCCGATGCCGCGAGCACCGACGCGCCACGCGATGCCGAGGGCCGCGCAACCGCGTCTGCGCGCATCGCCGTGCGACCGCGCGAACTCGTGGCGCACATCGAAGTCGGCCACCGCGTTCTCTTTGACGATGGCAACATTCGCGCGCGCTGCGTTTCCATCAACCGCGCTTCCGCCGAGGCAACCTGCACGATCGAAGCTGCGCGCACCGGAACGTGGCCGCTCAAGGATCGCAAGGGCGTGAATGTCCCCGACACCAATCTCCCGATTCGCGCACTGACGGACGACGACCTCAAAACGCTTGATTTCGCCGTCGCACACGTGGATTTTGTGTCGATGAGTTTCGTGCGGCATGCAGCGGACATCGCCGATTTGCACACCGCCATTTTGGCTCGCACGAAGCGTCCGATCGGCGTCGTCGCCAAGATCGAAACCCCGCAAGCGTGCCACGCTCTGCCAGAAATCCTGCTTCAACTCATGAAGATGCCACCATGCGGGTTGATGCTCGCGCGCGGTGATCTCGGTGTCGAAATCGGATTTGAGAACTTGCCCGAAGCGCAGGATGAGATCCTCGCGCTCGCAGAAGCTGCGCACGTCCCCGTGATCTGGGCGACGCAAGTGCTTGAATCGATGACCGACCACGGCTTCCCAACCCGCGGCGAAGTCACCGACGCCGCCGATGCTGCGCGCGCCGACGCCGTCATGCTTGGGATCGGCCCCTACATGCTCGACACCGTGCGTTTCGTCGACGACTTGCTCGCGCGCACGAAACTCCGGCGAGCACGAAGTCGTGCGATTCTCGGCAAGTGGAACGCGGAGTTCGGCGCCTGACGGACGCCCGCGCGCGGCTACACTCCGCGGCCATGGAAGGGATCCCGCTCGTACTCTCCAACGCTGCGCTCTTTGTCGGCCTCGGCGTTCTCGCCATCGTGGTCCTTGTGCCCGCGATTTGGGTCATCGCTGTCTACAACGGGCTTCGCCGCTCGCAAGTGCGCGCGAAGAACGCGTTCAGCCAAATCGATGTGCAGTTGAAGCGCCGCTTCGACCTCATTCCAAATCTTGTCGAAACGGTCAAAGGCTACATGGTGCATGAACGCGCCACGCTCGAAGCCGTGATTGCAGCGCGCTCGCAAGCCGCAGGTGCACTCGGAGCGCTCGGCACCACGGAGGGCGCGATGCTCGGTGCTGCATCGATCACGCAACTCGCGAATGCTTCGACCGCGCTCGATGGCGCGCTCGGTCGACTGATCGGTCTCGTCGAGCGCTACCCCGAGTTGAAGGCAAACCAGAACGCGCTGCAACTTCAAGAAGAACTGGCGAGCACAGAGAATCGCATTGCGTTTGCGCGTCAGGCCTACAACGACGCAGTGATGCGTCTGAACGAACAGATCGTCGTGTTTCCTGCAAGCGTCGTCGCGCGCACGTTTGGGATCACCGAGATGGGTCTCTTTGAAGCCGATGCCGCTGCGCGCGCAGCCGTGGCGGTGAAATTCTGAGTTCTACGCGGGTTTGTTGGTGTTTCGCAATGAGTTGAGTGCTTCGACCTGAGGGAGCGAGATGTCCACGGACTTCTTCACAAGCCAAGACAACGCACGCAAGCAAACCGGACGATTGGTTGCGTTTTTCATCTTTGGTATCGCTGGCACCATCATCGCCATGTGGGCTGCGATCGCAGGCCTACTCGCCACGCAAGTTGGACCAAGCGCGTTTACCGAGTGGCGACTTCTCCTTGGCGTCATCGGCATCGTTGGCGCGATCGTCATCATCGCGACGCTCGTCAAACTCGCGCAACTCTCGCAAGGTGGTACGAAAATCGCGGAAATGCTCGGCGGACAGCGCATTTCTGCGTCAACGCGCGATCCAGGCGAACGACAACTGCTCAACATCGTCGAAGAGATGTCGATCGCGTCGGGCGTTCCTGTGCCGCCCGTCTATGTGATGGAAGATCCGTCGATCAACGCGTTCGCCGCCGGCCCCGATCCGACGAACTCCGTGATCGGCGTGACGCGCGGCTGCATGCAGCTTCTCTCGCGCGACGAGATGCAAGGCGTCATCGCGCACGAGTACAGCCACATTTTCCACGGCGATACGCGCATCAATGCGCGAACAACCGCGGTCATCGCGGGCATCATGGCCGTCGGTGTTCTCGGGTACATCTGCTTCCGCTTCATCGGTCCGGCGCTTGCGCGTTCGCGTGGAGGAAAGAACAACCCAGGACCTGCGATCGGCGCCGGACTCATCGTCGTCGGACTCGTCGTGTGGGGCATCGGCTCGCTCGGCATGCTCTTCGGACGCTTGATCCAAGCCGCGATCAGCAGGCAGCGCGAGTTTCTCGCCGACGCTGCTGCTGTGCAGTACACGCGCAATCCGAACGGCATCGCCTGCGCGCTTGCGAAGATTCGCGATCACTCCGCGCGCATTCACTCTCCTGCCGCAAGCGAACTCAACCACTTCTTCTTCGCGTCGAGTTTGAATACGCTGTTTGCGACCCACCCGCCGCTCGAAGTGCGCATCGCTGCGTTGAAGGCGATGGGCGCGAATGCGATTCCTGAGCGTGAGCGCTCCGCTTCTGAGCGTGAGCGCCCGAAGAGTCCTCAAGATGCGAATCGCCAGTTTGCAGAGCGTGCCACGCAAGCGCGCAACCGAGCCGCAGCCGCGATGCCGACCGCGGGATTTGCTGGCGGAGGCGGAATGGCAAGTGCTGCGAGCGCCGTCGAGCACGCGGGAACACTCGACGAGAGCGGTATCGCTGCGGCAGCGTCGTGGCGCGCGTCACTTCCGACGGAACTCGTCGACGCCGCGCATGATTGTGTCGGCGCACGCGCACTTTGCTACGCAGTCGCGCGCCGCGCGGCGGGCCACCAAACGTGCGACGCACTTATCGCCGAGCGCGACCGCGAGGCATACGACATGTATGCACGACTCGCGTCCCCGTTGGCGCGTCTCTCGGGCGATGCACAGCTCGCGGTCATCGATCTCGCAAGCCCTGCCCTCTTCGAACTCGGTGTCACCCGCTACCGCGCATTTCGCGAAACACTCGCACACGCGATGCGCGCCGACGGCTCCATCGATTTGCGCGAATGGGCGCTTGCGAAGTGCCTCGAGCGACATGTCGAGCGGCGATTCGCAAAGGCGCCGACGAAGGCGTCGATGCGGCTCGCGGATCTCGCGAGCGAGGTTCGCACGGTGATTGCAACGGTCGCGTCGGTCGAACACGAAGACAACGCCGCACTTGCCGCATTCAATCGCGCCTACGCAGGACTCGGCATGCAAGCTCCCGCGATGCCCCCTGCAAGCGATCGCTCGCTCGACACGCTGAATGCGGCCGTCGCGCGACTCTCACAACTCACGTTCGCAGATCGGCAGAAACTTCTGACGCTCGCCGCACGCGCCGCCGCACACGATGACCGCGTCTCTGAAACCGAGCACTTGGTGTTGCGCGCGGTCGCCGACGCGCTCGACGTGCCGCTGCCTTCCCTCGCGCGCGCGAACACGTAACCGAGCAATGGACTTCAGACCGGAGAGTGTGCGCCTGTTGGGCAGGCCGACACTCAGGGGTGTGCATTGGCCTCTGGCGGCTGCCAATCCGCCGCTTTCTGCTTGCTTTCCTTCGAAACCATGTCAATTTCCGGAAATCCCACCCATGGAGAGAAGCATGTCCTTCGTCCACGCCCTGCCCCACCTTCGCCCAAACCGCGCCTCGTTCTTCCGTTCTATCACGCACGGCGCGGCCGCCGCATTGGTCGCCCTATTCGCCGCGCCCACCGGGCTTTACGCACAGGATTGCAACGGCGACGGGCTCGCCGACGCGCAGCAGGTCGGGATCCAAGGTCTGACGGCCGAGTACTTCGCAAACCGCACGTGGTCGGGTTCGCCAGCCGCCGTGCGCGTCGATCTGGGCGGTGCAGGCACGTTCGACCTCTCCAACTGGTCGCTCCCCGCGGGTGTGCCGAGCGACGAGTTCAGTGTGCGCTGGACCGGCGGGCTCCTCTTCAACCAGACCGCGCCGTTCCAGTTCCGCGTCAGCGCAGATGACGGCTACCGCCTCTATCTCGATGGCGTACTGATCGGCTCGTCCGATGGTGTCACGAGCAATCAGATCGTGCCGGCGACCCCGATCCTCGTCACCGCGGGCACGCACTTCATCCGCCTCGAACTTCGCGAGGACTTCGGCGAGGCGAAGATGAAACTCGAGCGGAAGACTTCGTCCTCAACGACGTGGAACGTCATCGGCAACACGAACTTCCGCGCCGGCGTCGACAACAACGGCAACGGCGTGCTCGACCTCTGCGATTCGGGCGATTGCAATCGCAACTACGTCCCCGATAGCGTCGACCTCGCGGCGAACGCTGCGCTCGACTGTAACGGCGACGGCTTTCTCGACGGCTGCGACTCGGTCGAGATCGACTGCGACCAGAATGGGATTCCGGATTCCTGTGAACCGAGTCTCCTCGGGCTCATCGGCCGCTACTACGCCAGCAACGACTTCAGCGGGCCCGTTGTCGCACGGCGCCTCGACGCGTCGGGCCCGCTCGGCCTCGACTTCAATGTCACCAACGAGGGCAACAACAACTGGCAACCCGCCGGCGTGCCCACCGACGACTTCTCCGTGCGTTGGAGCGGCGCGCTGATCGTGCCCGCCACGGGCAACTACGACTTCCAAATGCAGTCGGACGACCGCGCAACGCTTGCGATCGATGGCGTGTTGCTCTTCGGATCAAACACCGGCAACGAGGAGCGCGGCCCCTTCTATCTCGAGGCGGGAACGCATCTGATCCAGCTCACGCTGCGCGAGTTCGGCGGCGATCAGCGCATGCGGCTGCGCTGGCGTCCGAGTTTCACGCCCGACTGGCTCGCGCTTGCGGGTTCACGGTACCGACCGACCTTCGACGGCGATGGCAACGGCGTCACCGATATCTGTGAGTCCTCCGACTGCAACGCGAATGACATCGCCGACTCGTTCGAACTCGCGAACGGCCTCGCGACCGACTGCAACGCGAACGACGTCCTCGACTCATGCGACG
This sequence comes from Planctomycetaceae bacterium, assembly GCA_027483065.1. Classification (GTDB taxonomy): domain Bacteria; phylum Planctomycetota; class Phycisphaerae; order Phycisphaerales; family SM1A02; genus QWPT01. The sequence goes on from JAIXVI010000105.1 coordinate 5,364, forward strand.
TCGCCGCGGGTGCCGCCGACTGCAACGCAAACGGGGTGATCGATTCGTGCGAGGCGACGGCGTCGGGCCTCGTCGGCCGCTACTACCCGCGGCTTGGTTCGTCGAATTCGAAGGATCCATACCGCCCCGGCCCACTCGCCGCCGTCCGCCGCGATGCGAACATCGCCTTCGCGAACAACAACTGGCAACCGACGACCGCGCCGAGTGATGATCTCATTGTCATCTGGACCGGCACCATCACGACGGGCGGAGAATCGGGCCTGTGGCGCTTCCGCAGCGATTCGGACGACGGCGTGCGCCTGTACATCGACGGCGAAATCGTCATCAACCGCTGGCTCGACAACGCTGGAATCGGCTTCGGTGCGATTGAACTCGCCGCGAACACCGCGTACGACTTCCGAATGGAGTTCCACGAAGGAAACGGCGGACAGTTCTGCTTCCTCGAATGGGCCCCGCCATCCGCAGGCAGCAATCCGGCCTACGAGACCGTGCCGACATCGGCCTTCCGCATGGCGGTTCCCGATTGCAACGACAACGGCATTCCCGACGATTGCGACATCGCGAACGGCACGCTGCCCGATCCCGGTGCCGGCATTCCCACTCCATGCTCAGGCCCCGCGTGCCCGGCGGATCTTGACGGGAACGGCGCTGTCGAAGCGTCGGATCTCTCGCAACTTCTCGGCGCGTGGGGCGCGGTCGGCGGCGACGTTGACGGCAACGGCACCACCGACGCCGCGGATCTCTCGCTGCTTCTCTCCGCATGGGGCAACTGCGGCTGAACACACTCGTTCATACTCCAATGCACTCGACCTACCTCGACACGCTCGCGCAGCGCACGCTGCCTGTATTCCTCTCCGCCCTCTCCTTCGTCGCGATCGAGGGCGGCGCGCTTGCGCAGTCCTGCGACGACTGCGATGACAACGGCCTGCCTGAAGCAACGGAGCAGGCTGCGCCGAGCGGGCTCGTCGGCCAGTACTGGCGTAGCCAAAGTGGAGGTCAGTTCACGGAGCGCCTCCTCTCGCGCATCGACGAGACGATCGCCTTCCAGTGGAACGGCGACTCGCCCGATCCCTCGATTCCGAACGACAACTTCGCCGTGCGCTGGACCGGCACGCTCATCGCGCCAGCGACCGGCACCTACACCTTCTGGACAACGACGGACGACGGCGTGCGCCTCGCGATCGGCGGCGCGACGCTCATCAACAAGTGGCAGCCACAGTCGCCCACCACGTGGAGCGCGACGGTCCCGCTCGTCGCCGGGCAGCGCTACATCTTCCGGATGGACTACTACGAAGGTGGTGGCGGCGCCGAAGCGAAGCTCGAGTGGCAGATTCCCGGCGGCACGCGCCAGATCGTGCCGACGACGGCCTTCGATCCGATCGCCGATGGCGACGGCGACGGTTGGCCCGACGCGTGCAACGACTGCAACCTCGATGGGCTTCCCGATGCCGCCGAGTTCGCCGCCGGCACCGCCACCGACTGCAACGCGAACTGCATTCCCGACTCGTGCGAGGTCGCGCAGAGCGCGACGCTCGCCTATTGGCGGCTCGACAGCGTTGGGAAGTCGATCGAGGACAGCGGCCCTTTCATGCTCGACGGCGTGCCGACACAGGTCGCCGCCAGCACGAGCGTCGCGGAACCGATCATCCCCGCGACCGCCGAGCTGAACGTCGGTTCGGCGCAACTCGGCTCGAGCGGCCGCTTCGTCGTCAACGATCCCGCGCGCATCCTCGATACGACCGGCGAGAGTTTTACGATCGAGGCGTGGGTGAAGTTGTCGCAGAACGCCGCCGCCGCCAACGCCGACGGTCGACAGGTGCTCGTGCAGCGCAAGGCGCTCGCATCGGGCGACAAGTTCGCCGACTACATCCTGTTCGCGCAGGCAGGCGACATGCCGTCGATCGGCGTCGCGAACTACGGGCGTACGGGCGGCTTCAACGGTCGTGAGCTCGCAATTGCCTTCGGCAACGGAGGCCCGCAGACGAGCGCGTTCTGGACGGTCACATCGAACTTTCGTATCGACGATCAGGACTGGCACTTCGTCAGTGTGTCAGTCGACGTGGACCGCAGCGAGGTCCGCTTCGTGCTCGACGAACAGGTCGAGCATCACGTGTTCGCGAGTCTCGGCCGCGTTTCGGTCGCGGCGCCGGTCCTCGTCGGTTCGCACACGAACTCTTCCGGCGCGTTCAATCAGCCGCTGCGCGGAAGCGTCGACGAAGTGCGCATCTCGCAGGGCGTGATCGAGCCGGGACTGTTGCTCGCGCGCGCCGGCGGCGGCGACTGCAACGACAACGGCCAGCCCGACTCCTGCGACATCGGCTCGGGCACATCGAGCGACTGCGACCGCGACGGACTTCCCGACGAGTGCGAGGCCGACTGCAACGCGAACGGTGTCCCTGATGCGTGCGACATCTCAGGCGGCACGAGCGGCGACTGCAATTCCGACGGCATCCCCGACGACTGCCAGATCGACGGCAACGACTGCAACTTCGACGGCATTCCGGATGATTGCCAACTCGTTGAGAACGACTGCAACGGGAATGGCCGCCCTGACTCTTGCGATCTCGCCGACGGAACCGAGATCGACTGCAACGCGAATCAGAAGCCCGATTCCTGCGAGTACGGCGAGCCGTACGACTACCGCATCGATGACGGCGGCCCCGAGTTCGGTCTCCGCGGCGCGGGCGACAACATGGCGTGGCTCACGAACCACCGCGTGACGCAAGGCGCGAGCACGGTTGAAGCAATCGAGATCATGTTCGTGTTCGCGCCGAACACGCAGCCCGCAACCATCTACGTGTGGAGCGATCCGAACGGCGACGGAAATCCCGCCGACGCGCAGGTGCTCGCTTCGAAGACCGTGCCGATCGGCCCGCTCGGAGTCCTCCAGACAATCGACATGCCCGATACCTACGTCGGCGTGAACGGCACGAGCTTCTTCATCGGCGCGATCACGACGGCGACAACCAACGACTTCCCCGGGCCGCTCGATACAAGTGGTGCAGCGGTGCTTGGACGGTCGTGGATCGTCGGGAGCGACAACGCGATCAACGCGAATGATCTCTTCACCGGCGTACTCGAGGCGAAACTCGTCGAGAACGCTGTGCCATTCCCTGGCAAGTGGGTGCTGCGCGCGAAGGCGCAGTCGACGATCTACGACTGCAACGGCAACGAGCAGATTGATGCCTGCGAGATCGCCGCAGGAACCGCGGTCGACGCGGATGGCACGGGGATTCCCGATGAATGCGAGGACTGCAACCAGAACGGACAGCTTGATTCACTCGATATCGCAATCGGTCAAAGCGCCGACTGCCAGAACGACCTGATCCCCGACGAGTGCCAACTCCTCGGCGGCGACTGCAACGCGAACGGCGTGCTTGATCTGTGCGAGATCGGTAATGGATCCGCCGCCGACTGCAACGGAAACGGCACGCCTGATGCGTGCGATCTCGCGTCGGGAACGAGCGTTGATGTCGACAGCACGGGCATCCCTGACGAATGCGAGGACTGCAATTCGAACGGCTTCCTCGACTCGACCGACATCGTGGCTGGCACAAGCGCCGATTGCAACAACGATCTCGTGCCCGACGAGTGCCAACTCGGCGAACCCGAGTACGCGCTCGAGTACTTCATCGACGACGGCACGCGCGATGGCAACTTCGGCTTCGGGTCGATCGCCGACGTGCTGTGGATGAACCAGTTCAACGTCGAGTCAGGCTCAGAGTGGATCGGGGAGATCCGCGTCGTGCTCGGGAATGTGATCGCGAATGAGCCCTACCAGGTCGCGCTTTGGAGCGATCCGAACAACGACGGCAATCCGACCGATGCGCAGCTGCTCGTCACCGCGAACGCGCGAGCCGCGAACGGGAATACGAGCATCTTCAACGAGATCCGCATCGACCCGACCTACATCGGCGAGGCCGGCACGAGCTTCTTCGCGGGTGTGATCTACAGCGACCGCTACGGGAACCAGTTCCCGGTTGGTGTCGATACGTCGACGATCTCGCAGCGGACTTGGATCGCGGCGGGCGCGGAGGTTGATCCGAACAACCTCTCGTCGGCAGTTGTGTTCGGCTACCTCACGCAGGCGACGGCGCTCGTGCGCGCGATGGGCTTCGACGGCGCGCTGCCGTTCGACTGCAACGCGAGTGGCGTGCCCGACGCGTGCGAGATCGCGGATGGGCTGCTCGCCGATGCGAACGGGAACGGCATTCCCGACTGCTGCGAGAGCGGTACGAGCTGCAAGGGCTGCGCGACGGACCTCGACGGCGACGGCCAGGTGGGCGCGAGCGATCTCTCGCTTGTGCTCGCAAACTGGGGTTCGGCCGCAGGCGACGTGACCGGCGACGGCACGACAGATGCCGCGGATCTCTCCGAAGTGCTCGCAACGTGGGGTGTGTGCAAGTAGGCGCGGTTCACGCCAGAGCGAGCAAAAGCGGCTCATCTCGGCCCCCGAGGATTCACTCCGAGGGGCGCCGGCCAAAGCGAGCAAGTTGCGAAGCAGGTTGCGAGCGCTCAAGGTCGTCGCGGTCGCCGCTGCGGCGGCTCCCTTTCGCGCGGCGCGCGCCAGAGCGAGCAAGTTGCGAAGCAGGTTGCGAGCGCTCAAGGTCGTCGCGGTCGCCGCTGCGGCGGCTCCCTTTCGCGCGGCTCGCGCCAG
>JAIXVI010000046.1 GCA_027483065.1 Planctomycetaceae bacterium
GCGACGTTCCGGCCGCTTCCCGAGAAGACCGCGCGTCACGCGACCCATTGGGCGTACCAAGCGATGTCGCGACCAACGCCGCCGACGGTGCTCTTCGAGCGCTGGGCGCGCAACGACATCGACCGATTCGTATTGGCCAAACTCGAGGAAGCTGGTGTCACCCCATCGCGTGAGGCTGATCGACGCACGCTCCTGCGACGCGCATACCTCGACTTGATCGGCGTTCCTCCATCGGCGGAAGAAGTGGCCGCGTTTGAAGCCGATCGCGCGCCCGACGCCTACGAGCGTCGCATTGATGCGCTTCTCGCAAACCCGATGTACGGCGAGCGCTGGGGTCGCCACTGGCTCGATGTCGCGCGCTATGCCGATTCGAACGGTGTCGACGAGAACATCGCCTACGCGAACGCATTCCGCTATCGCGACTACGTGATCGACGCGTTCAATCGCGATATTCCGTTCGATGAGTTTTTGACCGAGCAAATTGCGGGCGATCTGATCCCGGAGTCTGCAAATCCAACCGCCGACGATGACGCGCGAACACGCGGACGCCTCGCAGCACTTGGGTTTCTCGCGCTCGGGCCAAAGATGCTCGCGGAGCCCGACAAAGAGAAGGAACGCGTCGACGTTGCCGACGAGCAAATCGATGTGGTCACGAAGGCGTTCCTTGGACAAACAATTTCGTGTGCGCGCTGCCACGATCACAAGTTTGACCCTGTCTCACACGGCGATTACTTCGCGCTTTCTGGGATTTTCCGCAGCGTTTCGACGTTCGACAACATCGCGACCGTTGGCCGCGTGGCGCAACGACCGCTGGCGACGGCTGCGGAAGTCAAGCGACACGAGGAAGCGACAAAGGCTTGGACAGCGCGCGCGCACGAACTCGATCGCGCACGCGACGCAGCACTTCGCAGCGCTCGTTTTGCCGATGGTTTTGCAGCGGTTGAGCACATGCTCGAAACCGCCGGAGCGCCAACGGATGTCGCAGTTCGCGCGCAACTTCGAACGCTCGCACGCACGCCGCGCCCAGCGCGTGAGGCGTACGACGCTGCGATCGCCGCGCGTACCGAGCATGACGCCCATCGCCCGAGTGCCCTTCCGCGCACACTCGTTGTGAAAGAGTCGAAGGTTGATGAAACGCCGATTCATGATCGCGGCGATCACACGCAACCGATCGGCGAGAAACTCACGCGCGCGATGCCCGCAGTGCTCGAGCGCGTCGTGCCAAGCCCTGCATTTCCTGAGAACCAAAGCGGACGGCTTGAATTCGCACGCTGGATGACGGACGCCGAAAATCCGCTGACTGCGCGCGTGGCGGTGAACCGCATTTGGACATGGCACTTCGGCATGGGCCTCGTCGACACGCCTTCGAACTTCGGTGTGCTTGGTTCGAAACCCTCGCATCCCGAGCTGCTTGATTTCCTCGCGCGTCACTTTGTCGCGAACGACTACAGCATGAAAGCGATGCATCGCTACATCATGACGAGCGCGACGTACCGGCAGGTGAGCTCGACGCACACGCCACTCCCAACGACCGATCCCGACAATCGCTTGTTGTCGCGCTTCCCGCGACGTCGCGTCGAAGCCGAAGCAATCCGCGATTCTGTGCTTGCCGTCGCCGGCACGCTTGATCGCACCATGGGCGGAACGCTGCTTGGTGCGGGCGATCACGATTACGTCACCAACGATCAATCCGGGAACGCCGCGCGCTACGACACGATGCGCCGCAGCATCTATCTCCCCGTCATTCGCAACGCGATGTTTGGCCTCTTCAGCGCGTTTGATTACCCCGATTCGAGCGCACCGATCGACTGTCGCCCTCGCACCGTCGTCGCGCCGCAAGCGTTGTTCTTCTTGAATGCACCGTTTGTCGAAGACGCGGCGAAGTCGATTGCAAACGAGCTTTCGTCGGAAGAGCCGAGCGCGGATGACCGCATTCGCGAAGCGTTCCGCCGGACGCTCGCGCGTGATCCCGAACCGGTAGAACGTGACGAATCGCGCAGTTTCTTGGCGGATCTTGAGCGCGGCGGCATGAACGCCGAAGACGCACTTGTGCGACTCTGCCACGCACTTCTTTCGACCAACGAGTTTGTCACGATGGAGTAAGTTCTGGGAGTAAGTTCTGGGAGTAAGTTCTGGGAGTAAGTACTGTTGCCTTGAGCCCGTTCGCGGCAACACTGACATGTCACGCACGGCCGCATGCGGCTGATCTCACAAAGCGAATCACATGCTCTGCGACCACCGACATCATCCGCTCACGCGCCGCGAGGCTTTGCTCGGTCTTTGCGCGGGCTTTGGCTCGATCGCGCTTGCGGGACTTCTCGCGCGCGAAGCACAAGCGAACGGCGGCGTGAAGGGCGTGCTCGACGCGACGCACTTTCGCCCGCGCGCCAAACGCGTGATTTTCCTCTTCATGCACGGCGGTCCTTCGCAGGTCGACACGTTCGACTACAAGCCGCTCTTGCAACGCGATCACGGCAAACCGCTTCCGTTTGCGAAGCCGCGCGTGCAATTCGCAGAAACGGGAAACCTCTACGCGAGTCCGTGGAAGTTCCAGCAGTACGGTCAATCGGGCGCATGGGTGAGCGACTTGTTCCCCAACGTCGCGCAGTGCGTCGACGACTTGTGCTTTGTGAAGAGCCTCCACGGCTCAAATCCTGCACACGGCGGTGCCCTTCTCAAGGTGCACACCGGAACCGATACGTTCATTCGTCCATCGATGGGTTCGTGGGTTTCGTACGGGCTCGGCACGGAGAATGATGATCTCCCCGCATTCATCACGATTTGCCCGACGCTCGGTCACGGCGGTGTGAACAACTTCTCGAGTTCGTTCCTTCCAGCGTGGACGCACGGAACGCCGATCGGCCATGCAGGAATTCCCGCATCGCAAGCGCAGTTTGAGCACATGACTGCAGGACTTCCGCGCGAACTCCAGCGGAAAGAACTCGATTTTCTGCAGCAACTCAACCGCGCGCACGCAGAGCGCAACGGCACCGACGGCGCTCTCGAAGGTCGCATCGAGAGTTTCGAACTCGCCTATCGCATGCAAGCTGCGGCGCCTGCAGTGATGGACCTCGCGGGCGAATCGGAAGCGACCCAGAAGCTCTACGGAATCGACGAGAAGAAGACGGAGAACTTCGGTCGCCAGTGCTTGCTCGCGCGGCGATTCGCGCAGGCGGGCGTGCGCTTCATTCAGTGCACCCACAGTTACAAGTGGGATCAGCATGGTGACCTCAAGAATCAACACACGTCGAATGCGGCTGAAGTCGACAAGCCGATCGCGGGCTTGATTCGCGACCTCAAGAGTCATGGCATGTTGGAAGACACGCTGGTCCTTTGGGGCGGTGAGTTCGGTCGCACGCCAACCGCGCAGGGCGGCGACGGCCGCGACCACAACCCGCACGGATTCACGATGTTTATGGCGGGTGGCGGTGTCAAGCCAGGTTTCTCCTTCGGCGAAACCGACGACTATGGCTACTACGCGGCAGTCGACAAGGTCGACGTCCACGATCTCCACGCAACAATTCTCGCGTTGCTTGGCATCGATCACGAGATGCTCACGTTCCGACACGGCGGTCGCGACCATCGCCTGACCGATGTGCACGGGCGCATCATGAAGCAGATTTTCGCGTAAACCAGCGACAGCGCACCGTTGTTCGCGGCACGTGCGAAGACACGATGGATGCAGAAGTCCGTGCGTGTGTTTGTTTACTGCACGTCGCAGATCTCTTGTGGCACGCCCGCAACTACGCGTGAATGCGCCTCGGAACGAGCGCATTCGCGATCAAGAGTCCTGCGGCGATCGATGCTGCGATGACGAGTGCATGTGTGAACGTATCGAGCCCCGCGAGTGTGTCGCTGGTGTCGCGCGAGATGAGATTACGCATGCCGCGGAAACCGATGCTTCCTGGGAGCAGCAACGCGATTGCAGGGAGGACGACTGTTCCCGTGGGACGTCGTCGCAGCCATGAGTACACGTTGCCGGCGATGCCGATGAACGCTGCCGCGGCGACCGGCGCGAGTGCGCCGTCGAACGTCGTTCGCGCAACGCGTGCTGCAACGTAGCCAAGCACACACGACGAGAGCACGAGCCAGAATCGTGCGGGCCGCGCATGAAACGCGATCGCGATTCCAAGTGCACCGAGGACGAGTGCGACCGCCGTTGCGATATCGAAACTGAGCGCACCCGCGACGGGCATCTGCTGTTCACTCAGCGCGCCGAGTCCGAGGAACTGCACCGTCGCTTCGCCAACCGCGACGCCCATGGCAATGACCACGAGCGACGTCACGGCGCCCATCAACCGTGCGCTGCCCGAGGCGAGATTGCGCGCGGAGAGTTCACTCATCGCCGTGGTCAGCGCAAGACCCGGAAGCAACGTGACGATTCCCGCGAGCGCGACGACTGCGATGTTCGCTTCGATGCTCGCTTTCGCCGCGATGAGCACCCCGAGCGCGGCGAAGAGTGTGGCGAAGAACGCACCGCCAAACTCCGAGAGTAGTTCGCGTTCACGCCGACCTGCTGAGAGTCGCAACGAAAGACCCACACAGAAGCCGACGGGGAGCGCCACGATCATGTCGTCGACCGTGCCGCCGAGGAGCCGCGCCGCCGCCGCGCTAAAGAGCGCGTAGCCCACGGTCATCGCAATCGACGGAGGACGCCACAGGCGCTCGTAGCCCGTGCGGAGCGCCGCGAGGCCGCGCGGCGCGTCGAGTTCCCCCGCTGCCACACGATCGGCAACGCGGTAGGTCTCTTCAAGCAACGCCATTTTGGGCGAACCGGGATCAACGCGAAAGTTCGACGTTCGCTGCCGATCGCCATCTTCGACGCTGATCGAAATCCACGTTGGGAGCGAGAAAATCGAGGCTTTGATGCCCAAGCGATCCGCGCAGCCGCTCACGATTGATTCGATGCGATGCGACGGCGTGCCCGCCTCGTGGAGAAGCCGCGCCAGCGACGCAAGAAAGCGATCGTCGACAGGGCCGGTTTCGTTCGCGAAGACCGACTCCGCACGTTTCAGCGCGGCGGCAGCGGAGCGATTCTGTTTGAGCGGGCTTTCGGTGGACACGCGGGAAATGTACTCGCCCTGAAAATCGCGGCCCGCGAAGATGAGTCCCGCGAAGGCAAACCCGTGAAGGCAATCGGCGTGAAGTCCATCCCCTCGAACGGTAGACTCCGCGCATGCTTCTTCGGCGTGTCTTCGATTCTTCGCTCGCGCAGGCCTCGTACATCGTCGGCTGCGACGAAACCCACGAGGCGATCGTCATCGATCCTGCGTGCGATATCGATCGCTACGTCGCGCTCGCCGCGGAATCGGGCCACCGCATCGTCGCCGTCGCCGAGACGCACGTGCATGCCGATTTCGTCAGCGGCATCGAAGGCTTCGTGACGCATTACCCGGTTGCCGCGTATCTCTCCGCGGAGGGCCCGGCGCCCGCGTGGCTCGCCACTGCAACCCTCGCGCCCAACGCGCACGTTACCCGCTTGCAGGCTGGCAGTCAGTTCGCCGTCGGCAAGCTTGCGTTCACGGCGCGTCACACGCCTGGTCATACGCGCGAAAGCCTCTCGTTCGAACTTGCCGCGCCGCACGGGCGCTCGCACCTGCTCTTCTCAGGCGACTTTCTCTTTGCGGGCGACGTGGGGCGACCCGATCTCGGCGCGTTTGCGACCGACGGCCTTTCGCTCCGCGAAGCGATTGACTCGATGCGCGCTTCGATCGCGGGTCTCGACGATCTCCCCGCAGAAACGCAAGTGCTTCCCGGCCACGGTGCGGGGAGCGCGTGCGGAACGCAAATCTGCAATATGCCCGCAACGACGATCGGAATCGAGCGCGTCATCAATCGCGCCATGCGCGCACACGCGGCGAACGGCGATTTCGATGGAGCGGTGATGGATGGCACAACCGCGCCGCCACCCTACTTTGCGCGCGTCAAACGACTCAACGAACACGGCGGCCGCGCGCTTTCGGCGCCGCCTGCGGTGCGCGAACTCACCTCCGACGAGTTTGCGAACTGTTGCCAAGATCCGCGCTTCACCGTGATCGACACGCGGCCGTGGAACGACTATCTCGACGCACGTTTGCCCTACTCGATCAGCGCGCCGTTTGAACGTTCGTTCGGACCAACGGTCGCCAATTATCTCGATGACGAAGATCAAGTTGTCCTGATCGCTCCGGCGATGCTCGTTCCCGAAATCGCACGCGTTCTCCTTCGCGTCGGCATCGCGCCCGCGGCGATCGAAGGGTTCATCGAACCAACGAACGTCTCGCGCCTCGCGACGGGATCATTCGCGACCAGTGGCGTTGACGACATTTCGCCGGTGCACGTCCATGAACTCGTGTCGCGCAACGCCGTGACGGTGATCGATGTCCGCACGTGTGCAGAGTTTGGCGCGGGGCATTTGCCGCGCGCGATGCACGTGCCGTTCACGCATCTTCGCTCGCGCACTGCAGAGATTCCGCGCGACAAGCCAGTCGTTTGTTACTGCCGCAGCGGCAATCGCAGCGCGCGCGCCGCGGCATTCCTCGCACGACACGGCTTCCAGACCTTCAATATGCGCGGCGGCTACTGGCCGTACGCTGGGCGCGGGTACGAAGTGGCGAAGTGATACATCGCGGTGCGCTCAGAGGCCGCGCTGCGTGAACGAATCCTGCGCTCTATGAGCGAGCCCCGCAGCTCGAAGAGACCCACTCGTAAAGGCGCAATCACTGACGCTCACGCGATGCAACTCACTCGATGTAGCTCACTCGATGTAGCTCACTCGATGCCCGGCGCATGCAGCAAACGTTCTCGCCGCGTGCGGGTGTCGAAAAATCGAGCGTTGCCAAACTGATCGATCGTCATCAGGCTCGTTCCATCAGGCGACCACTGCACGGAGCGCACACGAGCGTTTCCGGGCGTAGAAGTGAAATAGCACTCACCGCTTGAAAGTCGCCACACACGAACGGTGCCATCGGCGCCGCCCGTTGCAACCCAATCCTCCCCATCGATTTCGGCGATCGAGACCGCGTCGACGACATCCGTGTGTCCCTTGAGCGCTTGCTCGGGGGCGCGCTGAAGTACTTCCGCCTTCCCACTCGGGAAGATGTCAACTTCACCGCCGAGTTGGCACTTCACCACACGCCCATTGGCGCGCATGTAGGTGAAACTCCCCCCATCTGTCTTGGTCACGAGCACTTCCGCACCGCGTACCACGAGATCAGTTCGCAGAAGTTTCCCATTTGCACCGACAACAAAGAGTGTGTTCGGGCTCGTCCATACGACCGTGTTCACATTGCCAAACGTGATGTTGCCCTCTGAGACGATGTTGCCCGTGCGATCCAAAATCAAGATGCGTTGATCCAGTGCGACCGCTAGCTGCGTTTGATCGTCCGTCCAAGCAAAGGCCACTCGATCGACGCTGCTCGGGGCATCGATCTCGATCGGTTGAAGTACGCGCGACGTGGAGTCTCGGGCGTCAGTGGACGGCGTAAGCGAGGTATCGAGATTCCACATCCGGACTTTTCTGCCATCCCACGAGACAACTGTCTTCCCGTCGGCCGACATCGTCACGAAGCGTGAAGGACTCCCAATGCTTGCAACATCAGTCCATGATCCTGCCGCAAGATCAAGCTCACGCACAACGCCAGAATCGCCCACCGCCCGCAATCGCTGGCCATCAAAGCGCGAGACTCCGTACACCGTGTCATCGCCAAATCTTTGGGGAACGTCCGCCCATCGCTTTGTGAAGTCGAATTGAACGACGTCGTGACCGATGTTCGCGACCACCGCTTCATCATCGACTGGGCCGAGAGCCCAAACCGGATCAGGACTCAGCGTTCGCTGCAGACCAGCGGCAATGAGATCTTGCACAACACCCGTACGTTCATCACGGACGACGCGGAACCGATGGAGACGACCGCCACGATCACCCGCGAAAACAAACGCACCACTCGGGGAAGACGCGACAGATCTCACTTCATGACGAACCGATGCCCGTGCTTGCCGCGCTCCCGTTTTTCCGTCAAGAACATCAACCGTTCCATCCACGAGCCCGCGCACAATCGAACCACCATCAGGTAGCGCCGCCACAGCAATGCCGCGACCCGGCGGTGGCGCGAACTCCATATCTCGCACGAGAGAACCATCGTCCAGAATGTCGACGGCGTACACCAACGAGTCTGCGGCGGCCGCGTACATGCGGCGGCCGACGATACTCAAGGTTCCGATTCCAGTTCCTTGACCAAACGTGAAATCAGGCTGCGGCGTCGTAGATTGCAAGGGAAACCGTCGAATCGAGCGGCTAGCCAGGAAAAAGTAGAAGCCCTCAGGATCGATCGGATTTGGGAGGATCGCGCGAACTTGACCGAGCGGCGTCTCGAGCAGCGGAACACAGCGACCGTCACTTGTCACTTCATAGAGCCCGTTCTCACAGGCCACAAACGCACGCGATCCGTCGCCGTTGAATCCACAGCCCCATGTGTAGCCGGGCGCGTTGGGTACTTCGGTCTGCAGAACCTTCCCCGTTGCGATCTCGAGGATGGTCACTCTCGGGCCATCGCCCGTTGCGATCCAGCGGGTGCGATCAGGCGAAAGCGCGCCTGAGTAGATATGAGATTGCCCGACGTGTGGTCCATTGACGAGCGTGTTGCTGTCGAACGGCGACTCAAGTAAGCCGTATACAAACGAGGGAATCCTCTCATCCGCGACCTCACGAACCTCTTTGAGCCGCTCTCTCGTCGTGTACGAATCGAGACTGCCGGACGCCGTCGCCGCACGCGCGAGACTCGCGAGCATGAGTTGATGCGAGGCGCGCCGCCACGACACGGTTGTGAAGATCACCGCTGTAACCAACGCGATCGTCGTCATCGAAATCGCCATCGCCCACGCCGGATTTTGGCGGATCCAACGTATGGCGCGTTCGCCGCGCGACTCGGGCCTCGCGCGCACCGCACGCCCATCGAGAAACGCGCGCAAATCGTCGGCGAATTCCGCCATCGTCGCGTATCGCTTGTCACGGTCTTTCGTGATAGCCTTCGCAACGATCGCTGCGAGGTCGCGCGGGATGTTGCGATCGATACGATCGACGGCGACAGGCTCGGTCGCGCGAATGATGCGCGCCGCATCGAAGTAGAGGTGACGCGGAATCTCATACGCGCGCCGCCCGGCGAGCGCTTCGTAGAGGATCGTGCCGAGCGCATGAATGTCGACGCGCGTATCGACTTCGGCCGAAGGGAGTTCGAACTGCTCAGGCGCCATGTATGCAGGCGTCCCGATCAGTGCGCCTGCGAGCGTTTCCTGTGCGCGCGGCGCCGTCTCGCCAAAGATGCGCGCAACACCGAAGTCGATGATGCGAGGAGTTCCGTCGGCCGCGACAAGAATGTTGGTCGGCTTGAGATCGCGATGGATGAGTCCGCGGCGATGCCCATGCTGCATGCCATCGCAAATCTCCGCAAGACACGCGGCAATCTCTCGCGGTGTGCGTTGTGAAGTTCGCGCCCAGTCAACGAAATTCGTCGCATCGGTGACACGCTCCATCACGATGTATGGAAGTTCAAGCCCTTCGCGGCGCGCAATACCTGAGGCGTAGATGCGCACGATCGCTGGATGCTCGAGTCGTGCGAGCGCTGCAGCTTCGGTTTGAAATCGCCGCACGTGACTGGCGCGCGCGCTTGCTGCACGCAGCACTTTCACCGCGACAGGCCGCGGCGGTTCGACCTGCTCGGCGGCGAAAACCGTACCGATGCCGCCGCGACCTAGCACGCTTGTGAGCCGACAACCACCAACGATCTCGCCCACGAGCGGTTCGCCGACATAGGGATCGTGCGAATCGTCGTGCGAATCGTCGTGTGACTTGTTCGATGCATCGCCCGCGGCGGAGCCCGACGCCTGCTCGACAGGCCTGATGGTGTCGGTTGGATACTCGGGATCCGGGAGCGCCTCGAGCAACTCGCGGAGTTCGCGCGCGCGGTCCTCGTGACGGGCCGCGAGGCCGTCGAGGAAACGAGCGCGCTCGTCGGGAGTCATCGAAAGTGCCGCATCAAGAAGATCGACGATGACGTCGTACTTCGATGCCTGGACGGTCGCCGCCGTTTCGCTGGCGCGCGCAGAATTGTGGCCTGACTGGCTCGCGGGGTTCGTAGGGCTCGCGGGGCTCGCGGGGTTTGTAGCGTTTGAGCGGTTTGCGGGGTCGCGCTGCTCATCTCTGCCATTTGGTTCGACTGCAGACATCACGCGCCGCCTTTCGTGCGCGAGGCCGTGTCGTTGTTGTCGCTGCGGCCGTCCTTGCGACCATCGTTGCGACCATCGTTGCGACCGTCCTTGCGACCGTCCTTGCCACCGTCGTTGCGACCGTCGTTGTTACCGCCGGGCGCCTTCTCCCGCGGAAGGTCGCGAAATCGCTGTTTCAGCGAACGACGCAAAATCGCGCGGCCCGCATTCCAGCGCTTACTCACCGTGCGCGGGGCGATTCCGAGAATGTTCGCGGTGTCTTCGAGGCTCAGCGCTGCCATGTACCGCAGCCATACGACGTTCGCGAGATCGGGCGCATCAATTTGCAGTTTGTCGAGTTCATCAAACAGCGCAGGCGTGACTTCGCACAGGGCTTGATCGAAATCGGTAAGCGGCGCAAGGCTCGGGAGATCGCTCGCAACATCGGTCAACGTCATGGTCGCCGCGCCGCCGCCGCGCTTCAGTCGATGGGTCGTGCGGTGCCAATCGATCAAGAACTGCGCCATGGCCCGCGCGAACGATCCGAAGAAGTGCGCGCGACTGTCCCAGGAGGGATCGGTTGGGGACGCGGACGTCGCCGCATCGCCCCCGCCCGCGGCACGGCTCGCGAAGGTCTTGAGGAACGCCTCGTGAATGATGGTGGTCGGGCTCGGCGTCGAGCGCTGCGGGTACCCCGCGCGAATCCCCCGCGCCATCACGTGCAGTTCGTCGTACGCAGCGCGCCAAACCACGCGCAGCGATGCTTCATCGCCAGCCCGCGCCTGACTGAGCAGCACGGTGAAATCCTTTTCCGTCGGACCTCTACTTTCCACCATGACGGAAATGTAACGGAGCGGGCGTTTAAGCGAGAGATCGCATGCCACATTTCGTGTGTTCGGTTGACTTCTCGGGCGTCGGGTTTGGAGTGAGGGGCGCGGGCCGGGCGCGAGCCGCGGGCGGCGATACGGGCGGCGTGGCGAGCGGAGTAACAGGCGGCGAGATCGGGTGTCGCGTCGCGCGCTCGATCGAGAGTTGCGCGTACGAATCGGTGAGTGTGCGAGAGAGCGC
>JAIXVI010000198.1 GCA_027483065.1 Planctomycetaceae bacterium
GCGCCCCGAAACGACGCGATCCCCGCCAGAGCGAGCAAGTTGCGAAGCAGGTTGCGAGCGCTCAAAAACGAAAGACCCCCGACCGAAGTCGGGGGCGGAGAAAGGGAAAAGGGCTTGTTAGGAGGAGTCTTGCGACTCGACTCAGCAACAATGTGCACCCAATCCGAGAGAGTGCAAATCCCTGTGGTAATTTTTCTTGGAATTCCCCAATCAACCTGCGCGAACCTCAGAAAACCACCCGCGGCGTACGCCGGGAAGCCTCGACATCCGCAACGAAACGTCCTCGCCAGGGTATCGGCTCCCCCGAAACACCCGAAAGGGGACGGGGTGCCGAGCCTAACTTTCGGCTCGAGTAGACTTCGCGCTCCGACCCGGTTGTCCGGGCAGTATCTGCAATCGCAAGACCGACGAATGAAGGATCTCATGCTCGATCCCGTCCGATTTCCACCTATGGCACTTCCCAAGATTCAATGCACCAAGGGGCTCTTGTCCGCGCTGACCGCGGCGGTCTGCATCCTCTCGAGCCCCGGATGCGATCAAGGCAATTCCGCACCGCCGCAAGCCGCGCAGACTGCAGCATCGAACGTCGCTGCGACGCCTACACCCGCTGCTCCGGCGGAATCTTCAAGCCCGGCTTCCGCCTCGTCTCAGCCCGCCGTTGCGGCGCAAACGACGGCCTCAGCGCAGGACTCCGCGGATGCGGAACCGGTTGATGGTCCGCCGCCTCTGCGCCTCGAGCCGGCGGTTCTCGACTTTGGCATCATCGCCCCGGGCAAGCAAGCTGAGGGCGTTTGCAAACTGATCAACACAGGTACGAAGGAACTTGAGGTGTTGACGGTGCAGCCAGGCTGCAAGTGCACGGCGATCACCGACATCGCGGGACAGAAGATTCCGGTGGGTGGATCGATCGATCTCAAGGCCGCGATGACCGCACAGTCTGCGCCTGGAACGAAGCGCGCCGACATCAAGATTCTGATCGATGGCTACACGGAAGTTGTGACGCTCGGCCTCGTGAACGAAGTCTCGCTTCCAATTCGCGTGAGCCCTGCCTACCTCAACGCAGTGAAAGGTCAGCCGCAGTCGGGCCGAATTGTGGTCGAGTCGATCGACAAGCAACCCTTCCGCATCTGCTCGATCGGTGGAAAGGCGCCCAACCTCGTCGGCTTCGACGCAGCAAATGACGAGCCGCGCAGTCAGTACCTCGTCGATTGGGACTTTGCTCGTGACTTTCCCGAGGGAGTGGCCCCGCGATACTGGATCATCGAAACCGACCGTGCCGATTGCCCGTTGGTCGACGTTTTCGTACGGCATGAGTCGAGCCTCCCACGGCCCGCACTGAAGTTGACCGACTATCGCCACACCTTTGGTCGTCTTGAGGAGGGCGCTTCGTACGAGTTCACTGTCGACGTCTCGGATCTTCCCGAGTCCGAGCGTGTCATTACGGCTGCGAGTTCTTCGAGCGCAGCACGAGTCGAGTTGATCGGCTCAGAGCGCGAAGGAAGCATCACGCATGTGAAGCTGAAGGTAACTCCGCAGCCAGGAACCATCGGCGTCCAGTTCATTCCGTTCAATCTTTACACCAACTCAAAGCAGCAGAACGTTGCCGTCTGGGGCCAATGGGTTCCCAAGGGAACCGTTGGCTGCTTTGGACGCTGAGTTCGCGCGGGCAGTTGATCCATTCCATCAGGTCGAATCTCTCACACACGCGATGCCACGGCATCGCGTGTGTGTTTTTGGTCGATGTCGGCACTCTCAGAGTCCCCGCCGATGCCAACGCAGCTCACTGCAGGCCCGTCAACACCATACGAATACCGACATAGGCGAGCAGCACAGAGAGGATGCTCCGAATGAGGGTCGTTGGAAGACGGTAAACCATTACAGCACCAAGCGTCGCACCGATCATGGCCGACGGGGCGAGGATCGCGGCAAGCCAGAGCGAATCGGACAACGTGGCGTTTGTGGCACCACTTTGTCCGAGGTTCATCAGGCTCGCGTTTTTGGCAATGGCGCCGATGACGCACGCCGCGATCATGACGCACGCCGAAGAAGCGACCGCTTGGCGGAGCGGGATCTTTCCGAACTTGCGGAGGATCGGGACCATGATCGCGCCACCGCCGATTCCAAGTAGTCCGGAGAGGAAGCCCCCAATCGCGCCTGTCGCGAGGGCAAGACCCCATCGGGTCGCGCCAATGGGTGACTCCGGTGCGTCGGGCTTTCGTCGAAGCAATCCAACGATCTCGGATGTCGACGCGTAGCACAGGAACGCGCCGAACACGATGTAAAGCCACGCGGCATCGATGACGTTGCTGGTGAAGACGCCGAGCAGCGCCATCACTGCAGCTGTTGCGGCCATCACCGGAACGACATCGCGGCGAATGGTGCCTCTGCCGCGATGCTTGCGGGTCGCCGCACTCGCAACGAACACATTCGCAATCAATGCGGAGGCTTGGTAGAGGTGGTAGTTGGGTCCGAGTAGGAGTGTGATCGTTGGAATAATGAACACCGACCCGCCGAGACCAAGGAGTCCGCCGAGAGTTCCACCGGTGAGTGCGATGGCCGCCACGAGGGCAATCTGGATAGGTGTCCACTCCACAGACGGTCAACCTAGCATCCCGACGAGGTGGATGGGGCGTTGAAGGCAATACCGGGCTGAATCGAAGCAGCGCACTTTCTGCGGAATTGATCTTTCTTCTTGGCTTCATCACGCTGTTCACAGGCAATCTGGGAATCAGATCGTGACACCGCGCGTCGTCGGGATACGCTCCGAGGCCTGCGGGCAACGGCTCGGGAGCGGCGTTCCATGCGTGCGTCCGAAGACTTCGCCACCGCACACTTTGTGGAAGCGCAAAGCTTTCTGGCTTTGCGTGATCCAAGTCAAACCGCGCATGCTTTCGTGGCAATCTCAGTCGACCTGATCCTGCATGCATCCAAGTAAGCAACACGCTTCCCCATCGATCGTTCAACGCGAGCGGCCTCATGCGTCGTTGCGCGCGGGTGCTGTTGGAGTGTTTGTCTCCGCGATACTCGTTGGACTTGGTGTGGCGACAGGACGCGTGGCCGAGAGTTCGGTGGAACAAGAATCCACGGTTGAAAGTGCGCACGAGGACACGATCGAAGTGCGCGCGTTGAACGGGGCAGGAGCGAGGAACTCTCGCGCCGCCGCATCGAATCGGCACATGCATCAAGCGGTTGGAGCGCGGGAGTTTTTCGGCGCGAATGCTCCGCTGGGTTACGCGATTGCTCGTGGTGCGCACTCGTCGCAGTTGACGCGTCAAAGCATCGAGCACCACTCGGTTGTTCGCTGGTGCAGCGAACTCGCGCAAGAAATCGTCCAGTACTGGAGCACGACAGCAGCGGATGGCACACGTGAGGACGTGCGAGCTATCGCAACGCGAGAAGCGCCCTCCATCGCTGACAAGCAGATCTACGCAGATGGTGGCCAATCGATGGCGATCGCTGCGCTTCGCTCGTTCGATGCGCGACCAGTTCGTGCCGTGCGGATAGTGCGTATGGTGGTGACGGCCTACAGCCCTGATGAACGAAGTTGTGGAACGAGTGCGGATGGAATCACCGCGAGTGGCTACTCCGTGCAGGTGAACGGTGGATGCCTCGTCGCGGCAGATCCGAAAGTGCTCCCGCTCGGTTCGTTGGTGAGCGTTCCGGGGTACGACGGCGGCGCAGTGGTGCCAGTGCTCGATACGGGTGGAGCGATCAAAGGCAATCGGCTGGATGTGCTCTTCCCGACGCATGAGGCGGCGATGCGCTGGGGGCGTCGCACGCTCGACATCACGATCTGGGAGTACGACGACGGTCGTCCGAATGGGTTCAAGCGCGTGCGTCGTGCGCCTCGCGAAGGTGCGTGACGACTCGCTTCTGCGGAAGCTCGGCGCGAAGCGACGTTGGCTCCAATCAACGCCACGGTGGCTGCGATCGCGAGCCAATGGAATGACGCGCGTACGACCGTGGCGATCGATGGTGTTCCGGACGATCGATCCAACAACCGAGCCAATGACCCAAGCGAATGCCTGCGCGACAACTCGCGCAACGGTCAACGCGACGGTCTGCGCAATAGTTCGCGCAAGAACCGTTCCAACGCATCGCTGCACAACCCGGGTAGCGGGAGTGAGGGCGGGGGCGCGCCTCACGCGAAGGCCCCTCCCGCGGCAAGGGCCGTTGTCGCCTGTGCACCCTTCATTCGATCGAGAACGCGATAGTGGATCGCTTCTGCGACGTGCGACTCGCTGACACGTTCACATGCATCGATATCCGCAATGGTGCGCGCGACGCGCCGGATGCGGTCGTATGCGCGTGCGGAGAGTCCAAGGTCGCGCATCGCCCCCTCAAGAAGACGCTGCGCTGGGCCCTCAAGGACACAGTGACGGTCGAGTTCGCGTCCCCCGAGGCGAGCGTTCGGTCGATCGCGCCCTTGACGAACTTCCATACGACCGCGCGCTTCAAGCACCTTCGTACGCAGTTCCGCCGTGGACGCTCCTGCGCGCGCCGATTGCAGACTCGCGAACGGCACCGCACGAACTTCGACGTGAAGATCGATGCGATCGAGGAGTGGTCCCGACAAACGGCCGATGTACTTCTCTTGTGCACGTCGCTCGGAGAGGCTCGCGGCAAATCCACCAGCGTGTGATGGGTTCATCGCAGCGACCAACATCGTGCGTGCTGGAAACTTCATCGTGCCCTGCGCACGAGCAATCGTGACGAAACCGTCTTCGAGCGGTTCACGGAGCGACTCGAGCGCCACGCGCGGATACTCGGGCAGTTCGTCGAGGAAAAGCACACCGTGGTGCGCGAGGCTCACCTCGCCAGGCCGTGGTACAGAGCCGCCACCGACGATCGCCGCAGAGCTCGCCGTGTGATGTGGTGCGCGAAACGGTCGCTCGCGAATGAGCCCAGAGCCGCGCGGCACAGCGCCAACCGATGAGTAAATGCGTGTGACTTCGAGGGCCTCGTCTGGCGAGAGTGGGGGCAGAATCGCCGGCAGTGCGCGCGCCATCATGGTCTTGCCGCTTCCAGCAGGACCGATCAGAAGCACGTTGTGTCCGCCGGCAGCTGCAAGCGCGAGCGCCCGTTTCGCCGCCTCTTGGCCGCGTACTTCAGCGAAGTCGAGCGCGGCGCCGAACGGCGGCGGGCATTCGGTCGGAGGCTTCTCGCGCGGAAGGTCGTAGAGCCCATTGACGAACCCAAGTGCCTCACCGAGATCACCAACCCCATAGACCTCAAGTCCCTCGACTGCAGCGGCTTCGGGCGCATTCTCAAGCGGAACGATGACGCCTCTCAATCCTTGCGCACGCGCGAAGGCCGCGAAACTTGTGGCTCCGCGAATCGGTCGCAGGGCGCCATCGAGTGCAAGTTCGCCTGCGAGCCCAAACTTCGCGAGCAACGGATCGGCGCGCTCGCCGATGACACCGAGCATGCGAAGAAGTGCGATGGCGATCGGAAGGTCGTACACCGGCCCTTCTTTGCGGAGATCCGCGGGCGCGAGGTTGATGGTGCATCGGCCTCGTGGAGTCGGAAGATCGAGATTGCGAAGGGCCGCACGGACGCGATGTGTTGACTCACGCACCGACGCGTCGGGAAGTCCGATGACGGAGATTCCCGGCGTTGAGGAGCGTTCGTCGGGACCACTGGCCGTGGCACCGCCGTCCGACTGAACTTCGTCGGCTTCGATTTCGACAGGGAGGGCGTCGATCCCGCGGAGGGCAAAACTAAGAATGCGCTGCATGCACGCGGTTCTAACCCGCGTTCGTTGGCCACTCGCATTTCATGGCAAAAATACCGCAGCGAAAAATCGACGAATCTTTTTCTTCAAAAGCTCTCGGCGGAGCGCGACGGGAGAAACACCCACGCGAGGTCGAATCACGCAGTGCGCTCGACCGCGAACATCGCGCACGCTTCGATCACATCTCTCTCGCGCGCAGCTCGTTCACGCGCCTCACCCACGCGCCTCACCCACGCGCCTCACTCACGCGGCTCATTCACGCGGCTCACTCACGCGGCTCATTCGAGCCCAGGCGCAAATCCTCGGCGCATGGTGTTCTCGCAAACGGCGCGCGGCTCAACGAACTGCAACAGGTAGTCGCGTCCGCCGGCCTTCGAGCCGATGCCCGACATGCCGAAGCCGCCGAAGGGCTGACGCCCAACGAGCGCGCCAGTGATGCCGCGATTGAGGTAGAGATTTCCGACGCGGAACTCTCGGCGTGCGCGAGCCAAGTGCGCGGGCTTTCGGCTGTAGACGCCGCCGGTCAACTTGTACTCCGGCGTGTTCGCGATCGCGAGTGCTTCGTCGAAGTCCTTCGCATACATCACAGCGAGCACTGGTCCGAAGATTTCCTCGCGCGCAAGACGCGCGTCAGGCTTGATGCCGCTGAAAATCGAAGGACCGACGTACGGCTTGCCAACTTTCGCTTCGAGTCCCGCGGGTACTTCGAGCGTGAGTTCATGCTTGCCTTCGGTCTTTCCGATTTCGATGTACGAGCGAATCTTGCGTGCGGCCTCTTCGTCGATGACGGGGCCGATGTCGGTACCCGAGTTCATTGGATCACCAACGACGAGCGCCTTCGTTGCGCCCACGAGTCGATGAAGGAACGGCTCATACGCGCTGCCGACAACAATCGCGCGGCTTGCTGCGGAACACTTCTGACCGCAGAAACCGAACGCGCTCTGTCGAACGCCAAGCACTGCTTCGTCAAGATCAGCAGACGTGTCGATGATGACGGCGTTCTTGCCGCCCATTTCGCAGACAACCTTCTTGACGAACTCTTGTCCCGGCGCCACGACGCCGGCTGCTTGCACGATGTCGAGACCAACGGCCTTCGAGCCTGTGAACGCAATGATCGCCACGCGCGGATCGCGGACGAGGGTCGCGCCAACGGTTTCGCCCGGGCCCGCGATGAAATGCAGCACGTCCTTCGGTGTACCTGCGCGCCAGAGAATCTCGCACATCGTGCGCGCGATCGACGGCGTTTGTTCTGCGGGCTTCACGACGACGGTGTTGCCCGTCACGAGCGCAGCAACGGTCATGCCGCAGCAAATCGCAAGCGGGAAGTTCCACGGAGCGATGACCGCAGCAACACCGCGCGGTTGATACCACTGTTCGTCGAGTTCGCCGACAAACTTGCCGAGTCGCTCGGCGGCAAAGAGTTTGGCGCCTTCACGCGCGTAGTACTCGCAGAAGTCAATCGCTTCGCAGACATCCGCGTCTGCTTCGCGCCACACTTTGCCCGACTCTTTCACGATGATCGCCGACAGCTCATCGCGACGCGTGCGCATCTCGGCAGCGGCTGCGACAAGTACCGCAGCACGTGTTGTGTATGGACTCTCTGACCACGCGGGGAACGCAGCGTGCGCAGCAGCGACCGCACGCTTCGCATCATCGGCGGCGCCGGAATTCGCAACGTTCGCGACGTTGGAACGCGTGATCGCTGCGGCGAAATTCGAGCGCGCAGACGATTCGGCGAAGTTACGCATGGGCTCCGTAAAGAACGGACGACCATTTGAAATGCCAGCGGGCGCTGCACTCAACGCGTGACGCTCGGGTCCTTGTGCGATGCGTTCAACACCTGGATCGGTGTCAAACGCGCGATGCGGACTCGCGAGCAGTTTCTCAGCGGATGCGTTGTCTTTGAAGCCTGCTTTGAGCCACGATTCGTTCGAGCTGTTCTCGAGGAGACGACGCACGAGATACGCCATGCCCGGAATCAGTTCGCCGACGGGGCAATACTCGCGCAAGCGAAGATCGAGATCGATCGCCGCGCTCTTGAGTTGATCGCCCATGCCGTAGAGCATTTGCAGTTCGAGTGCCGACTTTGGAAGTCCGCGCTTCTCGAGTGCTGCGAGCGTCGCTGCGATCGAGCGCGCGTTGTGACTTCCGAGCGCGAGTTTCACGCCGCCTTCGCCCTTGGTCGCGGGCGTCGATGCGACAAAAGCCGCGGCCATGCGCTCGAAGCTCGCGTCGGTGTCAACCTTGCGGCTCCACACCGGAACAGGCCAGCCTTGTTGTTCCGCGTTGATCGTTTCGTAATCCCAGTACGCGCCTTTCACGAGACGAACCGTGACTTGGCGGCCCGTGCGCTTCGACCACTCGATGATGCGGCGCGCGTCATCGTCGCCCGAGCGCAAGTACGCCTGCATCGCCAAGCCAGCGTGGAAATCGTGCTTCTCGCAGGCACGCATGAAGAGTTCGAGCGTCAAATCCTTGAGCGCGAACTGCTCCATGTCAAAGTTGACGAAAACTCCTTTGCGCTTCGCGGTTTCGAGAATTGGGCCGAGCGCGTCGAGCAAGCCGCGGATCGAGCCTTCGGTATCGATCGGATCGACGCGCGCAGAAAGCGAGCTGATTTTGATCGAGACGTTCGTGCGCGGAATCGGCCCGAGGTGATCGCTCTCAAGACGCGGATTCGCGCCCCACGCAGCGACCGTCGAAGGAAGATTCTCGATGAGATCGAGATACTTGCGGCGATACGCTTCGGCTTCGTCATCGCTCACGCATGCTTCGCCGAGAAGATCGACGGAGAAGCAGAGCCCCGAATCCCAAATCTTCTTGAGGCTTGGAAGCGACGACGCAGCGTCGGTGCCACAGATGAACTTCGACGCCATCGACGTGATTTGCGTCGACATCGTCTTCGTCACAACGCCCTTCATCAGCACGCCCGCCTTCAACGCGGTTGCAACGAAAGGCGGCGGTGTCACGCCAGGTTGTGCGAGGTAGTCGGTGAGGTGGTCGTAGACCGCATCGTTGTCTTTGAGCGTTGGGAAGCAGTCGACGAAACGGAAGATTTGGACCTTGAAGGCCTCATCTTGCATCGCCCAATCCATCAGGCCTTCCGACCAGACGGCGAGCACGTTTGTCTTCGCGCTGCGTGCGCGTGTCAGAAAGTCGGTTCCGATCGCGACCGTCCGCGCTTCAAGCGCTGGATCAAGAGGCGCAACGGCGCGACCTGCGGGCGACGCCGGTTGGCTAGGTGCGGGAGCGGGAGCGGACTTTTTCGACTTGAAAAACAGCGCCATAGTGGAAGGGGAGAGTATAGATCCGCCCGCTCTCGCCGCGGCCGCAGGAAACGCGTGAATCCACGCGAGACGTGGCAATTCGTGGTTGCAGTCTGGGTCACGAGCAGGGGTGGACCAATCGCGCGGACCACGTCGATTCCACGAAAAACCGACCGCCGTACGGGCGGTCCGTTTGCGCCTCTCGGGCGCCGATCAGAACGTCGACCGCGCACCAACGGCCGCGAGTGCGCGGTCGTAGCAGCGGATCGTGCGCGTGGCAGCACCGTCCCAATTGATGCCGCGAATTTCAAACGCGCCGTGTTCGACGAGTTGGCGCGAGAGCGGTGGGTGGCGCAAGACCGCGATGATCTTGTCGGCCATATCCTCGATGTCCCAGAAGTCGACTTTGAGGGCGTGCATTAAGACTTCACTCACGCCAGAAGACTTCGAAATCAGGACGGGAACGTTGTGACTCATCGCTTCGAGCGGCGCGATACCAAAGGGTTCGCTCACGCTCGGCATCACGTAGAGATCAGCCATCGCAAAGACGCGCGCGATATCGCGACCGCGCAGGAACCCAGTGAAAAGCACTTTGTTTCCGATGCCCATCGACGCAGCCATCTCGATCATGCGCTGCGCCTGATCACCGGAGCCCGCGACAACAAACTTCACGTTGTCCATGTATTCAAGCACTTTCTTTGCGGCTTGAATGAAGTACTCCGGGCCCTTCTGCATGGTGATGCGGCCGAAGTAGAGGACGATTTTGTCCTTCGAATGGATGGGCTGCACGCCCACGTCGGCAGGATTCAAATCGACGCCGTTGTAGACCACATCGATTTTCGATGCGTTCACGCCATAGCGATTCACGCAGACGTTTTTGGTGAGCATGCTCACCGCAATCGCGCGCGTGGCGCCGTGCATGCCGCGGCGTTCGATGTTGTAAATCTGCTGATGCGGATGCTCGCCGGAGCGATCGAATTCCGTAGAGTGGACGTGCACAAGCAGCGGTTTTCCCGTCAATTTCTGCAGCGCGAGACCCGCGGGATACGTCAGCCAATCGTGCGCGTGGATGACGTCGAAATCCAGTCCGCGTGTTGCATCGACCACAAAACGCGCGTAGCGATCGGCCATTCCGAGAAGATCACCGGAATAGTCGGCGGCATCCGCGCCGCGGGCGGCAACGGCTTCCTTCGGTCGATCTGCGGTTTCTGGAAGTGCGGTGGCGAGCGCGTGATCGATCGGATCGCGCGTGAGTTCGGGGAACGCACCGGCCTTTGCGAGCGTGCGAATGCGCTCGATACTCCAGCCCGCATCGCGCATCATGCGCACACTTTCGGCGATGCGATTCGTTGTTCCAACGCCCGCCGACTCGCCGTGCGATTCGTAGACGGATGAAAAACTGCCGGCTTCTGCGGGTAATTCGATGAAGCGCGTCGACGTAAATTCTTCGACGATGCGATTCCAAGATTCGCGCTCACTCGCCGACATTTCCGTTGGTGCGGCAACTGGCCGAGGATTCGCCGAAGCCGAGGGAACAGCGTTGCCGACGCGGTTTGTTGCGGAAACGGCCTGGGTCGCGCTCGTCGCTGCGGGGGCTTTGGCGGCAGGCGCCGGTGTCGCACTTTCGCGTACACGCTCAATGATTGCGCCAGGACTGACGAGTCGTACGTGCGACGCACTCTCTGATGGCACCGATTTCGGAAGCACAAAGGTCACCTCCGCGCCCTGACGATCCAGTGCCTTCGTCAGGCCGTAGCAAGCCGTGCCAAGACCGCCCGTGATAAACGGGGGAAACTCCCAACCGAGCATGAGTACGCGCATGGCCATCCCGTTTCCGACACCCTGTTCCCTTCACGGCGCAAAACGCCGTTCATCCTGCGGAGCAAACTCGCATCAAGCTCTCAAAGAGAGCATTGATCGAGAGCATTGATCGAGCGATGTTTCCATCTGACACACTCGTTCCTGAAACTTGCAGGCCCAAACCTCTCGCGCCTCTCTCACTCGTCTTCATCGCCGCCGCCGACATCGCCAAGCGCACGAAACGCGGCTTCGTAGGCGAGCAAAAACTTCGTTGCGAGTTCCGCCGCGCTCGATCCTGTGGAGTCGTTGAGCGGGACGGGATTCTCGAAGGTGTACAACTTCGCGTCATCGCGGAAATGCTTGACCGTCGGCACTTTGCCGCGCCAGCCGAGTTCTGCGAGTTCCTCCTCGACCAACTCCTCGATCGGATCACCAAAGTGCATGAGGTCCGACTCGATGGACTCGCTCAGCCAACGGTCTGGTGTCGCGAACCGGACCATCAGGCCGAGATCGGTCGAAGCGAGTTCGTACCACGCTGGCTCGGGGCATCCCTTCGCGTGGCAGCGAATGCGGTCGCCGAGGGTCTCGATGTTCGCGAAAACTTCCTTCACATGCGCGCTCGAACAGACGGCTGCGAAGATCTGCAGGTGAGATTCTGGGTGAGATGCTGGAGTCGTGGGCATGAGCTGCAGTCCGAGGGACGAGGCCGGGCCGAGACCCGGAAGGGCGGGCATGGTAGCGGGGGCGGCTCGGAGGGTCGACAAGCCTGACTCCTCCAAATTTGATTCAACAACCTCGTGTGTCACGCATCTTCACGAAACTCGATGGGGAGCCCCTGCAGGCGGCCGCGTCGCGTGCGGGCCAAGAGTCAAGCACTCGATTCGACCTGTTCGACTCGTCCTTCTCCGCGCCTCCGCTTTGACTCCCGTCGTTCGAATTCCTGCGAATCGTGATTCATCGCGGGAACATGTCGCGACATACGTTCGCCGCCTCCGGAAGTCGTACGATCGCGCCCTCGCCACGGAGAGTGTCCTGAGGAGGTTTTCATGAGCAGTTCACACGGTGCAAAGAACGACACCGTCACGCGAAATGCGGGGCAAGCCGAGACTTCGCGCACCGGTGCATGGACGGTTCGCGCACTTCTTGCGTGGATGGTGCCGCACCTCACCGAGCGCGAGGTCGATAGCCCACGCGCGGTGGCGGAAATTTTGCTTTCGAGTGTCCTCGGCGTCGAACGGCTCAAACTCTACATGGAGCCGGAGCGGGAACTGTCGTCGGAAGAGCTCACGAGTCTGCGTGCCCTCGTGACGCGCGCTGGTCGTCACGAGCCGGTCCAGTATCTCGTCGGCCGTTGGCCATTCTTTGGGCGCGACTTCGAAGTGGGCCCCTCGACGCTGATCCCGCGTCCATGCACGGAAGTACTCGTGGAGCGCGCGCTTGGTTGGATCCGCGAACGAACCGCTGAGAAGCCAGAATCATCGATGGATGTGCTCGACCTCTGCACTGGAACTGGATGCATCGCGGTCTCCATTGCCCTAGGAATGCGTGCGATTCGTCGGCCCGACGGTACCGGGTGCCGGCCGATTCGCGGCGCTGCGGGCAGACTCGATCAAGCGGTGCAGTTGCAGGCTGTGCAGCAGCCGGCAGCAGTTCCGGTTGTGCGTGACATCGCTTCTGAGGTCCACGTTCGCGCGACGGAGCCTGCGCTGAGCGATGTTGTCGGAGCGGAACGAGACACAACGGCGACGACTTCGAGTGTTGCCGCCCACGGAGTTGCGTCGGTGGTTGCAACCGACATCGTCGCGGAAGCTGTGGAGCTCGCGCAACGGAACGCGGCCCGTCTCGGGGCAAACGTCGACTTTCGTGTGGGTGATCTGTACGGAGCGATGCGCGAGGACGAACGATTCGACCTCATCGTTTCGAATCCACCGTACGTGACGGATGCTGAGTACGCGGAACTCGACCGAAACGTCCGTGAGTTCGAACCCGCAAGCGCGTTGCGAGGCGGCGCCGACGGGCTGCAGTTCGTGCGAGCGGTCGTCGCGGGAGCGGAACGACGCCTGCGACCTGGCGGGCTGTTGCTCGTCGAAATCGGATGGAAGCACGGTGACGCCGTGCGGAAACTCGGCACACGTGCGGGTTGGCGAGATGTCGACGTGCTGCGCGATGGCGACGGTCATGAGCGCGTCTTGGTGGCGCATCGCGTTTGACGTGCGTGCGCTGGTGCACACGCGTGTTACGCGCGCGCGGCGAGCGCTTTGCGCGATTCTTCGAGCAGTTGAGCGATCTCGATCGGCTTAAAGAGATGGCAGTGAAGTCCTTCTTGGCCTGATCGCACGATGGAGTGGTTTGGGTCGTAGCCGAAACCAGTCATCAGAATGACGGGCGTCTCGGGGCTCGCGTCCTTCGATGCGCGGAAAACTTCATAACCGTTCGCGTCGGGCATGCGAATATCGGAGATCACGAGGTCGAAGGGCGTTGCGCTTGCGGCGTGTGCGCGTACGGCGTCGATGGCCGCTCTGCCGTCGATGCATGCGGTGACGCGACAACCTTGCTGTATGAACACGTCGCGGACAGTTTCGCGCGTCGCATCGTCGTCATCGGCGACGAGCACGCGTCGACCCGCGAAGAGAGGATCAACGAGCCCTTCGCGCGAGAACGCACGCATGAACTCTTCTGCACCAAGAATGCCTCGTTGCGCTGTGCCTGCATTTTTCAGCAGTTCTTCGACGCGCGCGATGTTTTCGCTGAGACGCTTCGAAAATGCGCGAGTGGCGTCATCGTTGGCATGAGCTTCAAGTTCGCGCGCAGCTTGCGTCAGTTCGTTGAGCGGCGTTTCAGCTTCGCGCGCCAAGGTTGTGGACGTCGCGCGCAGCGTCTCGCAGCGCTCTTGCACCAAGAGGTCAAGCATGTGCAAGGCGAGCGCGACGTAACGACCGAGCAACTCGGCACCGATGCGATCCTCATCATCAAAGTGCGCGTGTTCCGTGCTCTCGACGTTGAGCACTCCAACGACTTCATCGTAGAGCCGAAGCGGAACCGTCAGCGTGCTCGAAGCGCCGGGCAGGCCACGCACGTAGCGGGGTTCTTGCGCCACATCGACGCAAACGATGCTCGTTCCGGTCGATGCGACGAGTCCACTCAAGCCGTTCGCTTCTGGGCGCGCGAAAATGCGCTCGCCGATCCCGAGCGGAACCAGACCGGAGCAGAAGACGAGTTCAAGTTGCTCGGTCTTTCGATTCGTGATGCGGTACTCAAAATTGTCGAATCCAAGAACGCTTCGGGTGGCGCCGAGTACGCGCGCTTCGAGCGTTCGGAGGCGCTCCGCAGCGTTCTGTGCATTCAACTCACTCTCGTCGAATCGAAGCAGTGCCGCGCCCGCTTGATCAATCGCGTCGAGGCGATCCTGAATACGACGCGTTGCCGTGGCATCCACGAGAAGTGCAACCGCTCCGTCGATCTGCGCCCCCGCAGCGGCGAGGATCGGTGTCATCACAACGTCGTACCACCGACCTTCCGCACGAAATGTCGAGCGGACCGTTCCCTTGACGCCTCGCGTGCGGCGCCACGCGGCGATCGCTTCGACGCACGCGTCCGCGAATCGGCGCATCAACTCCGGTGTCTGGCGCGAGAGCCCGTGGTTCATCCACACGATTTCGCCGCTCGGCTCGACGATGCCAACACCTTCGCCGAGCAACTCCAGCGCGCGCGTTGCGCGATCGGCGGTGCCGGTGCCCGCACGATCGGAGATAGCGAACTCCGAGAGCGCCTGCCGTTGCGCAAGATCAAGCGGGGCGGTGCCGCGGAGTTCGTAGACGAAGAAACGCGATGTCGAGTTTGAGGGAGAGCGACCGCTGTCACCCGAGTCGGGTGTCGTCGCGTGGTCTCCAACCGTGTCGTCTGTCGCCATCGCTTGTCTCGGCGCTGTTGGGCGCGCGTGTGTGTTGCTGTGGCTCGTACGTTCGCACGAGAACTCCGTTGGATCCGTCCGACGGGAGCGCGGAGTGTAGGAGTTCTCCGCGACTTTCGGAGCATGGTTTGTCATCGATACGCAAGGACAAGAAACCCGGTTCAGGATGCGGTCGATCAGTGCTGCCGATCGATCCAATCATGGCCGAAGAGCCCTGACGCAGAGCGGCCTCTCGATACACTGCGCGCCCGTGTCTCGACCCTCGAACCCGACCTTCGTTGGAGCGATTGATGCTGAGCCGCGCGACACATCTCGCGCGGCTCCGCCCGCCGTTCGCGCGAATGGCTTGGTCAAGCGATTCGGCAGCGTCGACGCGGTGAAATCGGTGCGATTCGACCTGCCCGCGCGAGGCGTCTGCGGGTTCCTCGGTCCGAACGGCGCTGGCAAAACGACAACCATTCGTATGCTCGCCGGGGTGTTGATTCCCGACGAAGGAACCCTCGAGGTCTGCGGTCACGATGCGCTTCGCGATGCAACGCGCCTCCGCAGCACCGTTGGATACTTGCCCGAGTCGGCGCCTCTTTCGCCGGAACTGACCGTGCGCGAGCACATGCGCTTTCGCGCTTCGTTGCGTGGGCTTTCGGGAACTGCCGCGCGCGCAGCGATCGCCGACGCCATGGAACGAACCGACGTCGCGCGATTTGCGGATCGTTGTGCGGGCACGCTTTCAAAGGGCATGCAGCAACGCGCCGGTCTGGCGCAGACGCTTCTTGGCGATCCAAAGGTGCTCATCCTCGACGAACCCTCGGTCGGGCTTGATCCAGGACAGACGCTTGCATTCCGCGCGCTTGTGCGGGAACTCGGCGCGTCACGTCTCGTTTTGCTCTCGTCGCATCTTCTTTCCGAAGTCGAAGATGTATGCACAGAGCTCCTTGTGATGGCGAAGGGCGAACTCCTCGCACACGAGTCGATGGACATGTTCCGCGCGCGTGCAGGTGGTGGACGTTGTCATCGCATCGAGTGTGAGCGTGCGCTTGCGAGCATTCCGGCGGCCGCACGACTGCGAGACGACGGAGCCTTTGTCATCGGTACTACGTCGCAACTTGACGATGGCTGGCACGCCGCCGAGATCACGCTTCGCGATCTTGACGCGCGCGACACCGTCGCACGTGCGCTGGCAGCATCAGGCGTTGCGGTGCGTGTCTTTGAACCCGCCGATGCGCGGCTCGAAGAGATTTTCGTCTCGATCGTGTCTGGAGGTCTGCGATGACGCGATCCATCCAGCGCGTCGCAGCCGTCGCACGACGCGAAGTGGCGAGTGCATTCGCCGGAGCAACAGGTTGGATTGTGCTTGCGATTGCAGGCGCGGTTGCGGCTGTTGCTTTCTTCGCCGGGATCTTCGAGGAAAGCCGTCCCGCGACACTTCGCTCGGCGCTGATCGCTGCAGGTTGGGCGCTGCTCGCAACCGCACCCGCGATCTCGATGCGTTCCTTCAGCGAAGAGTTTCGACTGAAGACGTGGGAGACACTCTTCGCAAGCGCGCTGACGCCGCTTGAGATGGTGCTTGGGAAGGCGATCGGTTGTGCGGTGCTCGTCGCGGCGAGTCTCATTCCGCTCGCGCTGCTCTTGATCCCGCTCGAGGTCTACGCATCGCCTGATTTTGGCGAGGCCGCGTGCGGCTTCCTCGGGCTTTTTCTCGCCGGTTGCGCAGCGAGCGCGATCGGCATCGCCGTCAGCGCAACGACGGCAAGCCAAACGGTCGCGTTTCTCGGCGCGTTTTTCGCATGGTTTGCGCTCGTTGCCGGATCGCGACTTCTCGTTGGTGTCTTGCCGATTGAATACGCCCCGATTGCTGCCGCATGCGATCCACTGCGACGCCTCGAAGGTTTTGCGCTCGGCATCTTTGATACGTCGTCGGTGGCGTATTTCATCGCGCTTGCGGCGGCAGGACTCGTGACCGCCACGGTTCTTCTCGAACGACCGCGCCAACGCACCGCGCGGAGTGCATGGTTGCGCGCAAGCGCGCGCTTGGAAGGCGCTGTCTTCGTCGTGAGTGCAGGCGCGGCGCTTGTTGCACTTGTCGCGCTTGCGTCGCAGCCTGCGACCCGCGTCGAACTCGATGCAACCAAAACCCGTTCCTACAGCCTTGCGCCATCGACGGAGTCGCTGCTTGCGAGCCTCGACGGAAGATGGAAAGTCTTGCTCTTCGTCGATGCGGCGAAGGCGGACCCCGCCGTGCTTCGTCAGATCGATGAAGTGCTCGAGCGCTTCCACGACGCGAATGATGCCGTCGAGGCGCGCCGCATCGATCCAACCGATCCCGCGTCGAGCGGCGTCTTCGAGGGCGAACTCGCAGCCATCGTTTCGATGCGCGCAT
Source organism: Planctomycetaceae bacterium (assembly GCA_027483065.1). Lineage (GTDB taxonomy): Bacteria > Planctomycetota > Phycisphaerae > Phycisphaerales > SM1A02 > QWPT01. The sequence continues at coordinate 17,088 of JAIXVI010000198.1, forward strand.
CGGATCTCGCAAAGTGCGAGGACGCGATTCGACGAGGACTTGAGGTTTTCGATGCGTTCCGCGCGGAGGCAGGTACGCAAACTGCGGGGCTTCGCGCAGCGGCAGGGCAGTTGTCCGCCGGAAACAGTGGTGAAAAGCCAGCAAACGAAAACGTGCGACGCACGCTCGAACAACTCGCGGGTTTCTTTGCGCAGATTGCGTCCGACGGCGATCAATTCCGCGCGCGCGTTGTCGAACTCTCGCAAACCAGCGCGACGCGCCCGCTTCCCGATATCGAAGGTGCACGCAGTGCGCTCGCGCAGGGTTTCCGCGTTTGGAGCGATCAACTCGCTTCTGCGGCAACCCTCTTCTCGAACTGGCGCACGCAGCCCTCGCTTCCGGCGAGTGTGCGAAACATCGCGCAGTCGCGCATCGCATCGTTTGAAGAGATGGCGACCAAGATGCTCGCCGCGCGGCAAGAACTCGAAGCGCTTCCGGAACTTGAGTTTGATGTGCTCGGGCGCGAACTCGTTGGAGGCGAAGCGGCTGTTGTCGTTGGAAACGGTCGAATTGCAACGGTTCCCGCGTGGCGGATTTTTCCGAAATCAAGCGGTGTCGAAGGTGATGCAGGGCGTTACAGCTTTTCGTTCCGCGGCGAAGAAGTGCTCTCCGGCGCGATTCGTAGTATCGCCACCGGATCGATGCCGGAAGTGGTTTTCGTGCACTGTGAACGCGACTCGCTCCTCAAGCGGAAGCAAGATTTCAGCGATTTAACCGCGATGGCCGACGCGCTGCGCAGCGCAGGATTTTCGGTCGTGGAGTGGACGCCGGGCCGTGGTGAAAGACCGATCGCGCGCGACAAACGCCCGCAGGTCTTTGTCGTGTTGCCCGCGCTCCGACGTGCGCAACTCGATCTCTCGCGCGAAGAAAAACTCCTCGCGACCGTCGCGAGCGAACTCGTTGCCGAAGGCGCGCCGGTCCTTTTCACCGCCGGTCGAAGCATGCTTGCGGTGCTCGGTCAACCTGACCCGTGGCAAACATTGCTCGCGCCGTTTGGGATCGCACCGGACGCGGGCAAAGTTGTGCTTGAACTCGTGGCCGCCGAAGACGGCACGCCAACTGCGCAACCGTGGCAACTCGTGCGACGTGTGCCGCCATCGCCGATGGCTCCACGGCTCGCAGGTCGACCGTTGCTTTTGAACCAGCCGATGCCCGTGCAACTCGACGAGCCAGCACCGAACGGCGTTTGGCGTGAGACGATCGTTGAGATTGAACCCGCCGAAGCGCGGTGGCTTGCCGACGATTGGCGCGGTGACGGTGACGGCGTCCGCGAGGTTCCAGATCGCAAGCGTTTGCAAGAGGCGCTTCCCGTTGCCGTCATTGCCGAACGAAAGCTCGCACAGGGTCAGCCTGCACAGGGAGCGCAGCGCGTCGCGCTCGTCGCGAGTGGTGGCTGGATGTTGACGAGCCTTGCGGATCTCTCGGACGACCTCGGTGGTGGGCGCACAGCGCTTGGGAATGCGGGAAATCGCGAGCTTTTGCTTGCGCTCGCGGCATGGCTCGCGGGGCGCGATGAACTGCTCGATGCAGGACTCTCTGGTCGCGAAGTTCCGCGCATCGAGGGATTAGAGGACACCGCACGACGCACATGGATGATCGGCGGAACGGCGTTCCTTGTGCTTGGTCCGATTGCGCTCGGGGCGATTCGTATTGGACGCAGAAGGGCCCGCGCATGAAGTGGATTCGATCACTTGTTGCGCTTGCCATCGCGGGCACCTGCGCCGTCGCGGCCTCGCGTTTGGCGGACACCGCAATCTCGCTCGGTCCGACGCGTCGCTTGCTGATCGCGGCCGACGAAATCGATCCGGAACGGGTGAATCGCATCGAGCTCGCGCGCGACGGGAAGCGCTTTGTCTTTGAGCGTGTTTCCGCGGATCCGAGCGAAGATTCCGCAGCAGAGACGAGTTCCTCACAAGCCACGTGGCGACAGATTGAACCCGTGACACATGCCGCGGACGCCTGGGCGGTGCGGCAATTCATCTCGCGCGTCCTGAAGGCTGAATCGGTGCGGCATGTGGATGTGGCATCTGGCGAGGCATCCACTGGCGTCGGGACGATGCATGCGACGTTGGAAGCCGCGGGTCTCTCACCCGCGGTTGCAACGGTGACATTGCGCGAAGCGCCGAGCAGCGATGGTGCGCGGCGCGAAGTTGTGGTGGAGCTTGGTCGTCGGAGTCTCGCTGGTCGTGCGTTCGCGCGCCGCGCGGGTGATCCTGGTTACGACGTCGTCGAGAGCGCGCTTCACGAACTCGCGCTCGAACGCGATGTTCGCGATTTCCTTCGTCGCGAGCTCTTCCCAGATCTCGGTGAGGTGCAGCGCGTCGTGTTCGAATCAGGAAGCAATCGCACGGAAATCGTGCGCGAGAAGAATGGGTATCGCATCGTGGCGCCGATACAGACGCGCGCGGATCGGCAGCAAGTCGAAGAGTTGTTGGACGCGCTTCGACGCGCACGCTCCGCGGGCTTCATTGTGGATGAGCCGCGTGAGCCGTCGGTCTACGGGATCGATCCGCCCGCGGCACGGATCGAAGTCGAGACGAGCGCAGGCAAGCAGGCACTTCGCATCGGCGATGCGGTTTCAATCGGTGCACAGGATCGATTTGGGTTGCTTGAAGGCACGGTCTCCGTGGTGCGACTTCCCGCCGCGGAAATCGCAGGAATTGTGCCACGGGCTGATCGATTGATCGACGCAATCGCGACGTCGGTTCGTCCGCGCGACGTGGCGAGCATGGAGATTCTGCTCGGTGACGCGATGCGTGGAGAGCGACTCACGCTGACACGCGAAGTAAACGGTTGGAGTGCAACGCGCACGCCCGTCGGAGACGCGGAGGGACTCGCGGGTTCCGTCGCAACAGAGGCGGTGGATCGACTGCTTACTGCGCTTTGTGAGACGCGCGCGGGCGCCGTTGAAATCGCGCCTTTCCCCGAAGATGCTCGCGTTGGGCAAGTGGTGTTGAAGGGCTTTGCGAACGAGCCACTCGACACCGTTCGTATCGCACAGCGCACCGACGGGAAAACAATTCTCGAGAACGGCGACGGAGTCTTGCGCGTCTTCGGTGCGATCGACTTGCCGATCACGCCCACAGAATTCGAGTTCAAGAAGAAGTCGGCGTCGTGAGCGCGCTTGCCCAGCGATAGTGAAGGAGCGCATCCGCGCCGCGACGACGCACAGAGAGCAACCGCGCGCGTGGAATCTCGGCGAGAACTTCGGGCGCCAGGCCGCGCGCGCTGCGTCGCGCGACATCGTCCGCGACCAAGAGCGGCGCGACAAACACCCATGCTTCATCGAGGAGTTTCTCTCGAAGCAGCCGTCCAACGAGTCCGCCGCCAGATTCGACGAGTACGGTTGCAACGCCCTCGCGCGCCAAGGCACGAAGCGCGGGCTCGATGGCGCCGCCTCGACCAAGCGGCACAATCGTCGCACCGCGCGCCGTAAGCGCCTCGACGCGGCGTAGGAACGCAGTGTCGGTCGATGAACTCAAGTCGACGAGAATCGTCGCGGTGTGCGCGGCAGGATTCTGCGCGCCATCCGTGGGGGTCTGGAGCACGTTTGCATCGAGCGGCGTGCGCGCATCAGGATCGAACACGATGCGTCGAGGCGTTCGCACGACACGCACGTCGCGCGCGGTGAGCCGCGGATCGTCTTCGAGCACCGTCCCGATTCCCGTGAGAATCGCATCAACGCGACCTCGCTCACGATGCACCATGCGGCGCGAGCGCGCACCGCTCAACCATTGACTGTCGCCGTTCGCAAGTGCAACGGCGCCATCGATCGACTGGGCCCACTTTGCGGAGATCCACGGCAAACCCGTGCGAACACGTTTCAGAAAGGGGAGCGCGAGTTCATCGGCGGCCGCATGCGGCACATGGAATGCGCGAATGCCGCGTTCACGCAGTCGCTCGGCACCGCCCTTTGCGAGCGGATTCGGATCGCCGACGGCGTAGATCACTTCCGCAACGCCCGCATCCGCAAGCGCTTCGCTGCACGGCCCAGTGCGGCCGTGATGATTGCAAGGTTCGAGCGTGACGAGCGCAATTGCGCCACGTGCGCGCGCGCCTGCTGCGGTCAGCGCATCAACTTCGGCATGCGGGCCACCACAACGACGGTGATACCCATCTGCGATCACGCGGCCGTCGTGGTCGGCAATCACGCAACCAACCATCGGGTTTGGTTCAGCGCCGCCGTGGCCACGTGACGCCATGCGCGCGGCCCGCGCGAGCAACTCTCGCATCCGAGCGTTGGAAAGCGAAGGTTGAGTGTCGGAAGCACCCGTTGAGTCGCCTGCTCGCGCAGCGCTCAAGACTCTTCCCCCATCTCGGCATAGGCGCGCGAGAGAGGCAAAGGATCGCCCGTCACATGTGAGATCGATCGCCGCTGCAGCAGCGTGATTTCTGCGATCAGGAGATCATCTTCTGCCACACCGGCTTCGTAGGTATCGAGGAGCCGCATCAAGAACTGCGTCCACTTCGGCGGCGCAACTGGTCGCGCAATCGTCTCGCGCAGTTGTTCGAGTCCGAAGCGCTCGCCACGTGGATTCTTTGCGTCATACGCGCCGTCGGTGAAGAGAATCAGCGTGTCGCGCTCGTTGAGTTGCAGCGTCACTTCGTCTTCGCCGAACACTTCATTGTCAACGGCGCCGAGCATGAACGTGGTGGACGCAAGCTCCGTCACATCGCCTTTCGAACGAAGGAAAATCGGCGGGTGACCGGCACTTGCGTAGCGCAGTTCTCCGGTGCGCGGATCGATCGTGAGAAGGATGCCCGTCGCGTAGAGGCGGTGGCGAGCGAGCAAGCGATGGAAGTAGCGATTGAGGCGCGCGAGAAGCTTTGCGGGCCCTTCATCGGGGTGTTCGTCACGCAGTCGCTCGATTTCGCCGTGAATACGCGCGACGCTCATCGCGCTTGCAAGTCCGTGGCCGGTTACATCGATGAGGGTGAGATAGAAACGCTCATCTTCGCCAATCCAGGCGTGGATGAAGTCGCCGCCGATTTCAGCCGCGGGTCGATAGCCGAAATCGAATCGCATCCATTCCGTCGAGAAGGGCTTTGGGAAAAGCGACTCATGCACCGCGCGCGCCTGCTGATACTCACGGCGCATCTCGAGGAATCGGCGTCCGACGAAACCAGTCTTGAACTTGCTTTGGTGCCACTGCAGGCGCACGTAGCAGAGGACGAGCGCGGGCGCGAAGATGAAGGGGACTGCCGCAACTTTGAGGACGAGCGGGAGCCATGCGTTTTGCTGGACGGCGAGGCCCAGCGAAAGCAATAACCAGCCAGCGAGCAGCGGCACGATCGGCTTGAGCGACTCACGCCACGACCACGGGAGGAAGAGCGAGGCGGTTGCGTGCCAGAAGAAGATCGAGAGCAGCGGCGTCGCGGGGACGCCGGGAATCGCGATGATCAGCGCGGCTTCGAACACGAACGTGATCAAGCCGAGGATGAGAATCATCCGCGAAGCGGCGGCCACGAACTCTGCGTGCGTTTGAAGTTGTCGACGCACCACGAGGCCAAACCAGCCAACAACAAGGAACGTTGGCAGGCTGAGCCCAACGAAGCCCCACCACGGGAGGATGGTTTCGACGGCGGGCGCTGCGGCGTCGAGATCACCCTCTTCTTCTTCCGAGAGCGCATCATTTTCGTTGGACGAATCGTCATTCGGGTTGCCGTTCAGGGAAGCACTGGACGTACGTCTCGAGCCACGCTGCGCAGCGTTCTCGCCCGTGCCATCAATCTGCGCATTGGCTTGATCGGTTGATCGTCCATCGGCTTGCGCGCTCGCCGACGCACTCTCGCCGCCAATCGGGTTCGATTCGGAACCAAACGAAGGCTTGTCTGCAGCGGTCACGATCTCCGTCGCAGCGGGTTCGTCGAGATACCAACGATCCATCGGTCGCATCGGCGCCGCGGCGCGTCGTTCGCGGCGACCCTCGGTGAGTCCTTGCGCGGCATCCTTCACCATCGTGTTGAGGATGTCGAGCGTCGAGACAACGGCTTCGCGTCCGCGTTCGGCTTGGCGTGCGCGATCTTCGCGCTCCTGAATCTCCGCCGCGATCGCGCGCGCGCGCTCATCGCCCGGTCGTGGTGCGAGTCCTGCTTCGGCGCGGCGCTCGGCCTGCATCGCGCGTCGCTCAATCGGTGTTGGCGCGCGCTCTGGTTCGGGATTCGACGTGACTGCACCCATCGCGAACGCGACGAGAAGCCCCGTCGAGATCAACTGGAAGATCACGATCGCGATACAGAGATAGCCAAGGCGTCGACGGAGCCACGCCGCGAGTTCGCGGTCGTACTCCGCGCGGATCGCACCGCTCTCAATTGGTACATCGACAGTGTCGCCCTTGGGGGCCGGCATGGCGGCCATAGTAGCCTGACCGCCTCGCTCCGCACGGATATTGCCAGCAGGTATCCGACCCAGAATGCAGCTTCACGATGGGCGCCTTCAAGCGAAAGCGCCCCCGCCTTCAAGCGAAAGCGCCCCCGCCATGAGGCAGGGGCGCTTCGTGTTGTTGCGTGGATTCCCGAGTGGATTATCGCGTCTTTTACGCGCTCCGTTCGGGGTCAACTCACCTCAAGATCACTTCTTGAGGACGGCTTCCTTCAGCTTCTCTGGCATGACGCGGTAGGTGAGCGGCTCCATCGAGCTTGTCGCGCGACCTTGCGTCATCGAGCGGAGCGCCGTCGTGTAACCGAAGAGTTCGGAGAGCGGCACTTCGCAAGTGAGGAGACGTGCGTTGCCGCGCATCTCTTGATCGGTGATCTGACCGCGGCGGGACGCGATGTCGCCCGACACGTTGCCGAAGAATTCGTCCGGCGTCGTGACGACGAGCTTCATGATGGGCTCGAGGAGCGCCGGCTTCGCCTTCATGACCGCCTCGCGGAAGGCGAGCATGCCCGCCTGTTCGAATGCGACCTGGCTCGAGTCGACGTCGTGGTACGAACCGAACACGAGTTGGACGCGCACGTTGATGACGGGGTAGCCGCCGAGAACGCCCGAAGCCGCTGCTTGACGCACGCCGTATTCGATCGACGGGATGAACTCGCGCGGAACGACGCCGCCCGAGATCTTGTCTTCGAACACAACGCCGTCCTTCATCTTCAGTTCTGCTGCTTCCGCCTCTTCCGGCGTGATCGGCATGACGGTGACGACAGCGTCACCGAACTGACCGCGACCACCGGACTGCTTCTTGAAGAGACCGCGGACTTCGTTGGCTTGGCCAGTGATCGTTTCGCGGTACGAAACGCGTGGCTTGCCGACGTTGACGCCGATCTTCATGTCGCGCGTGAGCTTGTTCTTGATGATTTCAAGGTGAAGCTCACCCATGCCTGCGATGATCGTTTCGCCGGTTTCTTCGTTGTAGTTCGAACGGAACGATGGGTCTTCACGACGGATCGTGGTGAGCGCGTCGCCGAGCTTCTTCTTGTCGTCGGCGGTGATCGGCTCGATCGCCATCGAGATAACCGGCTCAGGGAAGGTCATACGCTCGAGGATGATCGGATTCTCTGGATCGCAGATCGTGTCACCGGTGTACGAGTTCTTGAGACCGACGACGGCGACGATGTTGCCTGCGTCCACTTCTTCGAGCGCGTTGCGGTTGTTCGCGTGCATTTCGAAGATGCGGCTGACGTTTTCACGCTTGCCGTTGCCTGGGTTCAACACGCGCGTGCCCTTGTCGAGCTTGCCCGAGTAGACGCGGATGTAGGTGAGGTCGCCGTGGGTATCCGAAACAACCTTGAACACGAGCGCGGAGAATGGCGCGGTTGGGTCGTGCGGACGAGTCATCGCCTGATTGACGTCGTCTGGGTTGACGCCCTTGGTGTCGGGACGCTCGGTCGGATTCGGCAAGTAGTCGATCGCAGCGTCGAGGATCTTCTGAACGCCGATGTTCTTGAGCGCTGCGCCGCAGAGGACAGGGAAGCACTTGATGGCGATGGTGCCCTTACGGAGGCCGGCCTTGATGTGCTCGTTGGTGATCTTTGATGGATCCGTGAGGAACAACTCCATCATGTCGTCGTCGACTTCCGAAACCTTCTCGATGAGTTCAGCGCGGTAGTACTCGGCCTTTTCCATGAGATCGGCTGGGATCTCTTCGTAGGTCAACGTGCCGCCCTGGTCTTCGGTCGAGAAGCGAATCGCCTTCATTTCGACGAGGTCGATGACGCCCGCGAAATCGTTGCCCTTGCCGATCGGGAGCTGGATCGCGATGCCGTTGGCGCCGAGGCGCGAGCGGATCGACGCGAAGGAGTAATCCCAGTCAGCGCCCATCTTGTCCATCTTGTTGATGAAGCAGAGACGAGGCACGCCGTAACGGTCGGCCTGACGCCACACGGTTTCCGACTGCGCTTCGACGCCTTCCTTGCCGTCAAACACGGCGCACGCGCCGTCGAGGACGCGCAGCGAGCGCTCGACTTCGATGGTGAAGTCGACGTGGCCCGGGGTATCGATCAGGTTGATCTTGTACTTGACGTCGTCCTTCTCCCACGGGCAAGTCGTCGCGGCCGACTGAATGGTGATGCCGCGCTCTTGTTCTTCCTGGAGGAAGTCCATCGTGGCCATACCTTCGTGCACTTCGCCGATCTTGTAGTTGCGGCCGGTGTAGAAGAGGATGCGCTCAGAGACGGTGGTCTTACCTGCGTCGATGTGAGCGCAGATACCGATGTTGCGGACCTTGGTGAGATCAGTTGCCATGACGATTTCCTGAAGAAGTGCCGAGCCGACGGGCGCGGCGGTGGGGGAATGACTGGACGCCGTTCTCGCGGCGTTGAAGTCGGGTTGATTGTGAACGAGTGGGAAGGCGGGCTTCGCTTTGAAGGACCGCGGGGACGGGCGCGGTCTACCTCAACCAGTCGCGCGGCGACGAACCAACGCGCAAGCACGCGCAAGGGTCGTCGACGGCAGGACATGAATCGGGGTCGTTGGGCACGCTGCTCAATCTCAAAACGGCCGGAATTCGGCCGAGTCGGAGAGTGTAGGGAAGCGCTCGACCGAATGCAACGGCCTGAACGGCAGAGAGTTCGGTCGGAGGGCGTGCTTCGGAATCGCAAGCGCCGTCTTCACACCGTCCGAACGAATGCGCCCTCGGGAATCCGCTCGCGGGCGAGGATTGGCTTCACTTCGGCGAGGTACCGGCGGCCATCTTCGACGTATCCCGCGGTCGGCGCGAGGTCCGGTAGGAAAGCGGCGAAATAGGCGTTCAGGCGTTCCATCGAGAGTTCGCGCACGTATTTCGCGGCCATCGACGCAAGTGCCACGGGAAGGTGCCGCTCTTCCGCAGCCACCTCGAAACTCACGAAAAGGCCTTCGCCGATCTCGTAGGCCGAGCGCTCATCGTCTTCGTGGAGCACGCGCACGGGTTCGCCCTGCGCGACATGGGCCTCAAGTTCGGCGCGGTAGGAACTCCGACCACCCTGGCGGTCGATCGCGACGAACGCGCGGGCACCATCGCGCAACGCGTCGACCGTACGGAGCGCGCCGAAGACGAGCGACATGTTCACATGCGCTTTGTTGCGAAGCCGCTCGTACAACGCATTGAAATCCTCGGGGTCGAGCGTCGCCACCGAGAGGCGTTCGATGGTGATCGCGTGTTGATCGAGCGCGCGGGCGACGAGATTGCGCGCAATCGCGATCGAGTCGGCGGTCTGTGCGGTTGGAAGAGGCCGCGTCGACGCATGCCACGGTGTGCCGCGTCCAACGCGGGCCTGCACGCCGAGGGTTTGAAAGAGCGAGCCGTCGTCCGTGTGCGGTCCGCCCGGCGCGAACGCCAAGACTCCGCGCTCAAGATGGATCAGCGGTTCTTTGCCGTGACTCTTCAACTTCTTGCTGTCGGCGATCGCGATGCGTCGACGCGTGTCCTTCGGCTTGCGACAGACGCCGCGGTCGAGCAACTTCCAGAGGTCAAACGAGGTTGGATCGGGCGCACTGGTTGCGCTCGCGCCAGCCCTTGCCACGAGTTCATCGGGGATACGAAACGCCGACGCGCCGACGCACAGCGGTCCAAGCAGCGGGCCGTAGCCTGATTCATCGATCCCAGCGTAAATCACGCGGGCACGATACCGCGGTCGCCTTGATCCAACGTTGCGCGAATCCAGCCGCCACCGAGAATTTGCTCTTGGTCGTCGTAGCAGACGACCGCTTGTCCGGGCGCCACGCCTGACTCAGGGCGATCGAATTGGACGCGCAAAATCCCGTCATTCCAGCGAGCGCGTGCGGGAATTGGCACGCCGTGCGCGCGAACTTGCGCGGTACACGTGATCTCTTCGCCCGCCTCGCGCGTGGACGCGTCGGCATACCACGTCACATCGGTCGCTTCGACCCCCGACACTTCGAGCGACGCACGCGGGCCAACGACAACTTCGTTGCGCACTGGGTCTTTTCGCAGCACGTACAGCGGAATCGATGCGGGCACGCGCAAGCCTTTGCGCTGGCCGACCGTGAAGCGTTGATGTCCTTCGTGACGACCGAGTTCACGCCCGCTTTCATCGACGATGGCGCCTTCGGTGAATCGTTCAGGTGCGCGACGCTCGAGGAAATCCGCGTAATCGTCGGGAACGAAGCAGATCTCTTGCGAATCAGGCTTATCGAAAACGGGAAGCCCAAACGCGCGCGCCAACTCGCGGACGGCGGGCTTCTCCATCTCGCCGATCGGAAGCATCATGCGCGCGAGCGCTTGCGGGCCGATCCCGAACAAGACGTACGACTGATCCTTCGCGCGATCGAGCCCGCGTCGAATGCGCGGACCTTGCTCGGTTTGCGCAACGCGCGCGTAGTGACCTGTTGCCACGGCGTCACAACCAAGTTGCTCTGCGTACTGGCGCAACTTTCCGAACTTCAGCCAATCGTTGCAGCGCACGCATGGATTTGGCGTGCGGCCTGCGTGATACTCGCTCTCGAAGTACGAAATGATGCGACCGAAATCGTTGCGAAAATTGACGACGTAGAAGGGGACTCCGAGCTTCGCGGAAACAAGCCGCGCGTCGGCCGCATCGTTGATCGAACAACACCCTTGATGACCGATGCGCGCACTTTTTGAGGTGTTCGGCGAAGCGCTCGCATCGAGTCGACACGTTGGTGCATCTTCAGCAACGGGAGTTTCGAGTGCTTCGCCCGGGCTTCCAAGTCGCATGAAACAGCCGACGACCTCGTGGCCGGCTTGTTGAAGCAGCGCAGCGGCGACAGAACTGTCGACGCCGCCTGACATGGCGAGGAGCACTTTCACGGCGTTCTTTCCGCCGAGAGATTAGGCGACGCTGACGTCGCGGCAGAGGTAAACATCTTGAATCGCGTGGAGCAGCTGCACGCCTTCCGCCATCGGCTTCTGGAACGCCTTGCGACCCGAGATGAGGCCCGTGCCGCCCGCGCGCTTATTGATGACCGCAGTCTTCACGGCCTCCGCGAGGTCGTTCGAACCGCTTGCGCCGCCGGAATTGATGAGCCCGGCGCGACCGCAGTAGCAGTTGAGCACTTGGTAACGGCAGAGATCGATCGGGTGATCGGTCGCGAGATCGGAGTACATCCGCTTATCGAGTTTGCCGTAACTCGAGTCGCCCGCGTTGAGCGCGGTGAAGCCGCCGTTCAATTCGGGGAGCTTTTGCTTGATGATGTCCGCCTTGATGGTGACGCCCAAGTGATTCGCTTGACCGGTCAAGTCGGCCGCAACGTGGTAGTCCTTGCCGCCTGTCTTAAACGAGTTGTTGCGGAGATAGCACCACAGCACGGTCGCCATGCCGAGCGAGTGGGCTTCCTCAAACGCACGTGCAACTTCGACGATTTGTCGCGTCGAGTTGTCGCTGCCGAAGTAAATCGTTGCGCCGACCGCGACCGCGCCGAGGTTCCACGCTTCGCGCACCGAGCCAAACATGATCTGGTCGAACTTGTTCGGATACGTCATCAACTCGTTGTGGTTGATCTTGACGAGGAACGGAATCTTGTGCGCGTACTTGCGCGACACGCTCGCGAGCACGCCGAAGGTCGTCGCGACCGCGTTGCAGCCGCCTTCCATCGCAAGCTTCACGATGTTCTCGCCGTCGAAGTAGATTGGATTTTTCGCGAAGCTCGCGCCAGCGGAGTGCTCGATGCCCTGATCGACGGGAAGAATCGAAAGATAGCCCGTGTGGCCGAGGCGTCCGTGTCCGTACATCGCTTGCAGGCTGCGAAGAACCTGCGGGCTGCGGTCCGTCGGTCCGAACACGTTGTCGACGAACGTCGGCGACGGAACATGAATCATGTCCTTCGAGACCTTGGCCTGGTGCGTGAGGAGCGAATCGGCTTCAGCGCCGAGGAGCGATTGAATCTGTGCGTACTGCGACATGCGCGGGAATGTAGCAAACGCCGCGAGCGTTTCGGCTCGCGGCGCTTGAAGTGTCAGTTTGAAGTGTCAAAAGGATGCTGTTCGCGGCTCGAATGCGCCGAGCGACTTCAAGCCGCAAAGTGCTCAGGTCGACGCCAGTTTTCGCGACGGCTTCGCCGCGACGTCTGCTTCGAGTTGACGGCGAACCTCTTCCGTGGCGGCGAATTCTTCGCCAAATCGGACGAGTCGCAGCGAATTCGCAATGACGAAGATGTACGCCGCCGCTTGATAGAACGGACCGACCCAAATGTCGAGGCTGCCCGTCGCCGCGAGCGCGAGGCCGACGATCGCGAGCAGAATCGACACGGTGATATTGAGAGCGATGACCGACTTCGCCTTGCGCGCAATTTCGAGGAGGAACGGAATGTTGCGGAGGTCGTCGTTCATCAACGCAACACCTGCACTGTTGGTCGCGATGTCGGAGCCCGACAGACCCATGGCGACGCCGACGTCGGCGGTCGCGAGGATCGGCCCGTCGTTGATGCCGTCACCAACGACAAGCGTCCGGTGACCCTTGCGGATGAGGTACTTCAACTCCTCGTGCTTTTCCTCGGGCAAGCATTCGGCTTCGATCGAGTCGACGCCGACGGATTGGCCAACGCGCGTCGCGACGGCGAGTCGGTCGCCGGTGAAGATGGCCACGCGTCGCACGCCGAGTTCGCGCAGTTTCGAAACGACTTCGCCGGCGTTGCGGCGCAACTTGTCTTCGAGGCCAACCGCGCCGAGGTAGCGGCCGCCTTGCATGACGTGCACGCCCGACATGCCTTCGATCTTCGCTTCAACGGCGCGCACTTCAGCGGCCATGTCGGGGTTCAACTCAATGATCCACGCGCCACGACCTGCGAAAATCTCACCTGTCGCGGTGGTCGCCGCAACGCCACGTCCGTGCACTTCGCGGTAGGCAACAAGCGTTTGCGGCGCGATGCGCGCGCGTTCTGCAGTCTCGAGGATCGACTTCGCGAGCGGGTGATTCGACGATTGCTCCGCATCAGCGGCGGCTTGCAGCAGCGCAGCGCCATCGACGCCCTCTGCGGGAGCGAGACGGCTGACCGCGAACTTGCCCGTCGTCAGCGTGCCGGTCTTGTCCATCACGACCGTGTCGATGTCGGCCGCCGCTTCGAGCGTTCGCGTTTGCTTGATCATCACGCCAAGCCGTGCCGCAGCAGCAAACGCGGCAACCATCGCGGTTGGGTACGCGATGAGAAGGGCGCCTGGGCACGTCACGACGAGCACCGCGATCGCGCGTTGCGCGGCTTCCGCCTTCGCGTCGGGCGAACCAGACTTCGAGATGAAGAACCACACGATGCCCGCGACCATCAAAACGACGGGAACGTAGTAACCCGCGATGCGTTCGATGAGTTCTTGCTTGCGGCCCTTCGCGCTCTCCGCTTCGCGGATGAGTTTCTCAACCTTGCCGATCGTCGTTTCGCCCTTGACGGCGGTGACTTCGATTTCGATTTGTCCGGTGAGGTTCGTGGTACCTGCGTAGACGGGCGCTCCGGGTTGAACCTCGATCGGCACCGCTTCGCCTGTCAGCGAGGCTTGGTTGATGCTGGAAGTTCCAGCGCGAACGTTGCCGTCGGCGGGGAGATTTTCGCCCGGTCGCACACGAATGATCGAGCCGCGCTTCAACTGCGAGAGCGAAACCTCGCGCTCCACGCCGTTCTCGTCGACGAGGCGCGCGATATCCGGAGTGAGTTCGATCAGTTCGCGAATTGCACGCTGTGCCCCCCACGCGGTGCGCGAGAGCACGAGTTCAGAGAACCAGAGGAAGAAGGCGAGGAAGCCCGCCGCGAGGTACATCTCATTCGCGATCGCTGCGAAGACCGCGAGGCTTGCAAGGCTGTCGCTCGACGCGCGGCCCTCGCGGAGTTCTTCGAAAGCGCCGCGCGCAAGCGGCACCGCGAGCACGAGCGCGCCGATGAGCGCGGGGATGCTGCTCACCGATTGCTCGATCCCGAAGAACGGCGAAATCCACGCGGCGAGGAGGAGCACGCCACCGAAGAGCGCGACGAAGAGCTGCCGCTCGAGGCGCTCAGCGCCGCCAGCATCCTCGGCAGGGTTGCGGGAGGTTGGTTCGATCGTGGTCGAAGTCAGTGTCGACATGAGGGGTCCGGGGCGGCAGGGTAGCAGAGGAGTACGTGCGAAGTCTTCCGTTGGATCGCTCGACGGGAGTAGTTCGAGGCTCGGAGTTCGATTGGACTGTTCGATGCCGATTGAGCGCGTGCTTGGGATAGGGCGAAGAGGCGGACCGCGGTCGAGGACGCTTTCGGTGATCGACGCCCACAGGTTCGTTATCCTGCTTCCGTGCATCACTCCGTGTCAGCGCATGATTCCCAAGAGCACGTGCCGACCGAGCATGTGGTGATTGTCGGCGACGGGCAAATGTCGCTCGTTCTTGCGGATCTTCTCACCGTTCGACGCGTGAAGACCACGATTCTCTCGCCCTTCGCGGCGGAGGCGGCTCGACTGGCGAGCACACGGACAAGCGTCCGGCTGCCCAGCTTTCGCCTTGATCCGGCGGTTGTGGTCACGGCCGACGCAGCGCATCTCGCGAGTGCGTCGCTCGTGGTTTGTGCGATTCCAACGCAATTCATCCGCGCCACGTTCGCCCGTGTCGGCGCGTCGATTCCGAGTGGGGTTCCTGTTGTCAGCGTCGCGAAGGGGATCGAGGCAGACACGTTCCGTCTGCCCTGCGACATCCTTGATGAAACGCTGAACCGCAACCGCGCCAAGCCCTCGCCCATCGCGGCGCTGAGCGGCCCAACGATCGCCGCGGAACTCGCGCGGCGCCTTCCGGCGGCACTCGTGGCCGCGAGTCCGGATTCCGCGCTCGCGGCATCGCTCCAAGCGACCTTCACGTCGCCTTGGACGCGGATCTACCAATCGAACGACCTCATCGGCGTTGAGCTCGCGGGTGCGTGCAAGAACGTCATCGCCATCGCCGCGGGTGTGATCGACGGTATGGCGCTCGGCATGAATACGAAGAGCGCACTGCTCGCCCGTGGGCTCGCGGAAATCGCGCGCGTCGGAGTCGCACTCGGCGGTCGCTTGGAGACATTCTTCGGCATCACCGGTGTTGGCGATCTCGCCACCACATGCTTCGCGCCGGAAGGGCGGAATCGTTCGTTCGGGGAAGCGCTCGCGCGGGGCGAATCACCTGAGGCGATCCTCGCGCGCATGACTTCTGTCGTGGAAGGCGTGCCGACCTCGCGTGCGCTTGTGCGCGTCGCGCTTGAACACGGGATCGAAGTTCCGATTTGCGAAGCGGTCGCTGCGATGGTCTACGACGGTCTCGATCCGCGCGAAGCACTGCGGCAACTCATGAGCCGCGCGACGGGCACGGAGCGGATTGGTTGAGACGCGCATGGACGCAGTGGCTCTCACGTGCGCGTTCATTTGAAAATGCGCGTTTCGTTCGAAGCGGCGCGCATGAAATGCGGAGTTGCTTACTCCTCTTCGCCGAAGCGAGATTCGACGAGCCGGACGAGCGCGCTGAGCGCGTCGTGTTCGTCCGGCCCGTCTGCAACGATTTCGAGCGTCGAGCCGCAGGTGCCCGCGAGCATCAACATCTGCAGTATCGACTTTCCATCCACCGACTCATTGTCCGAACACTTGCGCACCGTGATCGCCGCCGCGAACCGCGAGGCTTCTTCCACGAAGGACATCGCGGGCCGCGCATGCAGCCCGAGACGGTTCGAGATGATGGTCTGCGCAGAAACCATCCGATTTTTAGCGACCGACTTGCCCAGAATCCGCTTCGTCGAGAAGTCGTGTGACAGCCTCGACAGTCGTCGCTTGTCGGAGGAATCGGCGGAACTGATCTTTCGAAAGCTGCGTGAAAATCGCCTTCATGGCGTCGACGTGCAGCGTTGGATTCTCTTCTGGCGAGAGCATCAAGAAGATCGAGTAGACCGGCTGCTTGTCGAGCGCGTTGAAGTCGACGCCCGTGCGGCTGATGCCGACGGCCGCGAGTGGACTCTTGACTGCGGTCGTCTTGGTGTGCGGAATGGCAACTCCGTGGTTCAGACCCGTGGAGCCCTTCTTCTCGCGAGCAAGAATCGACTTCGCAAACGTCTCTCGCATGTCGGGCGAAACACGGCCGCTCTCCACGAGTGCGTTGAGCAGCTCGTGGATTGCGTCTTCGAGTTTGGTCGCAACGAGATTGGGAACGATCGCCTTATCGACGACGATTTCTCTGAGTTTCATCGGGTTCTTCCTGCGAAGTGCTTCGCCGCCATGCTCAACCGCCGTGCTTGTGGTCGCGCATGCGCTTCTTGTGTTCGCTGATGACGCGCGCTTCGCGATCAACCGCGAGATCGATCGCCGCGTAGAGGTCGGCGTCGCGGTAATTCACGATGAAGTCCTCGTGGTGCTCGACATCGACGATGAACTCAACGTGGAATCCGTTGTTCTCTTTCTCAATCACGCAGTCGATCGACTGAACTTGATCGAAGTAGCGAACGAGACGCTCGCACTTCTTTCGGACATACGAGTCGATGGCTTCCGTGATTTCGAGATGCTTGCCCTTGACGTTGATCTGCATGGAACTTCCTTTCGCGCTTTGTCATGCTTCCCCGCGGCGCGCGCGATCAGGCTGCGCGCTTTGGGGAGCAGAGAGTTTGTTGGGATTGCCTTCGCTGGGAACTACGACGCCAGCAGACACAAGGTAGCGAAGTGCCTCATCGACGGTGAGAGGGATCTCGCGAACGTCCGCGCGGGGGACAGTGACGGTCCAGCCCGAGAATGGGGCGGGGGAGTTTGGGATGAAGACGGTGACGGCGTCTCCGCACGCGGCCACGATTTCGGGCGTGGCGTCGCCCGTCACAAGCCCCATCTGCCAGAGGCCCGGTCGCGGGTACTCGATCATCACCACGCGGTTGAAATTGAGCTTCTTTTTCTCGCTGCCGAAGAGGAACTCGACCACCTGCTTGAGCGCGGGGTAGACCTGCCGGATGCCGGGCACCGTAAGGAGGCCCGACTCAAATGCCGCGAGCAGGCGTCGGCCGAGGTAGCCGCCGACGAGTCGTCCGAGGATGTAGACCGCGAAAATCGCGAGGACGAGCCCTGCGAGGTCGAGGTACCAGCGCGCGCTCCACCAGTTCGCGACATTTTCGCGCACGAGCCGCCAACGCGCCGCCTCTTCGCTGCCGTCGAGTCGGACGCGCGTTGCCCGCGCTTGCTCGTCGCGAATCTCCTCGGCCGACGGCACAAACAGCATGTTTCCCGATGCTTCGCTGGCACTCGCGACCACAAGTCGGATCCCGGCGTTGATCGGTTCTGCGATGTTGCCATCGATGAATCGGAATGCAGCAACCAGAATCCAGAGCGTGAGGACGCTTGGCAGAATGACGCCGAGTCCGCGGAGGAAAAACCTCGACGTGCCGGAACCCTTCTTAGCTGAACTCTCTGACTTGGACGACTCCACCGAACGACCTCCCGAGTGGCGCCGAGTGTAGGAAATTCCGAAGTCATTCGCCGAGCGGTCGAGGGGAGACTTCCGTGAACAGCTCGTTGCCATCACGGCGGTAGTCGACGCGTATGGATTTGCCGACATCGAGGCGGGCGACCGCGAGTACGAGTTCTTCGCGATTCGAGACGCGCACGCCGTCGATTGCAAAGATCACGTCACCTACGCGCAGACCTGCAGCTTTCGCGGCACTCTTCAGAACGAACGAACGGATGCGAACGCCGTCACCCGCGTCTTCAGCCGTGAGGCCAAGCGACGCGTCGCGGCGAGAGACCGAATCGTCGATGGCGCCACGTTGAATCATCCACTTTTTCCAGCGTTCTTCGACCTTCGCGAGCGGAACACCGAAGGTTCGCTCGATGGCAGAACTGCCGTCGGGATCGTCCCGCGAGGTTGCGCAAAGCGCCTTGTAAAACTCGACCAACTTGCCTTCGCGCGCGAGGAATTCAAAGATCGCGCGCACTTGCGGATAGAGCCGTTCTGCGTCGGACATGAACGCTTGCGGACGCAGCGCGAAGAGTTCCTTCCACGGCATGACGGTCTTCGAAACGACCTGTTTTCGCGCGATGTTGAAGCGAATGTTGGGTTGGAACTCCACCGAACCATCCGCGCGGATCGTGTAGTTCTCGTAGAGGCTCGCAAGGCCCTCTTGTATCCAAATCGGATGTCGCTGCCCCGAGCGCTCCATGTGCGCGAAGTGCAGAAGATGCACGAACTCATGCTGCAACGATTGCCCGGTATCGCGCGCAACCAATCGTCGCGATTCGTGCAGATACATGCCCTTGATCTCTTCGCGTTCGAGGTATTTGCGCGCATCCTCAGGTCGAACGATCGCGATGAGCACTGGATCTTCAGGCGCTCGTCCGAAGTAGTCCTTGACGAGATGCGCACCGAGCGCGTCGAGCGTTTCCTTCATCCGCGCGTGCGAAGCCTCCTCGAGGAACGTCGCATACGCGAGGCCACGGTCGCCATCGATTTCATAGCGATAGTCGTCGCCGTGGGCTTCGCGCCAAACAGCAAGCGGATCAAGTTTCGGCGTGCGCGATGGTTTCGTGCGCGGCGCGGGGCTCCGCTCCACGCGCTCGCGCGCCTCCATGATGGCTTCGTAGGTGCGCGACGCGCGAATCGGTTCAAGATCGGGGTCCGCTTCCATCGCGTCGAAATCGCGAAAGCCCGACTTCACGGCGTCGAGCAGTCGCTTCTCCGCTTCGTCTTCGCGGCCAAGTTGCGCCAAGGCACATGCGCCGTTGTAGAGATCTGTTGGGTCGCGTCGCCCATCGGCCACGCGCGCGGAAACGATGCGGTCGATTTCGGTGAAATCGCGCGCGCGGAGTGCAGCATCAAGTGCAGCATCGCTTGTGGATGTTCGCGACGAAGGGGATGGGGTCGCGCCTGAATCCTTCGAGCCTGAATCCTTCGAGCCTGAATCCTTCGATCCTGAGCTCTGCGAACCCGAGCCTTGCGAACCCGAGTCTTTCGTTTTGGACGAGCCTGACGCCGGCGGCGTTGCCTGCAGAGTTGCGTGCGGAAGCGAGACGGCCGCGGCCATGCCCGTGATCGCGAAAGCGCCAAGAGCGGCGCATGCGCCGAAAGCGAAGCGCACACCAAGCGCGGCAAACAGAAGATGGGCGTGTCCGCGGCGGTTCATGCGACCGGAACCTGTGCCTCCTCGCGAAGGAGGCGCTTTCGTTGAGAGAGATACGCAGCAATCGCAGCGGGATACGCCTCTTTTTCGAGCGCGAAGACGCGCGCGGCGAGCGCTTCTGCTGTGTCGCTTGCTTCAACGGGGCAACGACGTTCAAGCACGACCGGGCCGCGGTCGTACTCGCCGTCGACTTCGTGCACGGTGCAACCCGACTCGCGCGCGCCGGAGGCAAGCACCGCGCGGTGCACACGGTCGCCATACATCCCGTGACCGCCGAAATCAGGCAGGAGACCGGGGTGGATGTTGAGAGCTCGCCCAACCCAAAGATTGCCGACGCGGAATCGTCGCAGGTAACCCGCCAGGACAACGAGATCCACACGCGCGGCGGTCAGTGCGTGATCGATGCGATCATCCAACTGGTCGTGCCCGTGATGGTGGATCGGTGCGTCACCCGCTCCTCGCGCAATCGGCAGCACGGCAACGCGCAAGCCCGCAGCGCGGCATCGTTCGACCGCCGCGATCTCCTCACGATGCGCAATCACGAGCGCGACGCGCGCGTCGATCGTTCCACGTGCACAGGCGTCGGCGAGGTTGAGCGCCGTACGCCCACCGCCCGACACGAGGATGCCAAGCCGTGCTTGCGTCTGGGGGCTGAAATCCTCCTGCCGATTCATGCGGGTTTCCCCTCGTGCTTGCCCTCGTTCTTCCCCTCGTTCTTCCCCTCGTGCTTGCCCTCCACCTGCTCGCGAAAGGGAATCGACTTGCCCTGTGCATCGACCGAAACCATGGTGAGTTGCGCCTCAGTGACACGCGCCCACGCGCCATCGACGCGCTCCGCATCGACCACGACCTGCACCGTCACGCTCGAGCGGCCGAGCCGGATCGTTCGTGTGTGAAACTCGACGACCTCGCCAACGTTCACCGGGGCCTTGAAATCGACGCGATCGATACTCGCCGTCACCCAACGATGGAGACCGTGATGCCGCGCTTCGATGTAGCCCGCTTGGTCGATGTGTGCCAAGATGATGCCGCCGAAGATGGTGCCTTGGTGATTCGTGTCGCGCGGCATCATGAGGACGCGCAGAGCAAGTCGAGGCGCTTCGACGGGTGGGAATTCAGCGGGCATGGCGCCGATGGTAGCGGGCCGCGAAGCGCGCACCGCCGCGAATCCTGCAGCGGGAGCGCAAGCTCGGTCGATCT
This sequence comes from Planctomycetaceae bacterium, assembly GCA_027483065.1. Classification (GTDB taxonomy): domain Bacteria; phylum Planctomycetota; class Phycisphaerae; order Phycisphaerales; family SM1A02; genus QWPT01. Next base: position 37,783 of record JAIXVI010000198.1, read on the forward strand.
CGTGTGGTGCCCACGGCCACGGTCATCATTCCGAACTACAACAACGGACGCGCGAGTTCGCGTGACGGGAGTCGCGACTTTTTGGGAGCGCTTCTTGAGAACCTCGAAGCGACGCTCTGGGATGACGCGACCGATCTCGAGATCGTGATTGGCGACGATGGCTCAACCGATGACAGCCTCGCGACCGCGCGCCTCTGGGCCGCGCGGACGTGGACGCGTGGCCCCCGCACGGGGCAGCCATTTCTGCGTCTTCTCGAGTTTCCGCACTCTGGGGTGCTTTCGAAGGTTTTGAACGCGATCCACGCCGCGACCAAGAGTGCATTTGTGTGCCGTCTCGACGGCGACATCCTTATCGACACGCCGTGTTGGGTTGCTCGATGTGTGGAGTTGCTCTCGGCGGACCCGCGTGTGGGCGTGGTCACGGGGCTTCAAAAGCTCCCGGATGGTCGCGTGCACGCGTTTGGTGACGCCATCCTCAGTCCGCTCGGCTATCACCATCTCGGTCAAGGCGCGCGCGAAGACGAACTGCCCGAAGTACTCGAGGTCGAGCACGCGATGGGCTGCTTCCACGCGTCGCGCCGCGAGGCGATTGCGAGCGTCGGTGGATACGACGAGTCCGTTTTGCGGGGACAAACGGAAGAACTCGCGATGCGGTTGAATCTCGGTGGTTGGAAAGCACTCGCGACCACGCGTGTGGTGTTCCGGCACTTCCACGCGGAGCGTCACTGGCGTCCAAACACCGCGGATACCGGTGAAGGTCTCGCGCGGAGCCTTGCGCGATTTCGCGAGAAGTGGGGTGTCGATCGTCTCGCGCCCGATCTCGCAGAAGTTTGGCGACGCTACCAAAACACGCCGCTCGTCGAGCGCGCCCGACTTCGTGCGCCCCAGTCATGGAAACCCGAAATGTCGGGCGATCTCGCGCCGGGACAAGAGTGGCACGAATTTGCGACCAACAGCGAGTTGCAGCGTCAAGTCGCGGCGGAGTTGGCGCTCCTCCGTGAGGGTGGAGCAGGGCGGCTCGCGATTCTTGGATGTCGCAGCGGATTGACGGCGCTCCTGCGCGCACGTGAGGGCGTTGAAGTCGTGGGAATTGAGGAGAATTCCACGTCGATCGATGCTGGTCAGGGCTTTCTCGCGCGCGCATCCGTCACAAATGGTTCGATCGATCTCAAGAAAGTCGAACATTTACCCGCAACGGGCGAGGTCGATGGAGCGTTTGATGTCGTAGGCCTGCTTGACAGCATCGAGCGATGTTGGAATCCTGTAGGGCTCTTAGGGGAAACGAGGCGTCTGCTTCGAACAGGTGGGCTTCTCATTGTGAGAACCCGTGCTCGTGCAGTGACGCTTGAGGACCGCGGGGAAGCGCTGCATCCATTTGCAGCGCACGAACTACTCCAACTTGTGCGGCATGCAGGTGGCTTCTCGCCACTCGCAGCGCCAGCGTCCGACGGCATGGGACGCTGGACTTTGCTCGCACGTCGGACAGGTTCGGCGGCACATGCTGTGCACTTTGGCGCGAGTTGATCGCATTGCGCCGCAGTCGAGTCCTAGACAAATGCCTGATAGCACATCCGAAGCACCGATCTTGCAACTCTCCAAAGCCCAGCATTGGCAGGCTGTTCGCTTGCCTTTGCGCCTGCGCATTTTCGAAACAGCGCGTCGTCTTGGCGAAGCATCTGTCACCGAACTCGCGCACGCCGTCGGCCTCAACCGAACGGCGCTGTACTTCCACCTGCGCCACCTCGAGCGCGCCGGACTTCTCGTCTCCCGCGCGGGAGAGGCGACGCCTGGTCGCCGTGGCAAGCGACCTCGCTACTACCGCGCGACCGCTGCCGACATCACGTTCCCGCTCGATGGTGACGCGAAGCGAGATCTCCAGCGCGCGTCGGATTTCCTGCGCCCATGGCTCAATGAGAGCCGTGGCGTGGCGACCGACATGAAGACCGCTGGTGGTCTTTCTGCGAAGCGCATCCTTCTTCAGTGGGAAAATCTCACCGAAGATGAAGTCGCGCGCATCAAGAGTATCTGCGGCGAGGTGGAGGACATCTTCCGTCGCGCGCGCAATCGCGCGAACAGCACGCGCAAGGCACCCACAGCCTCGCACCATCTCGCGATGGTCTTCTCGGCTGTGGAAGGCCATGTGATGCCTGGTCCGGACATCAAGTTCAAGGTGAAGTGACCCAAGACGACTTAAACCTTGAATGACTCTCGCGATGGCGAGGTCTCACACGGTTCGCGAACCATCACAACCAACGACAACGACGCCCGGATCTCCGGGCGTCGTTTCTTTGGTTTTCCGTGCATGCGCACTCAGCGGGCCGCAAGAAGTGGCTTGAGCCACTTGCCCGTCCAACTGCCTTTCGCGCGCGCGACTTGTTCCGGCGTCCCCGTGGCGACGATGGTGCCGCCGCGATCGCCGCCTTCTGGTCCTAGGTCGATGATCCAGTCGGCGCACTTCACGACGTCGAGGTTGTGTTCGATCACAACGAGTGTGTGGCCTTTGTCTGCGAGGCGTTCGAGGACCGACAGCAGGCGCGCAACGTCGGCGAAGTGAAGGCCTGTCGTCGGTTCGTCGAGCACGTACAGCGTTTGCGCGTCGGTGGCGTTTCCGAGTTCCGTGGCGAGTTTCACGCGTTGCGCTTCACCGCCCGAAAGCGTGGTCGATGCTTGACCGAGTTGGATGTAGCCGAGTCCGACATCACGCAAGCACTCGAGCATGCGATGGATCTTGGGATGCGCGTCAAAGAACGTCAGCGCATCTTCGATCGTTGCGTCGAGGACATCGGCGATCGTTCGACCGCGGTAGCGAATATCGAGCGTTTCGCGTGCGTAGCGCTTGCCTTTGCAAGCTTCGCAGGCGACGAAAACGTCGGGGAGAAAGTGCATTTCGATGCGCTTCACACCTTGGCCTTGGCAGACTTCGCATCTTCCGCCTTTCACGTTGAACGAGAAGCGTCCTGGCTCGTAGCCGCGGATTTTCGACTCAGGAACAAGCGACCAAATCTTGCGAATCTCGTCGAAGATTCCGGTGTAGGTCGCGGGATTCGATCGTGGCGTGCGGCCGATCGGCGATTGATCCACTTCAATGACGCGAGCGATATCGCCAAGACCGGTCACGCGTCCGTGTGCACCGGGCGCCGTCTTTTCGCCGAGGACGTGTTTCTTCGCCGCTTGCAGCAAGATGTCGTTGACGAGCGTGGACTTGCCGGAGCCGGAAACGCCCGTCACGCAGACGAGGCCGCCGAGCGGGAACGCAACATCAATGGCTTGAAGATTGTTCTCCTTCGCGCCCTTGACCACGATCGCACGATCTTCCGAGAGTTTGCGACGTTTCTTCGGCGTTTCGATTTTCTTGCGGCCGGACAAGTACTCGCCGGTCAAGCTCGTTGGATGCGCGGCGATGCCAGCGAGATCGCCTTCTGCGACCAGCGTTCCGCCGTGTCGACCGGGGCCCGGTCCGATGTCGACGATCCAATCCGCCGCGCGCATCATGTCTTCGTCGTGCTCGACGACGATCACGGTGTTCCCGATATCCGAGAGTCGGCGAAGCGTTGCGATGAGTCGATCGTTGTCGCGCTGGTGAAGTCCGATGGTGGGCTCATCGAGCACGTAGCAAACGCCGACAAGCCCCGAGCCCACTTGCGTTGCCAATCGAATGCGCTGCGCTTCGCCGCCCGAGAGTGTGGAACTCGTACGGTCGAGCGAGAGGTACTCAAGTCCGACCGACGCGAGGAACCCAAGTCGCGCTTCGATCTCTTTCAAAATCGGTGCTGCGATCTGTCGCTCTTCTTTCGAGAGTTGAAGCGACTGCGCGGCCGCGAGCGCGCGCGAAACCGTCATCGCAGCGAGATCTGCAATCGACAGCGACATGGTGCCGCTCTTCACTTTGACTGCGAGCGCTTCGGTCCGCAGTCGTCGCCCCATGCAGGTTGGGCAGGGCTTCTGGCTCATGAACGCCATCAACCGTTCGCGCACGGATTCGCTCTCGGTATCCGTCGAGCGACGCTTCAAATGCGGCAAAACGCCTTCCCATTCGAAGTCGAGCGACACACCCGGCGCGTCGCTTCCCCACATCAGCGCTTGGCGAATCTTCGCGGGCAACTTTTCGTACGGCGTGTCGATGTCGATCTTCGCGTGGACCCCGAAACTTCGCAGCGCACGCGCGTAGTAGATGTTCATGCGCCGACCGTTCTTCCTCCACGGAAGAATCGCTTCGCGCAGTGATTTTGACATGTCTGGGACGCAGAGTTCTTCATCGAACTCGTTCACCGTTCCGAGACCTGCGCAGGAAGAGCACGCGCCTTGCGGCGAATTGAAGCTGAAAAGGCGCGGCTCAAGTTCTTCGAGCGAGCATTGTGGGTGATCGGGGCAAGAGAAC
>JAIXVI010000213.1 GCA_027483065.1 Planctomycetaceae bacterium
AAAATGAGAGGGAAAAGGTCAAACTCTAAGGATTGTCGCGATTGGATCGCTGTTACAGGTCCTACGCCGCAACACCACGGCGGTTCGATCAAGCTTGCCATCCCCACTGTGCAAGAAGCACCGCGAGGTCCGCCGCTTCCACCGTGCCGTTGTTGTTGAGATCGGCCGCGTCGTTGGCGGTCCCCCACGCACTCAACAACGCCGCGAGGTCGGCAGCGTCCACGCGTCCGTCGCCGTTGACGTCCGCCGGGTTCGTCGCTGGCGGCGGATCACCCTGCGAGAAGATCACGCACGAGTACGCGCCGATATCAAAGATGCCGCTCGCGGGAAGCCCGTCCCACGGCGTCGAATACGACGCGTCGAGGTCGTACGTTCCCATGTTCGCGAAGTCTGAGCTGTAGCCGTTCCAGTCGCTGTTGAAGCGCACCTTCCAACGGCCGTCGCGCGGGAATCCAACGCGGTAGCCAGTACGTGGCGTCGCCGAGAAATTCATCACAACGATGACGTCGTCCTTCTCGCCGCCGTTCATCCAGCGATGGAAGCCAAGCACCTTCCACGAGTTGTTGACGTGGTGCACGTTGGTGTTCTGGCCCGTCAGGCCGCGCGTCAGCCCCGCCTCGTTCTTCCGCAGCTTGATGAGATCCTTGTAGAGCGATTTGATGCCCGCGAAGGTCTTGTTCTTCGCCCAATCCAGCGGATCGGTGTCTTGGAACCAACCGTCCTCGAGGAACTCCTGACCTTGGAACATGAGCGGGATGCCGGGCGCCGTCATCACGACCGCGCCGCCGAGGGTCGAACGCTTCTTCGAGTACCAACTGCCGGCATTTCCCGGCCAAATCGCCTCGGGCATACGCGATTGACCGTTCGCGACTTCGTCGTGGCTTTCGGTGTAGATCACACGCTGGAATGCATCGCCGTTGTAACCCGCCACGATCGCGTTGCGAATCGCCCACATGTCGCGATCAGCATCGTTTTGCGTAATCAAGTTGCCGCGCACTGGCCAGTAGAACTGCGCATCCCACTGGCTGTCGAAGCCCGCACCGCCAGCACCCGTTGTCTTGGTGAGCCACGCGTTGTTGTCGAGGTCTTCGCAGATCGAAATCTTGCCGGGGAACTCGGCATTCACCGAGTCATTGATCCACTGAAGGAGCGACCAACCCTCGGGGATTTCCGGCCCGGCAAGGTCGACTTTGCGGATGTACTTCGTGCCGTCCATGCGGTGCCCGTCGGTGCGGTATTCGCGCATCCAATAGAGCACGTTGTCGCGGATCCACGTCCGCACCTCGCCGCGGCCGAAGTCGGGCCGAGTGTTTCCCCAAGGCGTGTTCGCGCGGAAGTCTTGATAGAAATAGATGCCACCGGCGTTGTTGACCGACCAGCCGTCGTACTGCCAGAGATCGAGGTCGCTTGGGCCGAAATGGTTGAAGACGAGGTCGCAGAAGACGGCGATTCCGCGTGCGTGCGCCGCGTCGACAAACTCCTTGAAGTCCACCGGCGTGCCGTAGTCACTCTCAATCGCGTAAGGGAACGATGGGTTGTAGCCCCATGAGATGCCGCCTGCGAACTCGGCAACCGGCATCAGCTGGATGGCGTTGATACCGAGATCGTCGAGGTGATCGAGTTTCGCACGCGCCTCGTCGAAGTTGGCGGGAAGGCTGCCGTCGCCGGCGGTGCCGAAGGTCCCAAGGTGCATTTCGTAGATGACGAGTTCGTTCCAACTCGGGATCTGAAAGTTGTTCACCTGCCACTGGTAGGCCGCGTGGTTCACAACCACTGAGTTTCCGACAGAACTCGTGACATCTGCCGAACGCGCGTCGGTGCGCCACACGGTGCCCGAAGCCCCCGTGATGACGTACTTGTACTGCGCACCCGCGTAGCAGAAGTTGACGTCGGCCGACCAGTAGCCGTTGCCTTCACTCACGAGCGGATGGCTCGTGGAGTTCCAGTTGTTGAAGGTGCCCGCGACGCGGACCGCGGTTGCATTCGGCGCCCAAACGCGAAACGTCGTTCCGGCGGGCGTACCAAAGTATGGGTTCGCGCCAATGCCTGGTCGCGCGGACTGCGCGAAGACGTCGGTCGATGGGAACAACGAAGTCGTAAGCCCAGCAAACAGCAGCGAGGCGACAGACACGGAGCGAAGGGCAGCGTGAATCGTCATGGCGTTCTTACTTTGGCTTTCGTGCTTGACTACTTTGACTACTTCGACTTGTTCGACTGCAAGGACTTCAAACAATGACTCACCGCGTGACCGACATCATGAGCTTCGGTGGCACCAAAGCCTCGACGCATGCTCAACGCATCGCCGAAGAGATCCCTCGGAGAATCTCAGTTCAACGCCGCAACGATGAGCGCCCGGTTTGACCTGAAGCAAACACAAATTCGGACGTGGGATCCGAGAATAACCCTCGATCTCTTGTGCGCCAACCGCGAAGTTGACAACTTCCTGAGATCCATCAAGTACTGCGTCCGCAAATACTTGTGCGAGGGCATCGACGCCGTTTTGGGTGGCGCCCCATCCTGAGCCGCCGTGCCCGAAACCGCCACATGAGGTGGGTGTTCAGGCTCGCGGCGTGTGGTCACGAGCGCGACGCAGACTCAAACGAGCGGGTTCAGAGCGGCGTGCGGCGCGGCCGTCCCTGCGAATGGGACAGACCACCGCCCGCCGAAGGCCGCCCAGTGAAGGCCGCCCAGTGAAGGCCGCCCAGTGAAGTCTGCTCGGAGAGAATCCGCGCCCAGCGCCAAGGCACTCAGTGCGCGAGTGGACGGATCCACACGTTGCGGAAGCAAAGCGCGTCGCCGTGATCTTGCAAGCCAATCGGGAGCTTCGGCTCGTGCGCGGAGTACTTCGCCTTCGCGGCGTGCGCGGTCGCGCCCCAAATCTCCGAGTGATCCTGCACGAGCACACC
>JAIXVI010000122.1 GCA_027483065.1 Planctomycetaceae bacterium
GGCCCGTTACACTCGCGGCGAATCGGAAGAGTCAAGCCTGCCGCGAAGAGAGTGACGAAAGACGGGAATCTCCGCATGTGGTCCAAGAATTGGTTCGGAACAGCCGTCGCGTTCGTCGCGATGGCCATCGGCGCGCAACGAGTCTTCGCGGAGCAGAAGTTACAGGATGAGTCACACGCGCAGACGGTGGCCGCGCCGCCAGAAGCGCTGCGCGCCGTCGATGGCGATTGGATCTTCATGGAAGATCGCACCGAGGGCCGCACGCTCGAACAACTGACTGCGCCAATGTCGTCGTCGTTTTCGATGAAGGTTGAAAGCGACGCGGTCATTCTCAACGGTCACGGCTCGGGACACAAAGATGTACGCGTCGCGCTCGATGGTTCGGTCACCGAGCGACCCGACGGCAACAAAATCGCACGCTATCGCGGCGGCTGGAAAGACGGAGCGTTCGAGTATGAGGTCGCGTTCGAGCGACCCGAGGGTGACGTCGGCTCGGGCATTCAACTCATTCGTCGTTCCTTTCGACCGACGCCGGATGGGCTCCTCGTGACTGTTGCCGTGAATCCGCCGGATGGTTCGCTTTCGATCGGGCTTTACCGCCATGCCGAAGACATTCCGATGCCGACGCCCGCGAAAGCGGTCATCGGCGATCTCGGCTGGCTCGCCGGCAACTGGGTTGGCACGCGGAGTTCAGGCTCCTCGATGGAAGAGCGTTGGAGCCCCCCGCTTGGCGGCGCGATGCTGGCCGTTACGCGCACGGTCAACACAAGCGGCAAGATGGTCGGCTTCGAATACCTGCGCATCGTCGAACGCGATGGTGGGCTCGTGTATGTCGCACAGCCCGCGGGGCGTACACCGACTGAGTTTGTGCTTTCCGAGCTGTCCGCCACGCGTGCGGTCTTCGACAACCCGCGACACGACTATCCGAAGCGCATCGTGTACGAACTCTCCGCGGACGGCGTCCTCAGCACAACGGTTGGCTCCATGAAGGGCGGAACGCCGCGCGTGCTGACCTACAAGCGCGAAGCAAAGTGAGCTCACGACGACGACGCCGAGAGCCTGAACGAGTCAAAGGAGAACGGTTCGAAGCAAAAGAAACAAGGGCTGATCCTGTTGGACCAACCCTTGTAGATTCCTTGATGTCGACTCGTTGATGTCGAGTCTGCTTCGCGGTGCGACAGGCTTAGCGGCGACGACGACCCGCGAGACCCGCGAGGCCGAGCAGCGCGATCGCTCCCGGAGCTGGAACCGAATTGCCCAGGTCAGTCGCGAACGCAACGTTGCCGATGCCAGCCTTGAATGCGCGGTTCTCGAAGTTGATGAACTGCTGCGCGGGGCTGCTCAAGATGCCACCGGCCGCTGGCGCATCAAACGAGAATGTGCCGCTCACCGAAGCGCCTTGGACGAAGGACTGATTGAAGAACATCACGATCATGCTGCCCGAGCCAAAGCGACGGGTGTCGACGCGATAAAGCGACGACGAACCGATCGAGAGCGATGGGCCGCTGTACGAATCGAGGAAACGGTCGACCGCAGTCCACGGCGTGAGGCCTCGGAGAGTCCCGAAATCGTCGGCGTTGTCGACGATGCGGATCTCGTTATTGCCCGCCTGCTGCGCAGTGATGGTGCCCGAGAGGTTGAACGAGATCCGCGACGTGGTGATCTCGAAGTTGGTGAGGGTGAGCGCGGCCGATGCTGGGGCGGCAACGGCGACAACGGTGCTGACAGAGAGAACGGTCGAAAGGTTGAGACGCATCTGATACTCCTTAGTTGCGTGTGAAAGACTTTCCCGTTCCGGCGCGGTTTGCGCGTGGATCGGATATTGAGAGCGAACTGTGAGAACGAACGAAGTCGGCGGACGAGCCCTGATCGCGCATGCACTCGCAGTGCATCGTTCGATCGAGGCTTCATCGACAATCACGAAATCTGAACCGCCAACGTGTCACCATGGACGCGTTTCGCGAGCGATTTTTTCGCTGTGTAGCACTCTCGTGCGACGAGAACCCTTGGCGCGACGGTCTCTGTCACTGCCGCGGCGTTCGACCGAGCGTGATAACACGAGCACAGGGTTGCCATCGAAGAACCACACCGGATGCGGGCGCCAGCATTTGCGCTCCGCATCGGGAAACTGCGCGACGGTCGCGCGCATGCACGTTGAGCGGCTGCCTGTTCGAACGCCGTGCGTAACTCTGCCCTCGGCCTTGGCGCACGAACAATGCACGCGCAATACGCGTGCAACACACGTGCAACACACGTGCAACACACGTGCGTCGATCACTGACTCGAACACGAGCCAAAGTTGTCGAGCAGAATCGTGAGGTCGGGCCCGTTGGTGATGCCGTCGTTGTTGAGGTCGGCGACGCTTGGTTCACCCCACGAGTTGAGCAAGATCGCCAGGTCGCCCGCACCGACAAATCCGTTCATATTGATGTCGCCAATGCACTGCGCCATCGATGCGAACAACGCATTCGACGCTTCGAGCAAGCGCTGGTAGGCGAGTTGCGCTTCAGGCGCGAGCGGCTTGCCCGACGCGAGCAGATCGAACGCTGGGTTGTCGATGCCGTGACCGAAGAGTTGGTCTGCGGCAAAGCACTCGGAGAGGTCGTAGAACTCAAGCGCGTTTGCGCCTGCCGCTTCACCGCACGATTCGAGTTCGTTGCCAATGAGTTTGTACCGACCGTCGGTCATCGCCCACTGGCTCGGATACACAAAGCCGTATCCAGACGGCTCGTTCAACTTCTCCCACAACTCGCAACAGTCTGTGGCAAATGCAGGTTGGCCGTCGTCGGTGGGGCCATACCACACGCCACCCTGTGCTTCGCAGAGTTGTTGCGTCGAGAGGAATGTGTCCGAGCAAAGCGTTTCGCCGCCTGCTGCAATCAGACACGGGTAACAGGGAACCGCAAGAATCGGCTCCGTGTACTGCGTGAAGTTGAAGTTGCGCTGCGACTCGGCAAGCGGATTGATGAGGTACGGCATCATCGGCCGGCAATCGAGCTTGCGGCCTTCAGGAACCACGTCGCGCACATCGATGCCAGCGGCTTCGCCGAACAACTGGAAGAGATCGACCACATTGACCATCGAGTGAACGCTGCGACCTGGCGCCACCACAGGACCTCCAGCAACAACGAGCGGCACACTGACACCCGTCTGATACGCCGTGGCCTTCGCACGCGTTGGGTTGAACGGCGCTTGAACAGTGGTCAAGAAGGAACCGTTGTCGCCGACGATCACGATCAACGTATCGCTCGACGCGAGTTCCAACTTGCCACGCTTGAAGGTCGCGAGACCAGTGCCCACGAGCACTCGACGAATCTGCGTATCCATCGACTCGATGGTTTGATTGGAAAGACGACGCTGCGAAAGCGTTGGGTTTGCGACGTCAGGTTCCGCCTCACAAACCAGCGGCAACTCCGCAGGCCACGTCGCGCCGGGCGGCAAGGTGTCAGGCGGAAGCGGCTGCCACGGATCATGGTCACCCGTAAAGGAGAGCGAGCACATCCACCGGTTTCCCTCTGCCTTTTGCGCGAGAATGAACTCCGCAGCAAGTTCGGCTTGATCGGTGTCTGCATGAACGCGTGCAGGAATCGTCTGCGAAATCTCGCCGTTCCAGTTGATCGTGCGGGGCCACGCATAGTTGGCGTTCGTCGCTCCCCAATCAATGCGCGCCACCGCCGCCGGATCACACTCTTCGATGGGCGTTCCGTCACTTGCGACGAGCGGCACACCACCGTGCACAAGGCAATCGAGCGCGTCGACGCCCGACTCACACGTGCCGTCAGGAAACGCGCACGCACAGATTGCGGGTTCATTGCCGCTGACAGGAAAGCCGCAGGATAGGCCGTTGGCTTCAGCGGTCACCTGCCCTGCAATCGTCGGGTCGATGTACGGCGGAGCGCCAAGAAGCGTGCCATTAAATCGCGTGAAACCAACCGACGCAGGAGCGCCGATGCCATACGGGTTGAACTCATTCTGCGCGAGATGGAATTTGCCGAACAACGCTGAGCGATAGCCAGCCGTGTCGAGGACACGCGGGGTCGTCATCTCGTACGGCGAACATTGCGACTGCGCGAGCGTTTCTTGTGTCAGCGGCGAGCCAACGCCCGTGCGCCCAGGAAATCGCCCCGTGAAGAAGGACACGCGGCTTGGCGAACATTCAGGCATCGACCAACAGTCGGTGAAGTTCACGCCTTGCGCCGCGATCGCGTCGATCGTTGGAGTGTTCGGGAGCCCAACGCCCGAGGGATTCGTCAGCGAAAGTTGATCACTACCGACGTCATCGAGAATGACGAAGAGGATGTTGTGGGGCGTCGTTGCTGCGGCGCGCGAAGTCGGCGGGAGGAATTCCGTTCGCGCCGATGCAGGCGACGCAGGTTGTGCGGGCACGCGAGCAGCCGAGGTCGCGCGCTCGATCGTGCGAGCTTCCGTCACGCGTCCCGTCACACGTCCCGTCACACGTCCCTTGACGTCGGACGTCTTCGATTGCCCGAAGGTTGTGTTTGTCGCGACAAGGGCGGTGACGATCGACGCCGCAAATGCGGTTCGGACAAGCGGTGCTCGCCAAAGTCCAACACGCGAAGTTGACAAAACGAATACGTTCAAAGCCTCGAACTTCATCCTCGGAGTATGCCGCGGAATCGCGCACGTGTCGGGCGCTCAGGCGAATTCTGCCGTCGGCGAGTTGATGCCTTCAGCGACTCGAGGCCGGGATCGACTTGAGGCCGGTATCGACTTGAGGCCGGGATCGACCCGCGAGCTTCAGCACGTCGAGGCGATTGTCTGCGCGATGTATGCGCCGCACCGAGTCTCGCGAGCCGTGGTGGAAGGGTCGGCGCTTCCGCGAGCGCAAGGTTATCTCCACCGCATCGATTCTGAGATTCGCCAAACAAAACGAAGGGCCAAACCAAGAACGAACATCTGTGCGGTTTCATTCCCCCTCGAACGTTGACGCCACTCCAGCGATCGTTCGATCGCTCCTTCGAAAGTCCTCGTGGAAAGCCCCGTGGAAAGCCCCGTGGAAAGCCCCGTGGAAAGCCCTCTTGGAAAGCTCGTGCAAACATGAACGCGTCTACCGCTCTCATCGCAGTCGTCGGAGTGTTCTCAGCCATCCAGCTTCCCGCGGCCGCGGACGTCGTCGCCTTTGACGAAGCGGTCTCGGGCGACGCTTCGGACGACCGTTTCGCGCCATCGCAAACCACCCTCGTCGCAGGCAACAATCTGCTGCGCGGGTCCTTCGGCGTGAGCCCGACGCCCGATGTCCACGACCTCGACTACATCACCTTCACGGTGCCGGTCGGACATCAACTGACTTCGTTCGTCGTCGCCGATGCGAACGTTGGTGGAGCGTTCAGTTTCGTGGCTATCGAGGCAGGCCCGATCATCACAATTCCTGCCGATTGGACTTCGGTCAATTCGCCGCTCCTCGGCTGGGCGCACTTCGGTACCGCGTCGATCGGGCTCGACATCTATGAAGAACTCGGGAACGCGCCCGGCGCAACCGGATTCTCAGGGCCGCTCCCCGCGGGCACGTACGCGCTGTGGATCATGGAACTCGACGCAAGCAGCGCATACTCGTACTCGTTCTCGCTCGGAGTCATCGAGATTCCAGCGCCGGGTGCGTTTGCGCTTCTTGCTGCGGCTGGCGTGATTTTCCCGCGACGACGACAGCGCTGATACACAAAGCCGCTCACGCGTAGAGTTGCGGCTACGTGACATCGTAGTTTCGACGTTTCCGTCGTCGAAACTCATCGTCCGCCAACACCGTGTAATTCAAACACGTCGGGCGGCGCGATGCGCGCCCAGCGTTCGCGGCCAAGGATTCTCAAGAACTCAAGGTCAAGTGCCTCGACAAGATCCGCGCGCTCACGCAACTGCGCCGCCTTTACGCGATCAGCGTCGGCCGAAGACTCGACTCCTGCGGGGTGCGAATAGAGCGTGCGGCCGTCGGTCGTTCGAGCGAGCGCAGATTTCGCGAGTTCAGCACGCGCCTGGCGTTCGTGTGACGCACGAAAGGCCTGCTGAAACACTGCAATCGCTTGGTCGATCTCTGCGCGCTCATCGTCCGACTTTGCGGCGGTCTTCGCGAGTTGCATCGTGCGCACGGCGATTGGATCGACCGCCCAGTTTCGGTACAACGCAGTCACAACAGCCCTCTCGAGTCGTGCTCGTTCCGCTTGGAATTCCGTTTCATCGCCCGCCGCATCGAGGAGCGACGCGACAAGATCTGCCGTCGCGCGTGCAGCGTGATCAAATGTCCACTTTTGCGACTTCGTGTTCGCACGCTTTTGATCGGAATACGCCGATTTGCGCAACCCAAGGACGGTTGCATCGGTGAGCGCGGCCAGTTCAAACGCAACAACACGGCGAGCGATGGTTTCCGCCGCAAACTTCGGCGCGGCCTGCACAAGCGCCTCTTCCACGCGCGCGCGTGTTCGCGGATCAAGCCCAGCCTCACGAATCACCCGAACGAAGTCAGGCTGAAACTCGAGTGAATCAGATGCGCCCGACATCCACGCGAGTGATACGGATCGCGCCGTACCCGCACGCTCACGGAGAAGAAAACGCGAGAAACGCGTGAGTTCGACCGCACGACGATCAGATTCATTCGCATGGGAACCCGAATGCTGCGGCGCACAAGCGAGGAGCGATTGAAAGAACGTCTCGTCCGCCGACTCCGCGGCTCGCCACGCCGTATCGCGCAAAGTGAGCGCGTGATGGAGTGTTCGAAGCCGCTCAGCCGCGTCGGCGGGAACTGATTCGTTGAGGAGATTCGCCGCAGAAAAGTCCTCAACAACCTCAGCGAGTTCCTGACGCGCGCGACTGAGCGGCTCCAGTAAGGACTCAACTTCGCGCAGCCAGCGCTCCACGTACGCGCTCCACGTCGATTCGAAACACTCAAGCGCACGAATGGAGGGATCAAGTTCCGCAGCCTCGAGCCGTCTCGGAATTCCACGACGAAACTCGCCTCTCGTCATCCAGTCCTCGGGTCGTTCATTGCTGCGACGAGACACAATGCGCTCACAAAGTTCAAGTGGACCACACGACTGCACAGACCTTCCGCCGCCACTCGTCGCCGAAATCGCGTTGATTTCGCTGCGCCATTCGCTCATGGTGCGACGCTCAAGAAGCCGCGCCGAGCCGTTCGCGCCTGCCTCAGCTTGAAGGTTCCCGAGCTTTCCACCAGCACGAATCACACTCGGTGCCACGATGCGATCTACTTCCATCGTCAGCGCATGCCCATGATCTAAGCCGCCGATTGCAGCTTCCAGCGACAGCATCGAACCGCGCCACGGCGACGGATCCCAGAATGTCGTGTCTTCGCGAGAACGCGATGCTTCCAATTCATCGGCGATTTTGCGTTGCAAAGAAGCGCGCCACCGCGGAACGAACTCTCGCAGTGTGGCGTACGCGGGATCAGTCTCTGGCATCTCTCGCAACGCATCGCGTACGTGCCCTTCCGTTGCAAGCAAGAACGACGTCGCACCTTCACGGACAGAGGGCGAAAGTCTGAGCGCGAGTTCAATGCGTTCTTCTTCGGGAAGTAGCACGTTGATCCGCGCGACTGTGGCGTCTTCTTGTTCGCGAAGTGCGCGACGGACTGCGAGAAACTCCTCGCCCTCGCGCGCACAACGAACGCGCATACGTTCGCGGAGCCGGGTTGCCTCCGCTTCGCTGAAGACTGCGCCGAGAGGTGGAAGAACGCCGCCGAAAACGTCATCAAATGCGTCGGCGGCTGTCACCGCAAAATCTTGATACGCACGGAGAACTCGTCGCAACATCGGTGCAAGATGCACGTCGCGATCCGCGAGCACCACGTCAATCTGCGCACGCGTCTCTCGAGAGACGCGCAACCGTCCGACCGACTCCCGCAATCCAGGGCGCGCGCCCGACGGCTCGTCGAGTGGAATGGAGGAAAGGAGGCGATCGGCCTCGCGGATGGCCCGTGCGCGCTCAACGGCGGCGCGCACTGCGGCAGCCACCTGCGCATCTCTTTCATCAGCAACAAGAATCGCGGCCAACGCCTCGAACAAAGCGCGCTCAGCGCGGTCCGCCTCAAGAAGCATCGCATTCTGGACGCGAACAAGCTCCTTGACACTCTTCTTCGTCGGATCATCCTTCATCAAACGAAGCCCGTCGTACAGCGTGTTTCCGCGACGCCAAAGACTCGCCGAGTTCGCTTCCCCTTCGCCTTCTGCGGAACCTCCATACGCCGCCACCATGTCACGATGGAGTGCGACGACAATCGTGTATTCCTCCGCCGTTGGCGGCGGCGACACGCATTCTTCGAGGAGAAAGCGTAAGCGCGCGAGTGAGAGCGGCGGCGCGACGAGGTCGTCCGCGTGCGCGATTCCCAACGATGCATGCATTGAAAGCACGCCCACGACAACAACAATCAACCGCGTCATCGGCGATGCAGTTCGGAAGATTCGGCCACGCACGGACATCATTGGTCGGTTCATGTTCGTTTGACTTCTCGAGTCGTTTGCTGGCCCGACGCTACGTCTCGGAGTTCTTGCTGAACTCTCCGTCGAAGCGCGGTCCAACGTTGTCGGGCTGCTTCTTCGCTGAGGCCAAGCATGCGCACGATATCGCTCCAACGTGCGCCGCGTATTCGAAGAAGCGCGCTTTCGTGTGGATCATTGCGACGCCGCCAACGACGGCACTCGATCTCACTCGCACCGCGCATGGCTCAGATGTCGGTTCCAAACGGACGAGACGCGCCGCAGTACGAGCAGACCACATTGTGGCTTTCTGACGAGCTTGAGGCCAATTCTGCAGAGTCGCGCTTCATGGTCGCTGTGCTGATCGCAGCAACGTTTCTAGTCCGTGACGTCAAATCGGAAACTGAATCGTGAGATTGTTGCATTGCGGTTCATGTCTGCACGCCGGCCCGTGCCGTGTTGTCAAACGTTCTCGAGTTCCTGCCAAGCCCGCCTCCGCCCACGGCCGCCTTGCATGCGGGCGAAGCGTGAGTATCAACGCAGTTCGCAAGGCTCCGTGAGCGATTTCCTGGCAAGTTCGCCCCAGAAACGGCACCCTCGCCCGACCAACTCGGCTTGTACATTGAAGGCCTTGACCGTTCGATGTCCATCTCCCCAGCGCCGCTTCGGTCATCGAAAGCCTTCTGCTTCGAGACTTGCGTTGCGATGGATTGGCGCAGGTAGCGCGGTCGTTGCGACGACTACCTCCGTCTACGCCGAAGGCGGCAACCCGTTCCTGCTGCAGCAGGTGCATGAGATCATTCGAACACAGCCCGCAGATGGCACTGGGGCGCGTTGGTTCGCGCTCGCGCGGCCTTACATCGGCATGGACGTCATGCCGGGTATGCAAGGCATGTTCGGTGCGCGGGCTTCAGCCGCGGCCTCGGAACCGTTCTCGCTTTGGCGCGATCGTCCAGCGGCGATTGAAACCCCGCTCGCGAAAGGCGCGTTCCCCGATCCGCTCTTTTTCGTCGTCAATCCAGTCCGCAACGTTCTTCAGGCTGGGCGCAGTGACGCGGGCATTCGCACCGATCTCTACGAAGCCTTGTTGTGGCAAGCGGCAACCGATTCGCTGCCCGACCAGCGTTCGACGGCGGGCGCGGCGCGCTTCAACGCACGCGTCGATGCGCTCCTCTTTCGAGTCGAAGGCGAAGGTATGGGCCGCGTCACGATGCAGTTTCGCGACAACGAAATCTGGCCGAATGCCACGCAAACGATGGCACGCGACGTCGGCTCGATTTCCAACCTCGATGAACTCGCAAGCGGGCACCCGACCTCGCTACCACGGCTCTACTACGCGCAGAGTTTCGCCAACGATCGCTTCCTCGTGATTGCTGGCAAAGTCAGCATGAACGACGTGATCATGAACAACATCTTCGCCAACGATGAGACGCGACAGTTTCTCTCACAGCCGTTCACCGGAAACGACGTGTGGCCCGTCTCGTTTCAAGATCACTCGCTCGGCCTTTCGTTCACGTCGCTGCCGACATCGTGGCTCTTTGTGAATGGAAGCGTCATCGACGCGGGCGGAACGCAAGACCCATGGATCGATGCGAATTTCGGCAACGGCTACGCGCTCGCATCTGAAGTCGGGCTGCTCGCTGAACTCTCGGGACTGCCAACAAGAATGAGTTTCGCCTGGTGCGGCACCGACGCAAACGAAGACACCGCACAGGGGATCGCGACACCCGGACTTTGGGGCAACGCCTACGGGCTCACCGCGCAGTCGCTCATTCAAAGTGGTCTCGGCGTCTGGTCGCAGTGGACATGGGCTGATGAAGATGTCGCGTCGAGCGCTCAGAATGAAGTCGCGCTCGGAGTGACGATCGATGATTGTTTTGGCCGCCAGGGCGACGGTTTTGGTACCGCCATCGCGTGGAGCAAACCGACCGATTCCACGCTCGAAGACCAAGTTCTCTTCGAGAGTTACTACCGCATGCAAGTCACGGGCAGCGTCCAAGTTTCGCTCGATACGCAGATCTTGATGCCTTCGGCGAATGACGGCGTCGAAAACCCAACCGTCATCGGATCTCTTCGCGTCGTTTGGCGATTCTGACGGGACATTTCCCACACATCGACCGAGAGAGAATCCCAACAAACTCGCGTACGCCGCTCCAAACAACGAGGTCGCGAGTTACGCTGTGTGCAGTGGTCGCATCGCGCCCATCGCTCGTCCGAAACAAACCCAGTTTCTTGCTTCGATACGCAGTCAAACGCCTGCGCTTTTCGATGACAAGCCTTGGCGGCCGTCCTGCCGTGACGTACGCCGCGTACCGCACGGCGAGCACCGCGGTGCATCACGCGATTCGCAGCGCAGGCCTCGGTGTTTCGACGAAAGCGCACATGCTCGCGGCGGGTAATCTCGTCGAGCGCGTCTCGCAACGCGAGCGTTTCGCACATCAGAGTTCGGAGCTCCCGAAGTCGTGTCACGTCGGTGATTGGGCCGTGCGGCTTGGCATCATCGCGCCACAACGTGAAGCGGACATCGTCATCATGCTTCGTGATCCATGGGCTGTTGCGCATAGTCTCTTCGTGTTGAGCGCGGCGAGCGTATATCCCGAGTTCGCAACGCCCCCCACCGACGCAACGACGCGTGAAAAACTCGTCGATCGCGCGGAGTCGATCTTGTTCGGCGAATTTCCCACCGATCTCATGATTCGTTGGATGCGCGAAGACGCAGCGATTGCGCTTGGTTGGAATCCGCTCAACGAGTCCTTCGATGCCGAGCGCGGAACGCAGGCGTATGAACATGGACCGTGGCGCGTGCAGTTGCTGCGTGCCGACGTACCCGACGAGCAGAAGTCCGACGCGCTCCGCGTTTTCTTCAAGCGCCCTGGAATTCGTGTCGAACCGAAGAACGGCGCGCTTTCGTTTCCGCACGTGAGCACTTCCATCGCGGAGATTGCGCGCGCGGCCATTGCGCGACGTCCCGACGCTGTGGCCGCCACGGTTGATGGCGCGTTCTGCCGACACTTCTGGTCAGAGCGTGATCGCGCCGCGATGCTCGCACGTTGGGCGCCACGCGCGACGTGATCTGAAGTTCTGCGAAGTACGCGATGTGATACGCGCACCGCACACTCACGTACCACAAAACGTGCGATATCCCGCGAACTCTGCGGGCGCAGGCTCACGGTAGCGCGCGTCGCTCGGTTGCGGATCAAACGACCGTTGCACCGCGCGGACGAGCAACTCAAACGGCGCCAAATCACCTGCTTCCGCAGCAGCGAGTGCTTCTTCCACACGGTGATTGCGTGGAATGATCGCGGGATTCGCCGCGCGCAATCGAGATGGCGCAGCTTCGCCACCATCGATGTCGCGCGCAAGTCGATCGCGCCAACGCGCGTGCCACTCGACGAACTTCGACTGTGCGGCCGCGTCGCACTTCGACACGTCACAACGATCGCTCATGCCTCGCGCCAAGCCGGCCAACATCGCAAACGTGTTGGTGAAATCTGCGTTCGAAGCGTGCATCCACGCGAGGAGATCACGCGCAAGCGCGCCATCGCCCGACTCTTTCGAAACGAGACCCAACTTTGACCGAAAGCCCGAAAGCCAGGCTTCTTCGAACGCCGTCGGAAACAACGCAAGCATTTCGTTCGCGCGATCGACGGCGCGCGATTCTTCACCTTCATGCGCGATGAGAAGCGGCAGAAGAGACTCGGCCAACCGCGCGAGATTCCACTGCGCGATCGCAGGTTGTTGGCTGTATCGATAGCGGCCAAAGCGATCAATCGACGAGAAGACGCTCTCAGGGTCGTACGCATCGATGAACGCGCACGGGCCATAGTCGATGGTTTCGCCGGAGATCGTCATGTTGTCGGTGTTCATGACGCCATGCACAAAGCCAACAGCTTGCCAACGCGCGATGAGCCGCGCTTGCCGCTCAACCACGCGCCCAAGAAACCGCTGCACCCGATCAGGTTCGCCGATGAGATCGATGTCGTGACGCGCGATTGTGTAGTCGGCGAGTTGCGCGAGTACCGCGGAATCGCCGAGTGCGGCGGCAAATTCGAACGTTCCAACGCGCAGGTGACTCGCGGCCGTTCGTACGAGCACCGCGCCAGGCTTGAGTCCGTCGCGTGGGATCATTTCACCCGTCGTGGCGACGGCGAGACTGCGCGTGGTCGGAATGCCGAGCGCGTGCATCGCCTCGCTCACGATGTACTCACGCAACATCGGCCCGAGCGCGGCGCGCCCATCGCCACGCCGCGAAAATGGCGTCTGACCTGCGCCTTTCAAATGCAAATCGATCCGCGCGCCTGCAGGCGTGCGCTGCTCGCCGATGAGAATCGCACGTCCATCGCCGAGCATCGTGCCGTGACCATACTGGTGCCCCGCGTAGGCCTGCGCGATCGGTTGCGCGCCAGGCGGGAGCCACGCGCCAGTCGCAAAGCGCGCGATGTCGTCGGATGAAAGATTGGCGAGAGGCGTGCCGAGTTCGCTCGCGAGTGCCACGTTTGCAACGACGAGCTTTGGCTCAGGAAAGCGCGCAGGAACCGCCGCGGCCCACAACGCATCCGGAAGGGATGCGTACGTTGCTTCGATGTTCCATCGGGCGGAAGTACTCGTCGCGTCTGTCGCGTTCGTCGCGTTCATCTCGCACAGGATACGACGCGGCGCCGCGCGACTGCTTGCCTCCTCGTCTCCACGTCTCCACGTCTCCACGTCTCCACGCCTCCACGCCTCCACGCCTCCACGCCTCCACGCCTCCACGCCTCCACGCTTCTACGCGTCGAAGAACGCGCACCTCGTTTCCACAATCTCGCGAGTTTCCCTTCGCTTTCCGGTGAATCAACCGTACGTTTCCAAAGTCGAACTTGGGGGGCGCTCAGAAAGTGGGCGTCCATGTACGAAGTACGGTCGAGCGAATGCACGCTTCAACGAACTACGCCGCCATCACCTCGCGTTGGAATTGACTCGTGGTCGTTCGGTTGGAAGTCCAACCGAGGTTCTGACACAAGCCCTACCGATCGAGACGCCACAAGAACGGCCACTAGAACGACTACGCGACATGCCACACCATGGACGACGTCGTTGGCGCTCGTCACGCTCGGACTCGCGGCGTTCTCCACGCGCCCCGCAGACGCGCACGGGTCGATGGAAGATCCGCCGAGCCGCGTCTACAAGATCTTCCAACAGAACCCGCAAACACCGCAAAATCCAGCGGCAGCGGCCGCGATCGCGGTCGGTGGCACGCAGCCGTTCTACGACTGGCACGAAGTTTCGCGCAACATTCCGAGCCACAACTACCAAGGCGAGATTCCCGACGGCCAACTCGCGGGTGCAGGGCGCGAGAAGTACGCGGGCCTCAATCTCGCGCGCACCGATTGGTTCGCCACGCCGATCTCCGCAGGTCCGCGCGTCTGCCGCTTCTGCGCGATGACGCCGCACGACCCGAGCTACTTCCTTGCCTACATGACGAAGCCGGGCTACGACCCGCGTCAACCACTCAAGTGGAGCGATCTCGAGCCGATCGCGGGAGGCGACACCGCCACGCTCACTGGTTCGTGCGGCAAGTCAGGCAAGGAGTGTCAGTGCGGTGCGAGTGGCGCACCGATGCACTACGTCATGACGCTGGAGATTCCCGAGCGCGTTGGTCGTCACGTGCTTTTCGTGATTTGGCAGCGGGACGACCCCGCGGGCGAAGCGTTTTTCTCGGCAAGCGACGTTGATTTCGGCGGCGTCGATTACGGCGAGGAAGGCGAAGGAAACGACCCTGCGTTGGTGCCGCTGGCGACGAGTTTCGCGTGGACGAACACCTGGCAAGGCGGCGGACAGGCCGAAATCACCGTGACGAATACGTCGCCATACGCCGTGCGCGGTTGGAAAGCGGAGTTCGATTGGGTCGCGTCGATTACGAACCTGTGGAACGCGTCGTACACGCGCGATCTCGATCACTACGTGGTCACGAACGTCGGGTGGAACGACGCGATTCCTGCGGGCGGAAGCGTGGCGTTCGGATGCGTCGCCAACGCGACCGGCGCGATCCAAGCGCCCACCAACCTTGTCGCGTGGGGACGACTTCCTCCGGGCAGCGTGCCCTGCCCTGCGGATCTCAACGGCGACCAGGTCGTCGACGCAGCGGATCTCAGCGTGGTGCTCACCAACTGGGGCCTCGCATCGGGTGGTGCAGGCGGCGGCGACGTTGACGGCAATGGCAGCACCGATGCCGCCGATCTCTCGGCCCTGCTCGCCGCATGGGGCGACTGCAGTTGACCCGGAGCGCCTCGGTCGAATTCTCTTTCTTGCGAAGCAGCCGACTCTTGTTTGGGTCGGCTGCTTCGTTCTCGGAACGCGCGCCGACAGTGTTCCCCCTCGAAACTCCCCAAAGGTCCCTTGGATCGCGGTTTAAGCTCGCGCCCGTCGATCATCGAGCGCGCCAGCCTTCGGACGTGTTTGCAATCGCGGAATATCGGAGGTCTTCGGAACCCGAACGAGCGCATGAGGCGAATCATGAACTTCCTGCTCGGTTTTCGACGTTCACGCGGATACAACCTCGCAGATAAAACTTCAGACCCGGCTCCCTCCGACGGAACTACTTCGAGTCCTCACGTCATGCTGAACTCCTCTCGCTTTCCACGCACGCTCACTTCCCTCATCGCACTTGCTTCCATGGCAACGCCAGCACTCGCGTCGGCCGTGAAGCCACCCGAAAGTCAGCCTGTCGAAGTCGAACAACGCTCGACGCTTACGCGCGTTCGCGAAGGCGGCACGCCGTTCGATCCAAAGCAGCGATTGACGCCGTATGCGGTGCAACTTGCGGGAGGTGGAAGTGGCGCGGACGGTGGTGTGGACGGTGGTGTGGACGGGGGTCTCGCCGACCTCCCCTCGACGGGGCTCATCGAATCGCCGGCGGAGTACAGCCCGACGCGCGGCGTGCTCTTCCAATACGGCAACAGTTGGAACTCGGTCGTCACGGCGCTCGTCTCGAGCCTCACCGGAAGCGCCCAGTACGACGAAATCGCGTACGTCGTCGTGGCGAATCAAACCACGGCAAACTCCGCGGCTTCTGCGTTTAGCGCAGCGGGTGCGAACCTGAGCAAAGTCGTCTTCATCATCCAACCGAACAACTCGATCTGGATGCGCGACTACGGCCCGCACTTCATCTTCCAGAATGGCACGCTTGCCGTCGTCGACAGCCACTACTACTCCACGCGGCCGCAAGACAACTTCATCCCGACGCTTGTGGGCGACTCGACCCTCAACGTGCCGACCTACGACCAAGGTCTCTACTACTCCGGTGGCAATTTCCAGCCGGGCCCGAATCGCAGCGGCTTCTGCACCGCACTCATCAACCTCGACAACCCGACGAGCGGCGGACACAACGAAGCGCTGATTCGCGAGCTCCATCAAACGTTCCAAGGCATCGACACGCTGCACATCATGCCGCAGTTGCCGTTCTCGGTCGACGGAACTGGCCACATCGACATGTGGATGTACCTCGTCGACGAGAACACGGTCGTCATCAGCGAATTCATCGCGGGCTCGAATACGACCGCGCTCTCGGTGACGAACAACGCGGTGCCCTACATGCAGGCGCTCGGTTTCGAAGTGTTCCGCCCGCAAGCGTGGAACGTCGGCGCAACCCACTACACCTACGCGAACGCCTTCCGCGTGAACAACCGCATCTTCATTCCGTGCTACGGCACCGCGCTCGCGCCTGGTGGAAACTCGGCCTACAACACGCGCGACTCTGACGCGCTCGCGAAGTGGCAAGCTGCCGCGGGGCCAGGCGTGCAGATCGTGCCGATTCAATGCTCGAGCATCATCACCGCGTCGGGCGCGATTCACTGCATCGTGAAGCAAGTCCCACGCCGCGCGGAACTCGTTCCCGCCGCGCACATTGTCGAACCCGCCGGTGGCGAAGTGCTCCTCAACGGCGCGACGCAAGTCATTCGCTGGAACGCGACCGACACCAACAACGCGGCGCTTGCCAACGTCGATCTCGCCTACTCGCTCGACGGCGGCACGACCTGGAACGCGATCGCCAATGCAATCGCTGATTCGGGCTCGTTCAATTGGGTGGTTCCTGCGGGCACGAGTTCGAGCGCGATGGTGCGCGTGACCGCACGCTCGGCCGATGGCGACACGACGATCGCGATGAGTAATCCGTTCCGCGTTGCTGCTGGTACTGCGACTGTGCTCAACTTCGCATCAGGTGGCGGCGTCAACAAGTTCGGCTTTGGAAGTCAGACGAGCGCGTGGAATTCGGCCGCGATTTCGCCGGTTTCCACCGCGCTCACCGCCGCAAACTACACCGCGCTCGCCTCGTCGAACGCGACCGCCGGCATCACCGATGCCAACCGTTACATCGGCGCAACCGTGGCGACTGGCTCCGAAGCCACGAACCTCTTCCGCTTTGTGGTGCCAGGCGCGACGAACGACATCGACGAGATCAAGGTGCAATGGGAAGGCTTCGCCGACCGCTGTACGCAAGTTGAGTTGTATGTGTGGAACAACACGCTTTCGCAGTGGGGCGATTTCGCGGGGCGCGTCGGACAGAATCGCTACGTCGACGCGTTTGCAGGCAACCAAGATGAAACGCTCGTCGCATCGCTGCGATCGAACTTCGCCGACTACATCGCCGCGGACGGCTCGATGCGGTTCCTCGTCTACGCCGAGCGCTCGGCCGACGAGACGTTCCACGACTACATGGCAGTGACCATCATCCGTGCCGATGATCCATGCACCGGCGACCTCGACGGCAACGGCGCGGTCGACGGTGGCGACCTCGCCACGCTGTTGAGCGCGTGGGGCCCGTGCACAGGTTGCGCGGCCGACATCGACGGCAACGGCGCGGTCGACGGCGGAGATCTCGCCACGCTCTTGAGCGCGTGGGGCGGCTGTCCATGATGACCTGCTGATCGAGCGCTGATTGAGCACCCTCGGCGGCTCCCTCCGATCACCATTCGAACCTCCATTCAAATCAAACTGATCACCGAGTTCCGGCCCAGAAACCCCGTGTTTCTGGGCCGGCTCTTTTGGATGCAGCCCATTCGGTGGTAGTGTTCAACCTTCGCCGCTCTTCTCGATCCGCAATTCGGAAACTGTCGCTGATCGACCGAGTCGCATCTCGGGATACGCGCGTAGGACGAACTCATGAAGACTCTCGCCGTCCCAACCATCCTGCTTGCAACCTCCGCCATCGTGCTCGGCCAACTCAGCGCGCGCGCGGAAGACGGACGCCGTGGCGGTCGTGGAGGCAGCGGCGGCGAAGGCGGCATCGCGGGTGCTTCGACCGACTGCGCAACCGCTCCCGATGCCCTGCCCGGTGCCAATCCTTTCGATACCTCAGGGGCCACCACCGATCTCTTGATCCCGGACGGCGCGGTCTGTGGCACACACATGATCTACAAGGCCGTGTATTTCCGCTTCACCGCCACACTGAACGGCCCGCACATCTTTGAAACATGCGGCGCCGAAGGCTGGGATACGCGCATCGCGATCATGAACGCGTGCGATCCGGCCGCTGGCGTTCTCAACTGTGACGACGACGGCTGCTCCGGCACCTATCGCAGCCGTATGGGCGCCTCGCTTGTCGCGGGTACCACGTACATCGTGGCGATCGGTGCCTATTGGGCGAACGATGGCGGACTCGGGACACTCACGATTACAGAGCCAAGCGGTGGCGGCGGCGGCGGCGGAAAAGAAGCGCCGGACGTCATCGTGGGAGCGCTTCCTGACATCGCCAAGTACGGTTCGGTGGTCGTGAACGGCCAGACGATCATGGCCTATGCGTTTGGAACGACGAGCTGCAACATCGGCACCGCTCAACTGAGTTGGTACGGCGCGCCCGACAACCGCCACCCGTTCATCCCGACGAACATGTTCCGCTACCGCGGCGGACGCTTCGAGCAAATTGGAATGAGTTGGGGCAAGCATGGCTTCTGCGCACTGCAAGAGAACCTGTGTGGAACTTGCATTCCCGCTGCCGGTGGATGTCCACCGATCCTCGGCATCGGTTGCTCGGATCCGTACAGCGCCGGACTCAACGGCGATCAGGGCGGCCTCGGAACGCGAAAGGAAGTCAACGCCGCGACTGGCGGTTTCCCTGGCTCATACAACGTCGGAATGCCCGCAGCACCAGTCACGATTGGCCGACGCTTGCAAGTGGCCGCCAACGATCTCAACCCAACACAGAACGCGGGCGCGCGCTACCTGATCGAGGGCCAGTACATCCATCCCGAAGATGCTGCCGCCGGCAACGACGACAACAACGCCTCGTGGCGGCAATTCACGGTCGGCACACTCACGGGCGGCGCGTACAACCTCACCTACTCAGGTGCAACCAACCAACAACAGCCTGCGATTGAAGCATGGCGCGCCTTCGACACCGCCGTCTCGATTGTCACCTGCGACGTGCCGAACGACGGTCGTTTCCTCGCGGGGTATCGCGTGAAGGACAATGGCAACGGAACTTGGCGCTACGAGTACGCGATCCAGAACCTGAACTCGGATCGATCGGGTCGATCGCTGCGGATTCCTGTGCCGTCAGGGGTCACCATCACGAACGCTGGCTTCAAGGACATCAACTACCACTCGGGTGATCCGTTTGACCCAACCGACTGGTCGATCTCGACGTCGGGCGGCGCCATCGAGTGGACCGGCGGCACCTACTCTGTGAGCCCAAACGGCAACGCGCTTCGTTTCGCAACGCTCTACAACTTCTGGTTCGATGCGAACACCGCTCCGACCACCGCAAGCGCAAGCCTCGGACTCTTCAAGCCCGGAGCTCCGAGTGACCCTTCGTCCATGCCGCTCATGCTCGCTGCTCCTGCTGCACGCGCCAATCCAGCGGACTTGAATGGCGACGGCGCAGTCAGTGGTGCGGATCTCTCGCTCCTCCTCACCAACTGGGGCGGCTCGACGATCGGCGACATCGATGGCGATGGGTCGGTTGGTGCCGCAGATCTCGCGTTGCTGCTCGCTGCGTGGAGTTGATCGCATCGCGCATCGATGATGCACAAATCCGCGCTCGACCAGCAACCGGTTTGAAGAGGTCAAGGGATTCTGCCTCGCACGAAGGGCTCAATCCGATAGATTTCTGCGATGAGCCTCAAAATCGCACGCTGCTTGCCCGTCGGTCTGTTGGTGTTCTCCGGGCTGCTTGGCGCGTGCAGCACCCGAACCGCGTCACCCGTCGCCGCTGGCCCGACCGCAGAAGGCATGACGCCGCCATCGGGTCGCGATCCGGCAACAGTTCCGCCGCCAATCGAAATGACAGTCGGCGGCCCCGCGGTCGTCGGCTCGACGCGCGCATCGATCTTCGATTCGCGCACCGTCGCTGAGCAACTCGACCGTCGCACGTTCTCCGGTCCGCAGCGTCGGCCGGGAAGTCTGCTCCCCGCACACCAGAAGCCCACGCTTCCAACCAACGCGCCGAACACGCTCGCGTTCGGCACGCAACGCGAGATCGCGCGCACCGAAGCCGACCCCGCCTTCCCCGCCATCGGCACCACCGTTTGGAATCCACCCGATCCATGCCTCGCGGTCGGACCGAACCACATCGTCGCGACCGTCAACATGAAGGTTGCGTGGTATCTCAAGGATGGCACCGCGCAGTTCGAAAACTTCCTCGACTCGACCGGCAATCCTGGGTTCTTCGAAGAAGTCGGCGCGGGCAGTTTCACTTTCGATCCGAAGTGTTTCTACGACGAGTTCGCGCAGCGATTCGTGGTACTCGCGCTTGAGTACTACAGCGCGACGCAAGAATCGTGGATCACGATCGCAGTCTCCGACGACGCCGACCCGAATGGCGTGTGGTTCAAGTACCGCACGCCGTCGATCGTCGAACTCGGTGGCGGTTGCCGCTATTGGGTCGACTATCCCGGCCTCGGCTACGACGGGCAAGCGTGGTACGTCACGGGAAACCTGTTCAAACTCTCCTCCTCGCCGACCGAGTGTGGAGGCTTCGGTGGCACACTTGTGCGTGTCTTCGAGAAGCTAGGTGCGATGTCAGGCGGCACGGCCGTATGGCGCGACGTCGCCGACCCAAGCGCATCGATGCAAGTCGCGACGGCACGCGATGCAGCCGACGCCGCGCGTTTGGTCTACGTTGCGTCGAACACGTCGCTTGGCATCGTGCGCGTGAACGACCCGCTCACCGCGCCGGTGCTCACGAAGACAACCTGCACCGTTCCAACCATCGTCGGCGACAACTCTGCGCCAACGCCCGCAGGCTCCATCTCGATTGTCGATAGCCGCATCTTCAACGCGTTCGTTCGCAATGATCGCGTCTTCGCTGCACACAACGCGGGCGCCGCAATCGTGGCCAACGCACGCGCCACTTGGTACGAAGTCAACGCAGCGGGTGCGGCGGCAACGCTCGTCCAAACTGGCCGCGTTGCGATCAACGGCGCGGAGCACACGTTCTTCCCCGCGATTGCGGTGAACAACGTCGGTGCCGTTGGCCTCGTCTACGGTCGTTCGTCGTCCACGCAAAATCCAACGCTCGAGATCGCGGGACGACTCCCCTGCGACCCGCTTGGGACGCTCGGCACTTCAACCGTTGTCGCGGGCGGAACGAACAGCCCAGCGGGCACCAACGTCCGTTGGGGCGACTATTTCGCACTCGTGGTTGATCCCGTGGATGGCACGACGTTTTGGGGAATCGGCGAGATTCAATCCGCGAGCGGTTGGACCACCGAAGTCGTGTCGTTCCGCGTGGAGCGTGCCGCCGATTTGAACGGCGACGGCGCGGTCGATGCCGCGGATCTTTCGACGCTTCTTGCCGCTTGGGGCAACGCGGGGCCTGCGGATCTCGATGGCAGTGGCTCCGTGGATGCGCCTGACCTGTCGCAGCTGCTCGCC
>JAIXVI010000161.1 GCA_027483065.1 Planctomycetaceae bacterium
GACGCCAGTTTGTGGATTGCGTTGCATCTCGTACACTTCAACCCACGGCCCGCCGTTCGCGCTGAAAGAAACGCGCTCGATGCCCGACATGTGAAAGGCGACGACGGCAACGTTCACCCGCGAAGCAACGGTTCGATACGGAATGAAGTCCCAGCGCGCGATGGCCCGGGCATCACCGCCCGGTGCCGCAACATTTCCAACCGGACCTGGGGTCGCGGTCACACCGGTGAATCCCGATCCGACCTGGAGAAGTCGGCCCTCCGTTCCGGCGTCATTCGCCTGAAAGTCCGGTGCCGCAGGGCCAGCGGCTGCCATGGTCGCCGCACCCTGCGTGTCAAGGTTCGAGACGATCGTCCCGGAGCCTCCCTGCTGGCTTCCTCCACCAGAGTTGCTTTCTGATCCACCGCCGGTTGGAGCACCCCCTTGGAGGAAGATCGCCAAATCCTGACCATCCACGGTTCCATCACCGTTCAAGTCGTAACTTGAGTTCGAGGTTCCCCAATGTTGCGAGAAACCACCCGCGGTAATCGCGACCGTCTGTGCGGAAGCGAAACTTGTGATGGCCACGGCCGCAAAAAACGTTGAAGAGCGCAAGATTGTTGTGGGGCGAGCGTAAAACAAAGCGAAGCTCCTGTGCAAGCGGTGAATTGGGACGAGCACAGATCGTTTCGTCAATCGAGGCGCGCTTCTTTGATCGTGGAACACAAAATCAGAGCGCTTCACCGCATCAACCTTCCCTAGGTGCCGCAACCACTATGACCAAACTGGCCCGAACAATCCCACCTCGGCGCAGCCGGTCGGCCGCGCCATTGCACTGTCATCATGCTCTTTGAGCGCATGGTTTCGATTACGCCGACCGGGAATCAACAGGGATCAGCTGACTTCCACACGCCAGCTTGAACATCAAACGTGCGAATCACGCGCGCTGGAGCCCCCACGGCAATCGAGTACGGCGGAATGTCATGGGTCACCACACTGTTCGTGCCAATCACGCTTCCTCGGCCGATACGAACACCGCGAAGTACTGCAACCCGCTCACCGATATAGACGCCATCTTCAATCACTGTTGGAGAGATGACAACACGCATATGGTCAACCACTGAACGACGCGGATCTGTGGCATCGTGGTCGTGATCGGTGATCCAAGAAAAGCTGCCAATGCCACACTCGCGACCGATTTCTACCAACCCTGCTCCACCAATGTGAACGTAGGGCGCGATATGGGTTCCGTCGCCGATACGGACTCTGGTTTGACGCTCA
Organism: Planctomycetaceae bacterium; assembly: GCA_027483065.1. Taxonomy (GTDB): domain Bacteria; phylum Planctomycetota; class Phycisphaerae; order Phycisphaerales; family SM1A02; genus QWPT01. The sequence continues at coordinate 1,261 of JAIXVI010000161.1, forward strand.
AGCGTGAAGTGGGCCTCAAGCCGGACGTTGTGATGAATGACAACTCCGTTCCCGATCTCGATGACATTCGCTCCGACAACTCGCGCAGGAAAATCGATACGCGAGCGCGCTCCGAACTGACGAAACCGCAAGCGATGCCACGGTGTTCGCAGCAGCCTCGTTGCCCGAACCCAGTTCCGCCTCAAGAACGATCCGCGACCGCTTTCTCGGGTGTCACGAAGGGTTTCCGCGGGTCGGCTCATAACGCTTTCTGAGGGTAGGGGACGTCTTGTCATCGGCAGCCCGGGTCCGTTCACTTGCGCCCAAACTGCGTGATACATCAGTTTCTGACCGATTGTCGATGCGACGCAATTGCTCGACGAGCTGAACCGGACCCCACTGAACGGGCTCATCTGCACGCGCGTCGCTGAGCGAACAAGGTCGAGAGAAGCCTTACCGCCGAGCCGCATCTCGCTGTTGGCTCCTGCTGCTGCGGTGCATCGAGCGTGCTCTTGTCGTTCAGGCTCCTTGAGCACCTCACGCCGACGCGCTTCGGCTTGCGCTCTCATCATGCACACATCGAGGGCCGGCCTCCCGGACCGACGCCAACAGGCCAAGCGCGGCACGTCCGAACGTCTGCCGGACGCCTCGCGTCTTGGCGAGTTCTTCCGTCATCGGACGCCATTGGTTTGGAAGTCTTCGTTGGAAGTCTCGCCAGGCAACCGCGCCGGCCGCTCGCTTCCAAAGCGTGGCCGGTCGAGGCGACGAGCCCGCATCTGCGAACGGAATGCCCGTGGAATCTAGCCGCGCGAGCAACGCGTCACGCCAATCTTGAGCAAGAGCTTGATCAAGATCCACACAGAGCAGTCGTCGAAGGAGCGCGTCATCGCACCAGGGTGCCATCACACGCTCCCTTGGCAAAAGCCCAAAAGCGCTTGCCGAGATACCGCGACCTGTCCAGTAGAAGAGGCTGAACGCTCCTAGTGGGTTCGGGAAGCTCTGTAGCGATCGAAGACATTCGACGAGCTCGTGCAGAACCTCTTCGCGCGATGCAACCGGGATACCCGATCGACGACACGCATCGAGAAATCCCTGATCGACGCCCGCCGCATGCGCAACGGTCCACTCCGCGAGCTCATCGAAGCTCCCACTTCTCCACATGGCGACCGCGTCGGCCTTCATGAGCGTTCCGGTAGACACAACCCCGGCTCCGATTCCGTCCGTGATGGTGCCGCCAAGCGCACGAGCCCGAAGCGCAGCTGGAACAAACCAACCGTGCTCAAGCGACTCGAAATTCTGCCGCCGATGACGCCATAGTTCGATCCCTGCATCGAATGCTGGGGGCTCAATGAACTCGATCGGCTCTCCAAAATGCGTCGCAAGCCTTCGGGCGATCTTGGCATCGGACGACCGGTCAGGACGGCCAAGCGTGAGCGTGCGCCGCGGTCGAACCCCCAACTTCCGAAGGGCGAGCAAAATGAGGCGTGAGTCTTTTCCGCCACTCAGAAGCACGAGCGGTCGATCGGCGCGACAAGTTCGCCTGACCGCGTCCATGGCCAATTCATAGATTTCGTCGGCATCCGGCGCACGACCAATTCCATCGATGATCGACTCGGAAATCTGCCAACGACCACCACCGACGCGAGTGACCGTGCATCCCGGTCCCACTCTCGAAATCCCTTGAAAGAAAGTCCGATTTCTGAGCGGAAATCCAAGCGTGAGAACGGTGGCCAAGCCGAGCGCATCAAGCTTTGTGCCGTCGTTGACAAGCTCCAAGACGTCTGAATTGATGTCGGTCTGGCTTACGGCGAACGACCTCGGCGCGGCGTCAGACCCGATGCGAGCTTCGCCTCGTTGACGATCCGAATCATCGTGCACGACGGCAGCGCGCCCTCCAGGAGACGTGCCTGATGCTGTGCGCGATACCCGGTTCGACGCTTCGAGTTCTAGGCTCGATCCATCGAAGATTTGAGTTTCCGAGCCGGAGTCGGCAACAGCATTCTGGCGAACGAACGCAGGCACCGCACCGATGACGCCAGTCGAGACAGAAGAGAGTGTCGTCGTACGCTCAATCATGGACGCCCGCACTCAGATCAACGCGAACCACATGGCATTCGACCAAGCCTTCTTCCCTCCGTGAAAACAAAAGTTGGACGCGGGCGAACCCGCGTCCAACTTATGAAGTCATGATTGTGACCCGAGTGAGGAGAACTCACTTGCGACGACGGATCAGACCAACGCCGAGGAGGCCGAGGCCAGCGAGGATCGCTGGGGCGCCAACTGGTACAACGAGGAGCTGATCTTGCGCGGTCGCGTTGGTGAGACCAACGAGGTTCTTACCGATCGAGCCGAAGCCGCCAGTGCCGAGGCTCGCGAGCATCGCAGCAGCATCGTTGTAGCCGCTGGAGTTTGCAGCACTGGCTTGGAAAGCGCCCTTCATGAGGCTCAACTGAGCAACAGCATCAGCAGCGGTTTGGGCAGTGATGTTTTCGTGGGTGATTTCGTACAACGCGAGCTGGAACGCCGAAGCTTCCGTTGCGGTATCGATGTTCTTGTAGTAGCGACGGTAGAGATCCTGAACGAGGGTCGCCTTGAGAGCGCCCATGTTGCCCGGGTTACCCGGCTCGTCCGGAACGTTCGAAGGATCAACCACAGCGAACGTGTAGGTGTTGCCCGCGGTCACGCCTTCGAACAGCTGCGCGCAGAAGGTCATGCGCGAGGTTCCGCTGGCCGAGGTGAAATTGTGGACACCACAGGTGATGTTGTAGAACGTTGCAGGACCGCGAGAGTCCCACGAACGGTTGTGGTTGTATGAGATGCGGTTGCTACCGCTCAAACCGTAACCGTCAAACGTAAGCGTCATGTTCGTAGCGGACGCAGCGCCTGCAGCGCAAAGAGCGCCGAGAATGGCAAAGCCGATCTTCATCTTTCTACCTCTTGTTGTGGTCACATCAAAACTCGAGACATCCACCACGGAATCCCGAGACCCAAGAGGATACAACCGCAAGCGTCGCTGTCAAGACGATTTGTGCTGATCACGCGGGATTTACAGTTTGACAATCTGCAAAGTGGGCTTCTGCCCTATGCCGATATAGGACATGGCTCGAATAACTTACCGGCTCCGCCCGCATCACCCGCGATGCGCACGACGGATCGTCGAAGACGACAGACTACTCAAATTTTCACGCGCACCATTGTTTCGTTTGCAATTGTACGACTCAACGCTTCGGCCGTTCCATCACAAAATCCCATGCGCACCTTCTTGTCGCTCCTCGCCGTTGCATCCACCCTCATATGCAGCGATATGGCGCGGGGTCAGTCGCCTGAATCGCTCCGCGAGTCGATCCGAAAGTCTGTCGCAGCCGCAGGACTGGGTACATCGCTCGCGTGTACCGTCGTTCAGTGCTCCGATGGCGGAGTGATTTTTGACGCAAACGGGGCCCTGCCCTTCAAGCCAGCAAGCAATCTCAAGGTCTTTACCTCGGGTGCCGCGCTTCGTCGCTTCGGACCGGATTTCAAGTTTCGAACATCCCTCCTTCTTGATCGCTCGTCGCGTCGATTGACGCTGCTTGGTGATGGCGACCCTGCGTTCGGCGATCCGAAGGTGTTGGAGCGCATGTCGTTTACCGATGCATCGGGAGCCGCGGTGCCAGGAATCACTGCCGCTCGCATCCTCGACTGGTGGGTTGACGCAGTCGTTCGATCAGGTCAGAAATCTATCGCTGAACTCGTCATCGACGCGCGCGTTTTCGATGTCGAGTGCTACAACCCGACTTGGCCAACAGATCAGCGCTCGCGTCCCTATTGCGCTGAGGTCTGGGGATTCAATTTTCACGCGAACATGATGCTGCTCGGCGCCCGTGCTGGTGACGCCGGGCGTGTGGTCATCGACAAGCTTGAACCGAACTACGCGTGGACGATTTCCCGCGAGACGGCGCAAGTTGGAGCAGCGAAGTCGAAATCAACATTTGTTGTGACACGCGATGCAACTTCGAACGCACTGACCGTTTCCGGCCGCCTTCCCGCTCGAACTTCCACCGTCGTCGACCTCTCGGTGCACAACACCCCGAGCCTTTTCGCGGAATTGTTCGTACGAGCGTTGCGAGATCGGGGCATCGAAGTTGCGACGACGCGCATCGCTTCACCAAGCGACCCCACGCCGACTGGTGAGTCACTCGGGGTCATCGAGACACCGATTTCAGTTGTGCTTGAACGAACAAACACCGACAGCGCAAACCTGTACGCGGAGTGTCTGCTGAAGCGGCTCGGCGCTGCATCAGTCAATCAAGGTGTCAGCGTTGGCCCAAATTGGATCGCGGGCTCGTGGAGTAACGGCACCGCCGCACTTCGAGACGCGGTTCAGGGTGCCATCGGCCCCTCGGCACAGGGATTCGTCATTGCGGATGGCTGCGGACTCTCTCACTCGAACCGAATCACCTCCGCCGGCAACGCTGCTTGGCTCCGAGCGCTTGCATCGGATTCCACACTCGCGCCACCGTTCCTCCAAAGCCTGGCGCTCGCGGGTAAAACGGGAACTGTGAAAGATCGCTTCAGTCGCCTTGATGGCAATCCTGTGCACGTCCGATGTAAGACCGGTTACATCAACGGCGTCAGCACTCTGAGTGGAATTGTCGAGGCGCCAGACGGCAGGAAAATCGCCTTCAGCGTGCTCGGGAACAATCTGGAAAAGGTTGGTACCGATCGGGCACGGAAAGCTCAGGAGTCGGTGGTCTACCACGTCGTCGATTGGCTGAATGCGACCTCGAAAGCAGCTCCTATGACGCATCAGTCACCGAACTGAGTACCGACTCGGCGACCGAATCGAAAACACGGACTCGACACCATGGAACTCAGCGCGATTCTGGCTCTCTCGTGCGTTGCCGCGACGCTCTTCCTCCTCGTACGAGGTCGCATCGCGAGCGACCTCGTCATGGCCGGTGGTATCGGGCTGCTCGTCTTGACAGGCTCGCTCTCCCCAAAGGATGCATTCGCTGGCCTCGCGAGTCCATCCATCATCACAATCGCCCTGCTTCTCGTTGTTTCACAAGGAGTCATCGAAACCGGTCTCATTCAATGGATCGGTCCGGCGCTGTTCGGACGGGCGAAATCCCCCCTTGTCGCGCAAGTACGCCTGATGCTCCCGGTTGCTGCGATCTCTGCATTCATCAACAACACGCCACTCGTGGCCATGTGCATTCCAGTCGTGCAGGACTTCGCAAAGCGCACGAAAATCGCCCCAGGCAAGTTGTTCATACCCCTCACGTATGCCGCAACACTCGGGGGTGTTTGCTCACTGATCGGAACGAGCACCAACCTTGTCGTCAACGAGATGTGGACGAAGTCTGGCCAAGAGACGTTCCACCTCTTCGATATCGCGCCCGTTGGAGTTCCGGTCGCCATCGTTGGAATCGCGTACATCATCATCGCAGGCCGATGGCTGCTGCCTGAAACCGGGAAGGTGGAACTCGCGAGCACCGATCCGCGAAGCTACACCGTTGAGATGGTGGTTGCAGGTGCGCCGATCGCTGGCAAGTCCGTCGAGGCCGCCAATCTCCGAGGTCTTGAGGGGCTCTACCTTGCAGAAGTCGCGCGCGGTGACGAAATCATCGCTCCTGTCGAACCAACCACGCTTTTGCAGGCGAACGATCGACTCTTCTTCGTGGGCGATGTCGCCGCCGTGGTCCAACTACAGAAGCTGCGCGGCCTCGCGCCTGCGACCAATCAAGTTGAGAAACTCGGTCGCGATCGCTTCCGAAGGTTCCTCGTTGAAGCGGTTGTCAGCGATGCAAGCCCGTTACTCGGAAAGACGCTTCGCGAGTCGCGATTTCGAAACGTGTATGGCGCGGTTGTTATTGCAATTTCGCGCAACGGTGCGCGCATTGAAAACGTGAAACTCGGCACCGTCACGCTCAAGGAAGGCGATGTACTCCTTCTTGAGACCAAAGAAGCATTCATGAATGCCTATGGATCTTCGCGCGAATTCCTCCTGGTTCGACGCATTGAAGACTCTGAACCCGTCCGTCATGAACGAGCGCCCATCGCAGGCATGATTCTGCTCGGCGTGATTCTGACAGCCACGATTCAGCCGTTTGGATTCGAGATGTTCCACGCGGCTCTGCTTGGTGCAGGTCTTATGATTGCGACGCGATGCTGCACTGGCGCGCAAGCTCGCCGTGCGCTCAACGTACGAATGATTTTCGTCATCGCTGGATCGATTGCTCTCGGGCTCGCCCTCGAGAAATCAGGGACAGCGGCATACTTCGCAGGCCAGTTGGTCGCATGGAGCCAGGGAAACATGCTCGCCACTATTGCATGCCTCTACTTCGCGACGTTTGTACTCACTGAACTCCTGTCGAACGCTACGGCCGCGGCACTCGTCTTCCCCATTGCGATGCAGGCGGCAACCGCCGAGAGTGGCGGTTTTGATCCGAAGTACGCCGCGATCATCGTGATGATCGGCGCGAGTGCAAGCTTCGCGACACCGATCGGATATCAAACAAATCTCATGGTTCAGGGCCCCGGTGGCTACCGCTTTTCTGATTACATGAAGATCGGTATTCCGCTCGGCTTCCTGACGGGCGTCGTGGCGGTGGCTGCGATCTGGTTCTTCGCTCAAGGATGAATACTGGGAACTCCATGCAAGACGCTCGACTCCACACGATGATTCAGGCGGTCGCGAAGGCTGCGATCGCCACCCGCTCTGTTCACGCATCGACCAACATTGACGGTCTCGCGAAAGAAGACAAAAGCCCTGTCACCGTCGCCGATTGGGCAAGTCAAGCGGTCGTCGCGATCGAACTCTCGCGATCAGCGTTCGCCGCTGTCTCGCTCGTTGGTGAAGAGGAAGCTGACACGCTTCGCTCGCCCGAAAGTGCCGGACTGCGCGCACGTGTGATCGAGGCGGTGACACGCGCCCTCGGCCCAGTTGGTGAGGACGAAGTGCTCGCAGCAATCGACCGGGGCGGCGGTGCTCCAGACGGATGTTTCTTCACACTCGATCCCGTGGACGGAACCAAAGGATTTCTCAGGCGGCAGCAATATGCGATCTCACTTGCGCTGATTGAGCATGGAGAGGTTGTTGCCGGTGTGGTCGGCTGTCCGAATCTCCCCGCGATAAACGGAAACTACGACGTTGCGGACGCGCATGGAACGCTCGCTTGGGCGACGCGCGGCGGTGGTGCCTTCGGATGTGCGTGCGCCGCAAACGAGATTGCCCATGCAACGCGCTTGACGATCGCCCCATGGATGCATGGCGCACCAGTTCGTGCCTGCGAATCCGTGGAGAGCGGACACTCCAAGCAGGACCTTTCCGCAGAGTTGCTCGCGGAGGTCGGCAGTCCGGGTACCCCTGCGCGTCTCGACAGTCAATCGAAGTACGTCGTCGTCGCCCGAGGTGGCGCGGATGCGTACCTACGCCTTCCTACGAAAAAAGACTATCGCGAGAAGATTTGGGATCACGCGGCAGGCGCGCTCGTCGCGACCGAGGCGGGAGCGCGTGTGTGCGACGTCGATGGGAAGGCCCTCGATTTCGGGCGCGGGCGTGAACTCAGCGCGAATCGCGGTGTCTTCGCGGGCCACCCTGACGCCGTGGAACAGCTCGTCCGAGCCTTCCGGGCGCGTGGCCTGTAAATCGGCCTTGCAGAGGCGAACTTCGGCGCCGCGAACATCGTTCGCTTACGCGAGCACTTCGCGGCTCTTGAGAAGATCGACGACTGCTTGTGCCAATTGCTCCGGTGCCGACGCGTGGGATGCCAACAGAAGTTCGGGGCGTTCAGGCCGCTCATACGGCTGGTGGATTCCCGTAAAGTCGCGAATCTCACCCGCGCGGGCCTTCTTGTAGAGACCCTTCGGATCCCGTCCCTCCGCGACCTCAAGCGGGACATCGACGAAGACTTCAAAGAACGGCAGCGACCACTCGTCGTGCAACGCCCTGACCTGATCGCGATCCTCGCGGAAGGGGCTCACCAGACTCGCCAAAACAATGACTCCCGAATCTGCAAGGATCCGGCAGACCTCCCCGGTACGCCGCACGTTTTCGCGGCGATCCTCTGCCGAGAACCCAAGGTTCCGGTTGAGTCCATGTCGAAGATTATCTCCATCGACCCGATAGCAGAGTCGCCCAGCGCCGATGAGCAACGCTTCGACACCGACTGCGATGGTGCTCTTTCCAGAGCCCGAGAGTCCCGTCAACCAGACCGTCGCTCCACGCTGCGCGAGAAGGCGCTCGCGGTCCCTGCGAGAGACCGTGCCACCGTGCCAAACGACATTCGTTGATTTTTCGACCATAGATGACCTCACATTGCGCCGTTGGGCGGCTGTTGACCGATACCCTATCGACCCTTCGGAGCAAGCGCATGGAAGAAACGAGACTGACACATCTCAAAGAACTCGAGGCGGAAAGCATCCAGATTTTCCGCGAGGTTGTGGCGAGCTTTGAGCGCCCGGTGATGCTCTATTCGATCGGTAAGGACTCCGCGGTGCTTCTGCACCTCGCGATGAAGGCTTTCTATCCAGCGAAGCCACCCTTCCCGTTGCTCCATGTCGACACGACTTGGAAGTTCAAGGAGATGTACAAGCTTCGCGATGAGTATGTCGCGAAGGAACTCGGCCTCGACCTCTTGGTGCATATCAATCAAGAAGGCCTCAAGGCGGGAATCAATCCGATCACCCACGGCTCGCGCAAGCACACCGACGTCATGAAGACGCAGGGGTTGAAGCAAGCGCTCGACAAGTACGGCTTCGATGCCGCGTTTGGTGGTGCGCGGCGCGATGAAGAAAAATCGCGCGCGAAAGAACGTGTGTTTAGTTTCCGAGATCGCCAACATCGTTGGGATCCGCGAAATCAGCGTCCAGAACTCTGGAACATCTACAACACCGAAGTCAATCGCGTACCCGGACAGCTCGGCGAGTCGATCCGTGTGTTCCCACTCTCGAACTGGACCGAACTCGATGTGTGGCAATACATCTGGCTCGAGAACATTCGCATCGTTCCGCTCTACTTTGGCGCGGTGCGACCGGTGGTGTACCGACACGGCGTGCCGATCATGATTGATGACGATCGACTGCCGCTTGAGCCCGGTGAAACCCCGCAAATGCGCATGATTCGGTTCCGAACGCTCGGCTGCTATCCGCTGTCGGGTGCGATCGAGTCCCCCGCCGCAACGCTCCCTGAAATCAGCAAGGAAATGCTGCAGGCAACGCAGAGCGAACGCCAAGGCCGCGTCATCGACCACGACGCGTCTGGAAGCATGGAAGAAAAGAAGAAGGAAGGCTACTTCTGATGCGCGCTGATTCGAACGCTGCTGAGCAAGAACTCATCGAGAAGGACATCGAGGCCTATCTCTCACGTCATGAGAACAAGGAGTTGCTCCGGTTCCTGACGTGTGGATCCGTCGACGACGGTAAGAGCACGCTCATTGGTCGACTTCTGCACGACACGCACATGATTCACGAGGACACGCTGCAGGCCGCAGAACGTGACTCGAAGTCGATGGGCACGCAGTCGGGCGCGCTCGATTTGGCGTTGCTTGTTGATGGATTGAAGAGCGAACGCGAGCAAGGCATCACGATCGACGTTGCGTATCGCTATTTCACGACGGCAGCGCGCAAGTACATCATCGCTGATACGCCGGGCCACGAGCAGTTCACGCGCAACATGGCGACCGGCGCCAGCACGTGCGATCTTGCGATTCTCTTGATCGACGCGCGCCATGGCGTTGCGGTGCAAACGCGCCGTCACTCGTTTATCACGAGTTTGCTTGGCATTCGCGAGATCGTCGTTGCGATCAACAAGATGGATCTTGTTGGGAACTCCCAAGCTCGATTCAACGAAATCGTCGCGGAATACAAGGCCTTCGCAGCGAAGCTCCCTGCGCGCAACATGCGGTTCATTCCGATGTCGGCGCTGCTTGGCGACAACGTCGTGCATCGCAGCAACGCAATGTCTTGGTACGACGGCCCAACCCTGCTCGAACACCTCGACACCGTTCCGCTGACGGGTCGGCGAAACATGGTCGACTTCCGATTCCCCGTGCAGTGGGTGAATCGTCCCAACCTCGATTTCCGTGGCTTCGCGGGCACCGTCGCCGGTGGCTGCGTGAAGCCGGGTGACCGCGTGATGGTGCTTCCATCGCGAAAGACCTCGACGGTCACGCGCGTGGTCACGCTTGATGGCGACCTCGCACAGGCGACGCCTCCCCTCTCAGTGACCTTGACGCTCGCGGATGAGATTGATTGCTCGCGCGGCGACATGATCGTGCATCCAGGCAACGAGCCGCACGTTTCGCAAGACGTGGCCGCCATGGTTGTGTGGATGGATGACCAGTCACCTCTCGTTCCGGGCAAGGAGTACCTCCTCAAGCACGGGCCAAACAAGACGCCCGCGAGCGTCACCGCGATTGCGCATCGCGTCGATGTCAACACACTTGAACGATCGATGGCGCCTGCGCTCTCGCTGAATGACATCGGGCAAGTGCGTCTGCGCACAAGCCGTCCGCTTGTGTACGACGGCTACACCAAGAATCGCGCCACTGGTGCATTCATCCTGATTGACCGCCTCACCAACATGACCGCTGGTGCTGGCATGTTGCTCGACCCAACTGAATCAGATGAGGGTCACTGGAGCGATACGCCGCAGGGCGGACACCTCGCACCTTCTGGTCGGGTCGTGAGCGCGGAAGAACGCGAGAAGCGCCTCGGACAGAAGCCATTCACGCTGCTTTTCACGGGGCTTTCGGGTTCCGGAAAGACAGAGATTGCACGCGCAGTCGAACGTCGACTCTTCGACCTCGGTCGCTTCGGCGCTGTGCTCGACGGCCCAGCGCTTCGTTCGGGCATGAGCCGCGACCTTGGATTCACGCGAGCGGATCGCTCGGAAAATCTCCGTCGCGGCATGGAACTCGCGAAGGCGATGAACGAGATCGGGCTTGTGGCGCTTGCAAGTTTCACCGCTCCCGACGCGTCCGTGCGTGCCAAGGCTCGTGAACTCGTCGGTGCCAACCGATTCGCGCTCGTACACGTCTCAACGCCGCTCGACGCATGTCGTCGACGCGATCCTGTTGGACTGTATCGCGATGCGGCGCAGGGTTCGGTGAGGGACGTCCCCGGCGTGGACTTCGAATACGACATGCCGCAGGATGCGGATCTGACGATCCCGTTCCATGAACTTGGAACGCCTGATGCCGCCATTCGCACTGCCGTCGAGCGCGTCCTCGCGTTGCTTGAGTCGCGTGGCGCACTCGTGAAGTAACGCGGGAGGCAACTTCAACATGCGCCGTTAACCGCCGCAGTTTCCCCACGCTGCAAGCATCGTGGAGAGATCGCCTGCGCCAACCACGCCGTCGCCGTCAAGATCGGCGGTGGTTGATGTTGTTCCCCAGGCGCTCAGCAGCGTCGAGAGATCGGGCGCTCCAACGTCACCTGAGCGATCGATGTCCGCTGGGCACACCGGCGGCAGGAAGAGCCACGCGCCGCGATATTGTGATTGCGTTCCAACCCCGGCCTGCGCGAGCAAGTTGAACGCCCCATGATGCGGCTGGTATCCGGCGCTGACTTCAGGGACAAACGCGGTGGGGCTGCCACCACGCGCCGCAACCGTCGAAGTCCAACCAGAGATGTAGAAACTCGCGCCGAACGTGGTGTACGAGCTCCACGTCGGGGTAAAGACGTTTGTGAATCCAAGCCCAGGCAACACGCATGCCCCACCTGACACGCTGCCTAGTTCGGTGACACCCGGCATGAACTCCTCGAAGAGTTCGGCGACTTGAACGTCGGTCGCCCAGATCCAACCCGTCAGATCTTGAGTGCCGAGCGTGCCCGAGCACGGGGTGACACCGTCGACGGGGCAACGCTCCGCGATCGCGAGCCAAGTCCGATTGGTGGTTTCCGTCACCTGTCGCCACGATCGTCCTTGCGCGTCGACGAACGCAATTTGCGCGCTGAAGATGGAACTCGTCATCGAAACGACCGTTGCACATGCGACGGCGGCGGACATGCGTGGAATTCGTCGAACGCGTGTGTGACAATCGTTGAATGCGCTGAGGATCGACATGTGTGCTCCAGGGGTGATGCCATGTTGGCGCGGAGAGTCCAGGCCATCGAATACCCCTGAAGAGCATACCAACGAGATGCCTGATACAACCAACGAGGAATTTCAAAAACTACTCGCGCACGACCCGCATCGCGATGAGATCCTGCACGTCGACGAGCCCAACGGGCTTCCCGTCATGATCGACGACCGGAATCTCGTCGAGGCGCTTCTCTTGAATGAGCTGCACCGCATCGCGAACGAGCGAATCCACGGAGAGTGTCGTCGGATGACGCGTCATAACGCCGGCGATCGGTGCGTCGAGGACTGCGAGGGTTCCGCCGTTGACGTGCCGTCGCAGATCACCGTCGGTGAAAATGCCACTTAATCGACCCGCGTTGTCCACCAAAACGATTGCGCCAGCGCGCCGTCCCTCGCCCGCTGCGCGGAGCGCGTCGCGGACGGAGCTCGTGTCGGGCACCGCCGCTAAATTGTGGCCTACGCGGAAGCGCAAGACCTCGGTGACCGGCCGAAGCCCTGCCCCGAGCATGCCGCCCGGGTGATGCTTGTGGAAGTCGTCCTTGCCGAAATCGCGCCGCTGCGCAAGCGCGAGGGCGAGCGCATCGCCAACCGCAAGCGTCAGCGTCGTTGATGCGGTTGGCGCGAGTTGCAATGGGCAAGCCTCGGTGATGTCACCGAGGTCAATGTGCACGCTCGCCGTGCGCGCGAGACTCGATTTCGCTTTCCCCGACATGCCGATTGTTGGGATCCCGTCCATCTTGAGAATGGATGCGAGCGCCACAACTTCTTGCGTTTCGCCCGACCATGAAAGGAGCAGCACCACATCGTCGCTGCGGATCGATCCGAGATCGCCGTGCACGGCTTCGGCTGGGTGCACGAAGTGTGACGGCTGCCCGAGACTCGAAAGGCTCGCAGAGATCTTCGCGCCGATCAGGCCCGATTTCCCCATGCCGCTCACGACCACGTGGCCGCGACATGCCTCGAGAAGATCAAGCGCGGCGTGCAGCGAGCCTACTTCGCCCCGCTTCAAACGCTCAGCAAATCCAAGAATCGCCCCAGCTTCCGTCGCGAGAACCTCACTGAGGAACGCTGATTCGTTCGAGCGGATGTGTGGATCGGAAGCGAGGCGAGCGTCGGACATCCGCGCAGTGTACGGCTTGGCTGAACGCGGGAAAATCGCGGCAATTCTGCTAGATTGTGAGGCGATGTCGCAGAACGACTGGCTCGTCCGCCTTCCTGTTTTCCAAGGTCCGCTCGACCTTTTGTTGTTCCTTGTGCGTCGTGCGGAAGTCGACATTCACGACATTCCGATTCACACATTGACCGACCAGTACCTCGAGTACTGTCGGCATCTTTCGCGGATCGATATCGACGTCGCGGGCGAGTTCCTTGTGATGGCCGCGACGCTCGTTGAGATCAAATCGCGATCGCTCGCACCTGTTGTCACGCCTGAAGAAGGCGGCGATGGAACCACGTCAAACACGCCGGGCGATGATCCGCGCGCGGAACTCATCAAACAGCTGCTCGCCTACCAAAAGTTCCGTACCGCGGCGGAAGTTCTTGAGGCACGGCGCAAGGACTTCGCGGAGCGCGCCGCGGCACGCGCGCGGCCAGGCATCGTCGAGAGCGAGGGCGATCCTGAACTCGCGGAGACCGAGCTTGAGGATTTCGAGTTGGAAGACCTCCACCTCGGTGACCTCTTCGCGGCATTCGAGCGCATCGCGGCCTCGATTGACCTCACGCGCGTCGGCGACCACATGGTCGAGTACGACGACACGCCGATCTCACTCCACCAAGAGGACATTGTCGATCGACTCACGCGGATCGATGCCCACCGACTGACGCTCGGAAGCGTGTTCGATGGCCGCACGCACAGCGAGCGCATTGGTCTATTCCTCGCACTCCTTGAGTTGGTTCGACAAGGACGCGTACGCGTTCGTCAGGACGACCTCGACGACGACATCGACGTCACGCTCGCTGAAGAACGCGGTCCTGACGCGCCGACGTTTTGAGCGCTCGCAACGTGTTTGAGCGCTCGCAACCTGCTTCGCATGTTTGAGCGCTCGCGACCGAGCGGGCTGCTGAAGCTTCGCTTCAGGTGCCCGCTTTCGCTCGCTTTGGCGCCAACAATGCCACAGGTCGCCGCGGCAGCGGCGACCGCGAGCATCACGAGTGCCTCACGCGCATTCGCGCATTGAGACCGGTGCCAAATCGCCGCGGCGCGTCCAACGGACGTTGCGCGCGTTCTCGTGGGCAAACTTCAAATGCTCGAGGTAATGCGTGAGGTCTTGAATCGTGAACATCTCAAGCCAACCGTGATTGGCCGACGGGTTCAGTTCGAGAATCGAGGCGATGAGCGCGTTCTTGTCTTGCATGAGATCCTCCGACGGGCGTACGACAGGAGTAGGACGCCCGCGCGAGCAGCCCCAACGAGCGCTCCCGTTGGCGAAGGATCGGCGCATGCCGACAAACGACTTGAATTGTGGACGGCGCGTGGACGCGAGATCGGTCAGCGTCCGGAAAGCAGCTCCGCGAGCTTGCGCTTGAGGAGCGCCACGCGCAACAGGCTTCGCACACGCGTCAAGAGTTCGAGCTTGTTGACGGGCTTCGTCAAGAAGTCATCGGTGCCACTCTCCACAGCGCGTTCGTGATCGCCGACCTCGTGGAGCGCCGTCACCATGATGACCACCATGTCGCGGGTCGCGGGATCGCTCTTCACCTTGCGGCAAACCTCAAACCCCGACATCTTCGGCATCATCACGTCGAGGAGGACGAGGTCCGGTCGCTCGCGCTGAATCGCCTCAATTGCCTCGACGCCATCGCGTGCCGTCGAGAGCTTGCATGGAAGCGTCTCAAGGTACGCGAGCATGAGTTCGAGATTCTGCTGGTTGTCGTCGACAAGCAGGATCTTCGCTTGGGCGAGATCAGTCAGCGCTGCTTCATCAATCTGGGGCTGGGTCGCACCGGTCATGTGGGGAGAATAGCAGACGCAGTTCTTCTGTTGGCGCGGCCGACTTAGACGCCGAGCGCACGCGCTGCGAGATCAACGGGATGCAGGGCTTCACGCGCGGTTCCATCATGAATTTGATGACGGCAACTTGTACCGGGCGCGCAGACCACAGCGTCAGAAGCGGCTCGAACCGCGGGGAAAAGGCGATCTTCGCCGATCGTCATCGAGAGTTCATATCGCTTCTCGGCGTAGCCGAAACTTCCAGCCATACCGCAACAACCGGTGTCCAAGGTCGTCAACTTCGTGCCGAAAATCCGCCGCAGGAAACGCGCGGAAGTTTCCGCACCCCAGAGCGCCTTTTGGTGGCAATGTCCGTGCAGGACGACGCGATCGAGCGCGGCATCGGTGGCGGGAAATGCGGGTTTCACGGGATGCGTTTCCCACGCGCGATCGAGAAACTCTTCGACGAGTGCGGTTTGCTTTGCGATGGCTCCACGACGCTGTTTCGCCTCGTCGCGTGCACGTTCCGTCAATCCCGCCGGCAGTAACTCAAGCCAATCATCACGAAGGGCACTCGCGCAACTCGGCTCGAGGACAAGAATCGCCTCGGCCCCCGTCGAAGCAACGAGTGCATCGAGCGCTTGCGCTGCGCGCGCGATTTCCTCGCGCGCTTCGGCAAGCATTCCCGTCGAGATCAGACTGCGGCCACAGCAGCCGACATCCGCAAGAACCACGCGATAACCGAACGCTTCGAGCAAACGCACCGCTGCTTGGCCGATGCCTGGCTCGTTGTACGCGGAGAAGCAATCACCAAAAAGAATCACGGTGCGTGTCGCAACGACGGGTTCACGCTTTGCGAACCATCGGAAAAGTGACGGTCCAAAGGCGGGAATCGAACGTCGCGGATCGATACCCAAGATCGACTGTGCGAGCGATTTCGCAATGCTGGTTTGATTCGCGATATTCGCGATGCTGTGGAATCGCGAGCCGACTTCATTGAGTCGGCGCACATGTCCGAAGATGCGCGTCGCGAATGGCACGCCTTCGCGCGCATGTCGTTGCGCGGTGTACTCGGCTTTCAACTTCGAGATGTCGACGTTCGACGGGCATTCCGTCTTGCACGCTTTGCACGAGAGACAAAGGTCAAGCGTTGCCATCGTCTCGGCATCACTCCAACGCGCTTCGCCAAGTTGCCCTGTGACCGCGAGTCGCAGCGCGTTTCCGCGACCGCGCGTTGCGTGCCGCTCGTCCTTCAGCGCGCGATAGGACGGACACATCGATGTGCCGCCCAAAGTCCGACGGCAGAGTCCTGCGCCGTTGCATGACTCGATCGCGTGGTCGAATCCTTCTTCCCGCGCGTACTCAAAAAACGTGTCGATTTGTGGCGCGTGCGCGTCGTGGCCACCGGGCGCGATACGGAGATTCTCGATCAACCGTTCGGCGGGACCTGTATCAACGATGTTGCCAGGATTCAGAAGATTCTGCGGGTCGAACACGCGTTTGACCGCACGCAGCGCATCGCAAATGGTCTCGCCAAAATACTCGCCAAGAAGCGGCGAGCGCACGCGACCGTCACCGTGCTCGCCAGAGAGCGCACCGCCGTAGCGCGCAACGAGTTGCGCGATTTCCTTCGCGATCGAAACCATAATCGCGCGGTCGTTTGGATCATGAATCGCAACGAGCGGCCGAATGTGCAAGCAGCCGACCGATGCGTGCGCGTAGTACGCGGCGTGTGTCCCGTGTCGCGAGACGATCGCGCGGAATTCCTCGACGAAATCAGGCAACTTCGTTGGGCAAACCGCAGTGTCTTCGACGAAGGTAAACGGCTTTCGCGCACCCGGAACTCCGTGCAGGAGCGGCTCGCCCGCTTTGCGGAGTTTCCAAGCTTTGAGTCGTTCGGCCGCGCCCGTGTAGGTCGACATCGAGCCACCAGTGGCTGCGTCGATGTGCACCGCCGCGCGAAGCGCGTCGAATCGCTCGGGCAATTCATCGGCGCGCTCGGCGAAGTACTCGACGTACAACACTGCGCCAAGCAAACCCGTCGCGGGCTTCGGCATCAAGTCGACGTACTGGCGATATTCCGTGTTGCGCAACGCGACGTCGATGACGACATCGTCGACGAGTTCGACCGCTGCGGGTTTCGTCGCAAGAATCGCCGCGAGATTCGCGAGCGATTCGCGCACGCTCGCAAACCCGAGAATCGCGAGTCCGCGCTCTTTCGGTCGCGGCACGAGCGCAAGTTCGGCGCGCAGCGTGACTGCAAGCGTGCCCTCACCACCACACACGATGTGCGCGAGATTCACGCGATCGAAGGTGCCCGCGGTCGAAGCCTCGAGTTGTTCGAGAAAGATGTCGAGGGCGTAACCATCGACGTGACGGAGAATCTTCGGAAAGCGCGCGCGAATCTCATGTGCAATCGGGCGAATAATCGCGGCGAGGCGCTCAGCGATCGCGCGTTGCGCGGGGTCGCGATCGCAACTTCCCTCTTCCAACCGATGCACCGATCCGTCGGCGAACGCGACGTCAAGTGCGACGAGATTCTCAACGGTGCGCCCATACAGAATGGAGTGCGCGCCCGACGAGTTGTTGCCGATCATGCCGCCGAGGGTCGCGTGCGAACTCGTGGCAACATCAGGACCGAACATCAGACCGAACGGCGCAAGGTGTTCGTTGAGTTGGTCGAGCGTGACACCCGGCTCCACCACCGCGCGACGTGCGTTCGCGTCGACCGACAGAATTCCACGGCAATACTGCGAGAAATCAACGACGACCGCTTCGTTCACCGATTGACCAGCGAGCGCCGTCCCCGATCCGCGCGGCAGCATCGCGACGCCCTCGCGCGCGAGGTGCGCCACAACCTTGACGCCGTCTTCGACCGAGTGCGGCACGACGACACCGATCGGCTCGACCTGGTAGATGCTCGCGTCGGTCGCATAGAGCATGCGATCGTGGCGACCAAAGCGCACATCGGCGCGCGCGACACCGCGAAGCCCTGCCGCGATCGCCATGCGTCGCGCATCGAGCGCGCTCGCTTGGCCTGCGACGGGAAGACTGGTCGACTGGCTGCCGGTTCCGTGGCGGCTTTGGTGCATTTGGACAGGATAGTGTGCGATCAACCGCCAGTCGTCGA
>JAIXVI010000076.1 GCA_027483065.1 Planctomycetaceae bacterium
GAATTCGCTGCGAATCTGCTCGTTGTGTGGCGTGTAGATGATCACGCGATGCTGCGCGTCGCCGCGCGCTTCACCCGACTCGCGCAACGCGAGCGGAAGTGCGGCGAGCACGACGAGGATCAATGGAAGGATGAGGCTCTTCGGCGACATGTGGACTCAGCCTGTAATCGCGCGGATTTCATCGGCGAACACGCGCGCGGCGTCGCGGATCGCGGATTGCCACGAGGTGCCCGGCGGAGTCTTCGGATAGATCACCGAACGGCTCGCGGTGATGAGAGCGCCGCGCGCAGAACCCGTTGCATCTTTCGTGAAGCACGCGCGCACGTCGTCGGCGGTGCCGCCTTGCGCGCCGTAACCCGGCACGAGCAAGATCGTGTGCGGCATCGCAGCGCGCAGCGCCGCGATTTCATCGCGTTTCGTCGCACCAACAACAGCACCAAGCGTCGAATAGCCCGACGCGCCGATCGTTGGGCGGCCGAGTTCGTCGATCATGCGCGCCACGCGAAGCGCGACCGAACTTCCATCGGCCATCGGCTGCGCCTGCAGCGCGTCGCCCGACGGATTGCTCGTGCGTACAAGCGCGAACGAGCCGAAGCCCTCGGCGAGGAACGGCAGGATGCCGTCGGCGCCGAGATACGGGCTGATCGTCGTCCAATGCGCCCCCGCCGCACGGGCACTCGCGGCGTAGTGCTCGGCGGAGATCCCGATGTCGCCGCGCTTAAAGTCGAGGACGACCGCGAGCCCCGATGCGCGCGCGGCAGCAAGCACGCGCCACATCGCGGCGTAACCCTCGGGGCCGTAGCGCTCGTAGCAGGCGGCTTGGATTTTGACGGCGGCGGTGTCGGCAGCGACCGATTCGATCACGCCAAGCGAGAACTGTTCGATCGCGGCGGCGCAGGCGGTGAAGTCGGTGTTCGTCGTGCTCGCACCCGCGCCTTTGCTTGCGCTTGCAGGGCGAATCGCCTCAGGCAGGCGCTCGACGACTGGGTCGAGTCCGACGCAGGTGGCGCTTCCGACCCGCGCGACGCGCTCCATCAGGAAGTCGCCCGCGTGGAATCCATCCTTGTGGAACGCAGGCTTCACGGTCGATGCGGTGCTGGCAGGACTTCCGGCGGCGGCTGAGCTCATGGGGCGCAAAGTGTAACGCGCCGCGCCCGAGCAGACTCGTCATGCAGGCTTGGCGGAATCAGCGGGTTTTCCGTGGTTCTCGCAGAGTTCCCGCAGGTACTTCCACGAGTAGATGCCCGTGTCGTGGCCGTCGCTGAAGCGAATGCGTACGGCGTAGTGACCAATCGGCTCGACCGCAGTAATCGCAAGTGGGCCCGCCGACGCGCTCGCGGACGATGGCAGCACGGTGAATGGGTTCCGCTCCATCGACGAGCGGAGTTCGCGCGCATCGGCCGACGGCGATTGCCGACGCAACGTGCGGACATCGAGAAAGGCGTGCTTCCCGTCATCCCAACGAATCGTGACGCCGCGATCGCGCGCGACATCGAGGTGGACAGGCCGCGGGCCGCCTGCGCCGTGAGGTTCGAGTTCTGGCAGAGCCATCATCGCATCGTACCTCTGGCGGACCGACGCGTTACCTTTCCACGTTGAAGCCCCGAAAGGCGATCGACGCGAGACGCGACAGAAGGAATGCGACGAAAGACCGCGATGGAACCATTTTGGCGACAACTTGCACCTGATGAGATTCCCACAGCACTGCGCGCGGAAATGCTTGCGCACGGAGAGAAAGCCGCGAAGAGCGAAGGCACCGCTGATGCTGCGGGTGCGCTGAGCATCTTCGCCTGCGCCCATCGTGTTCGTGAAGACGAAGTCAGCGCGCTTGTTCCGCATGCGAACAACATCGTGATCCTCGGTTGGATCGACCGCATCGCGGAACTTCATGGCGCACACGCTGGCGCCGCACGAGAGACGGTCGCGCGCGACGGCCGCATGTGGTTCGTCGCGCGACATGAGATCGACTATCTCGGCGAGAGCTTCGTCGGCGACACGATTGTGATCGCGACATGGATCGAGAAACTCGGTCGCACGAGCCTCACGCGCGCGACCGTGATCGCACGCGCAGATGACGGTGACAGCAACGCACCCAAGCCACTCGTTCGCGCGTCGAGCCGCTGGGCGTTCGTCGATCTTGCGACGCGAAAACCCGCGGCGATTCCCGATGCGGTGCGGCAAGCGCTGGTTGGGGTGTAAGGCATCGAAGCCGGCGCGCCCGACGCGCATCACGCGTACGGACTGGCGTTGAGTCTCACTGCCGCGTACGCGATCGCGGCAAGCACATCATCGCGCTCGAGCGCGGGGTAGTCGGTCACGATCTCGTCGATGGTCGCGCCATGAGAGAGAAGTTCAAGCAGGTCTGACACGCGCATGCGGCTTCCGCGAATGCACGGGCGGCCGCCGCATTTGCCTGACTCAATGGTGATTCGGTCAAGGAGCGCACTGTTCACGATGTCACCGTAGCAGAGAAGCGCAAGATGACCGATCGAATCTTCGCCGCCGCGCGGGCGCTTCGGATCAGGCGGGCTCGATCGCAGAGGACTCGGAAGAGTTCGCCGTTGCGGCCGATGCCTTTCGCCATGCGTCGCCCTCACCACTCCGCCCGCGCGTACCTCCGGGGATTCTTTGCCGAGCGCATCGAGAGGACCCAAACTCCCACCCATCTCAAGGCCCCATGCATCCGATACCGCGTGGTCCGCGTTCTCACGCCGCACTCGTGCGAGTAGAGTCACGCCATGCCTTCCTTTCCCCGCATCTCCATCGATCCGAACGTCCGCTTCGGAAAGCCTTGCGTGAAGGGC
>JAIXVI010000257.1 GCA_027483065.1 Planctomycetaceae bacterium
AATCGCGCGGGCACGGAGTTCCCCGAAGAGAACTTTGTCTTCGGGGAGAATTTCCGCACGCTGCTCGAAGGCGCTGGGTTGAAGAAGTTCGTTGTTTGAGCGCTCGCGACTGGCGGGCTGCTGAAGCTTCGCTTCAGGTGCCCGCTTTCGCTCGCTCTCGTCAGCCTCGCCGCGAGTGAATCGCGGCGGGCTGAGATGCGCGGTTGATCGCTCGCAACCTGCTTCGCAACTTGCTCGCTTTGGCGTGATCCACGCCAGAGGGAGCCGCCGCAGCGGCGACCGCGAGCGATCTACCACGCGAACATCACGTCCAAACGCGGCACTTCTGAAACTGTGACATCCAACGAAAAACCGCGCGAACGTCGAAGTTCGCGCGGTCTGCGTTTGTCGAATCAGCGCTCTCAGCTTGCGATCACTTCGCAGCGAAGCACTTGTTCACTTCGTTCCAGTTCACAACATCCCACCACGCCTTCAAGTAGTCGGGGCGGCGATTCTGGTAGTGGAGGTAGTACGCGTGTTCCCACACGTCGCAGCCGAGGATCGGCGATCCCGTGCAATCCGAAATGCCCTTCATCAGCGGGTTGTCTTGATTTGGCGTCGAGCAGATCGCGACCTTGCCGTCGGGCATCTTGCAGAGCCAAGCCCAACCTGAACCGAAGCGGCCCGCGCCAGCGGCTGCGAACTTCTCCTTGAACGCGTCCATCGAGCCGAACGCAGCATCGATCGCGGCTGCGAGTTCCGCGCTCGGTGCGCCGCCTTGGCCCTTCGGTGCCATCCACTTCCAGAACATCGAGTGATTCCAGTGGCCGCCGCCGTTGTTGCGAACCGCAGTGCGGATCGACTCTGGCAACGTCGCGATTTCGCGGCAGAGGTCGTCGATCGACTTCGAAGCGAGCTCCGGATGGCCTTCGAGCGCCTTGTTGAGGTTCGTGACGTACGCGTTGTGGTGCTTCGTGCGATGGATGTTCATCGTGAGCGCATCGATCGACGGCTCAAGGGCGTTCTCAGCGTACGGAAGTTCCGGAAGGGTGAATGGCATTTTCTTCGTCTCCTGAAGGGTGCTTGCGGAAAGCGTGGAAGTGGTTGGTGTGTTCGTCGTCGGCGAGGCAGCGCTCACGGGAGCGGCCTGCGAGATCTCGGGAATCGCAGCAGCGGCTGCGCCTGCGGCCACGACACCGAGAAAGGTGCGGCGGCTTGATTGGAGGCTTGGTTGGTGACGAGATTGGTGATCGGTTGCGCGCTCGTTCATAGCTCACCTCGCATTCGGGGCGCGGAGCATAGCCGCGCTCCGCTACGCTGTGCGCGATGAATGCTGCGCTTCGCATGATCGATGCCAACGCAAACCGCGCGCGTGAAGCGCTGCGGACACTCGAGGACGTCGCACGGTTTGCGTGGAACGACCGAGGAATCGCGGAAGAAGCGAAAGCGCTGCGCCACGCGCTGCAGTCGGCCGTTGCGCTCATTCCTGCGGCCGATCTCGCGGCTGCACGAGATGTGGAGGGCGACGTCGGCACAACAGTCGAGGGCGCCAACGAATACACCCGCGCGGATCTTTCCGCGGTGGCGCAGGCGGCGGGCGGGCGATTTTCCGAGGCCTTGCGCGTCATCGAAGAAGCGGCAAAGTCCCTTGGAAACGGCACGCTTGCTCGCGCGGCAGAGTCGCTTCGGTACCGAAGTTACACGTTGGCGGCGGAAGTCACGTTGCGCGTCGCGCGCGCGCGCCCGCGGCAGTTTGCGCTTTGTCTCTTGTTGACGCGCGCGCTTTGTCGGCGCGATTGGCGCGATGTTGCGCGTGAAGCGGTCGAAGGTGGCGTTGATCTCGTACAAGTTCGCGAGAAAGAAATGGATGCCGCGGAACTCGTCGCGCACGTGCGCGCGGTGCGCGATGCGATCGGTTCGCGCGCGACACTTGTGGTGAACGATCGACTCGACGTCGCGCTCGCCGCCGATGCTGATGGCGTGCATCTTGGAACAACGGATCTGCCGATCGCGGCCGCGCGTCGTATCGCAGGCTCGCGCTTCTTGATCGGTGCGAGCACGCACTCGCTCGACGAAGCACGTGCGGCGGTTGCGGCGGGTGCCGACGTTTGCGGCGTGGGCGCGATGTACGCAAGCGCGCTGAAACCTGAACTCACACCGTCGGGCGAAGCGTATCTCCGTGCGTTTTTGGCGGAGTTTCCGCATGTTCCGCATCTTGCGATCGGCGGCATTTCCGTTGGCCGCATCGCCGCACTGGCGCAGGCAGGCTGTCGCGGCATCGCGGTTTCGAGCGCAATTTGCGGTGCGGACGCGCCGGGCGAAGTTGCGCGCGCGATGCGCGTCGAACTCTGCCCAGGTGCGTCATCGACCGATTGCGCGGGGAAGGACTTCGCAACGAACGCTGGAGCAACATCAGGTGGTTGCGGCGGCGCATGCCGATCTGGTGGTGGGTGTGCAAATCGCGCAGGCGCGCGTGAAGGCACGCGTGAGGGCATGAGTGGGAGCACGCGCGCATGAGCGCGTCGTCGCACGCGGTCGTCCGCGAAGTCCGCTTCCTTCTGCTTGGAACGGGAACTTCCGCAGGCGTGCCCGTGATTGGCTGCGATTGCGGCGTCTGTACGTCCGATGATCCGCGCGATCGCCGCACGCGTTCGGGTGCCGCGATTTCGTTCGTCGACGCTGCGGGCCACGAGCGGCTGTTTCTCGTCGATTGCGGTCCCGATCATCGCGAACACTCGATTCGTCATCGCTTCAAGCGCGTGGATGGAATCTTCTTCACGCACGATCACGTCGATCACACCTTCGGGCTTGATGATGTCCGTCGGTACAACGCGATGATGAAGTCGCCGATCGAGGTCTTCGCCGATGTGCGCACCCGCGACTTCCTCGAGCGCGTCTACCGCCACATTTTCCGCCGCCACGAGAACGTGAACGACTCGTTCGTCGCCGACCTTTTCGTCCGCACCGTTGCGGCGGGGGAGTCCTTCGATCGCCACGGTCTCCGCTTCACCGCGTTCGAGGTGCTGCACGGGCGACTCCCCGTGCTCGCCTATCGCATCGAGGCGTTGGATGCCGCGGGGCGCGTGGCGGAAGTGCAGCCCGGCCCGCTGCCGCTCGCCTACTGCACCGACCTTTCCGCGATGCCGCCGGCGGCGTGGCCACGGATTGCGGGCCTTCGCACGCTCGTCCTCGACATGCTGCGCTATCGGGCGCATCCGACGCATCTCACCGTTGATGAGGCGATCGCGATCGCAGAACGAGCGCGAGCAGGGCGGACGGTCTTCGTCCATATGACACACGACATTCGCCATGCGACGCTCGAAGCGGAACTCCCGCCCGCGATGGAACTTGGGTTCGACGGCATGATTCTCACGGGTTCCGCCTGAGCGGCTCCCAAATGAAGGAGTCTCCCGCAACGAACCCGGTTCGTCTCGCCCCGAAGGCGACCAGCCTTTGCTATCATCGCCGCCCCTATGGCCCAGATCCGTGAGCTCAAGAAGCGCATGATCGCGGTGCGCACCATCCAGCGCATCACCAAGACCATGCAGATGATCGCGACGGCGAAATTCACCGCCGCGCTTGCCCGTGCCAAGGCCACTCGGCCCTACACCGACCGCATTCGCGGCTTGGTGGGCGAGGTGGCTGCCGCCGCGGGTGATGAATTCTCGCATCCGCTCATGAATGCGCCCGCGTCGCCGACGAAGCGTGAGCTCGTGCTTGTGATCTCGTCCGACCGCGGTCTCTGCGGCGCCTACAACGGCAACGTGCTCCGCAAGGGCTCGCAGACGATCAAGGGCCTCAAGGCGGCAGGCAAGGACATTGTTCTTGAGACCGTCGGTAAGAAGGCTGTCGCGTACTTCCGCTTCGCGAAGCTCGACGTCGCCGAGAAGCACACCTTCGGTGACAAGCCGCAATTTGCGCAGGTGGAAGCGCTTGCGAAGCGTTTGATGGCTGATTTCTCTGCTGGAAAGTTTGACGCGGTGCACGTGGTCTACATGCGCTTCGTTTCGAACGCCAAGCAGGTGCCGGAATCGATGCAGTTGCTGCCGCTCGCGGCGCCGGCTGCGTCAGGTGGCGCAAGCTCGAACTACGAGTTCAGCCCATCGGGACCGGAACTCTTGAACGATCTCTTGCCGAAGTCCGTGATCGTGTCGCTCTTCCAAGCGTTCAACGATGCTGCGGTTTCGGAGCACGTGATGCGCATGGTGTCGATGAAGGCTGCGACCGACAACGCTGCAGGCCTCGGCCGCACGATTCGTCGCAACTTCAA
>JAIXVI010000313.1 GCA_027483065.1 Planctomycetaceae bacterium
AATCGGCTGCGTGCGGGCGGGCGATGCCGCAGCGTTGGGCGCGGTCGACAGCATCAGTGCGCCGCCTTTCGAAGTTTCGGATCAATCGCGTCGCGGAGCGCTTCACCGAGCAAGTTGTAGCTGAGGACCGTGAAGAAGATTGCGAACCCTGGGAAAACTGCGAGCCACCAAACGAACGTGCCTGTCGTTCCGGTCGCGCTCGAAAGAAGTTTGCCCCACGACGCCTGTCCGTCTGGACCGAGGCCAAGGTAGGAGAGCGTGGCCTCTGCGATGATCGCCGCCGCCACCGCGAACGATGCGTCGACGAGCACCGGCGTGACGCCGTTCGGCAGCATGTGACGGAAGAGCACCGACCGCAGCGGTAAACCTGCGGCTTGTGCTCCCTGCACAAAGTCCTGCCGACGCAACTTGAGAAACTCGGCGCGCGTGAACCGTGCAGCGCCCGTCCACGAGACGCAGCCGATGATCGCCATCATCATGTAGGTGTTGCGCGGAAGAACCGCGGCAGCGACGATCAGCAGGAACAGCACCGGGATCGCCATGAAGATCTCGACGATACGGAAGAGGAAGAGATCCACCCATCCGCCGAAGAAGCCCATCAGCGCGCCAATGGTGACGCCGATGAGCAGCGCAATCCCCGTTGAGACGAGGCCGATCGAAATCGAGAGCCGACACGCCCAAAGCATCTGCGAGAGCACGTCTTTGCCAAGCGCGTCGGTGCCGAGGTAGACACGACGCGCACCAAGCGGCGTGTCCTTCGTCGACTCAGCGTGCTCGCCAAGTACGGCCATCGGCGGCAACGTGTAGGTATCAGAGCGCCCGAACGCCGGCGAGAACGGTACGAGCGTGAACACGAACTCGTGCGTGCCCGCCTGCTGCTGTGTGTCGTACGTGTCAAAGTTGACGAGCCGATCGGTCCAACGCGAGGCGCTCGCCGTTACGGCAACCGCCGCCGCGAGCAATACCACGACGAGTTTCGTCGGATGTTTGCCCGCAATCAGTGCGGCAACCATCGTACCGATGAAGCCCACCGCGCCCGCGGCCGCCCATGGGAACCACGAAGCCTGTCCGAGTTGACGCATCCACGGCGCGCTGTCGTTGTCGCGCGTTACGGACGAGATGATCCCTGCGACGACAATCGTGAAGCCCGCCTGCAGCGCAACAAGGAAAAGGAGCCCAAGCCGCGACGATCGGAGCGGCATACCGACGGCCGTCGCTAGGCCCTGCGGAAGGAACGCGAACGGGACACCAAAGACCGCTGCCGCGAGCAGTGCGAGATCGACCGAGGTCAGGTTTTGCCAAAGCGGCGAGTCCCACGCGCCCGTCGCACGATCGGTGCGAAGGAGTGGATGCGCGTTCGCGACCACCGGACCGAACACGGCGAAGAATGCGACGATTGCGATCCACGCCAAGGCCACGCGTGCACCAAAGCGCCCGACGACGCGATCCCAGGCGTCGGCCCAGAAACTCTTCGCCTTCTGCGCACCAACGCCGCGCATGACATCGATGCCGGAAATCGCCACCGGCGCGGCCGACTTCGCATCACTCATAGCTCACCCGCGGGTCCGCCACCGCGTACAGAATGTCTGCGAGAAGAAGCGCCGTGAGGTTCACACACGCGATCATGAAGGTGTTCGCGAGAATCAACTCACGATCGCGCTGGTTGATTGCATCGAGAATGAGCGAGCCCATTCCCGGCACGGAGAAGATGCGCTCGATGACGACCGACCCCGCAAGGGTGGCGGGGAAAACCGTGACGAACATCGTGATCAGCGGCAGCAGGCTGTTTCGGAAGACGTGGTGGATGACCACATCGCGGCGCTCTACGCCCTTTGCCTTCGCGGTGCGCACGTAGTCGGCGTTGAAGTTGTCGAGCATCGCCGCGCGCGTCTGCTTCGACAGGACCGCGAAACCGCCGTACACGAGGCATGCGACCGGAAGCACGATGTGCCACAGCGCATCACCGAGCCAACCGAGTTGCCATGAGCCGTCGGCCTGCGTGCCCGGAAGAAAGGTCCAAGTATCCGCAGCGCGATCGTGGAGCCCGGACACCGGGAATAGCCCGAGATACTCATCGCTCGCGAGGTAACCAACCGCGAGTACGCCCGCCCAAACGGTCGGCACCGACCAAAGCGCGACGTAGGTCGCACCCGAGAGTTTGTCGAACCACGAGCCCGCACGCGAACTCGCGAGGATGCCCGACGGAATCGCCACGAGGTAGATGATCGGGAACGCGATCAGGTTCAAAAGAAGCGTCACCGGGAGTGCATCGAGAATCAGGTCCGTGACTGGCCGGCTCTTCGAAAACGCGGTGCCGAGGTCCGGCGGCCCGATCCAAAGTGCCCGAGGAATCACCGGAAGCCCAGCCTCCGGGAACGCACGCTCGTCGAAGGCGCGGCTGAGCATGTCGCGTCGCGTTGTCGCTTCAGCCCACGCCGTGCCCATCGCCATAAACATCATCTCGACCTTCGGCCACGCGGTGTTGGCTCGATCGGCAGGCTCACCCTCGAGTCTCTCGACGACGATCTTGCCCTTCGAGTCGAGAAAGTCGTCGCGGCCGCCAGCGCGTGCGTAGTCGACCAACGCGCTTTCAAACTCGCGCTTGGCGCCGAGGTACCGCGAGCGGGCGGTCAGCGCGTCGTTTGAGATTCGCCGGTACTCGCGCTGACGATCCTCATCAGAGATGGTGCCAACTTTGGAGAGCGCGAGCCCTTCACCGGCCGACGGAGCATTCGGGAACGTCAGGCCAGTCCACGCAACCAAGGGTGGCTCTGGAATCTCCTTCGGCGCCTGCAAACGCTCGCCCGCGCTCGTCACCTGGTCACGCACACCAAACTTGATCGGTGAGATGCGGTGGAGCCACCGGACATACTGAACAAGGACCGGATCGTTCAGTCCATAGCGGTCTTGCAGGTAGGCCTCGAGGATCGCCGCCTTAGAAGCGTCCTGCTGCCCGCCCGCTGCCGCAGCCGCCGCACCGATGCCGCCCGGTGACAGCGCGAGCAGCAGGAACACCACGAAGGTGATTCCCACCACCGTCGGCAGCATGAAGAGGATGCGGCGCGCGATGTAGTTGATCATCGGTTACCCACCGGTTGACGCCGGCGCGTAGAACTCCCACGGCTCAAGACCCGCCTTGTACATCTGGACGTTGCCGATGTCCTTCTTCACGAAGCGCAGCCATGGCGCGACGCGAATGAACGTGTACGGCTGTTCGTCGTGGATCACCGCTTGGAATTCCTGCCAGGCTTTACGCCGAGCTTCGAAATCGAGCGTGGTACGGATCGCGTCGATCGCCTTGTCGGCTGCTGGACAATTCCACTGCGCGAAATTGTCGCCACCCTCCTTGATCGACTCCGAGTGGAAGATCTGTCGCGGATCGCTCTCCGGTGCGGTCGCCGACCACGCCATGGTGAGCGCGTCGAAGGTTCGGCCCTTCAGGATGTCCGCCATCGCGGCCCAATCGATAGGCTTGACCTGCATCACGATGCCGACCTTCGCGTAACTGTCCTTAATGAAGGTCGAAATGCGCTCCGAGATCTCGTCGGAACCCGAGCGCGTGAACTCGAACTCGAAACGTTCACCCTTCTCGTTCTCGAGGATGCCGTCGTTGTTGCGGTCTTTCCAGCCGGCCTCTGCAAGGAGCGCCTTGCCGCGTTCGGGGTCGAATGGCCACGGCTTGATGTCGCTTGCGAAGACTGGGCTCTCGGGGTTGACCGGGCCTTGCGAGATCACGCCAACGCCTTCAAAGATGTCTTTGATCATGCGAGCGCGATCAAGGCAGAGCGTCATCGCCTGCCGGACGCGCTTGTCCGCAAACGGAGTCTGACGACCCGCGTTCTTGCCCTCGTTCCACACGATGAAGGAGTAGCCCGAGCGCATGTTCACCCAGCGCAGCGACTGGTTCTTGGCATCCCAGTCCGCCTCCTTTGTCTTGAGGACAAACTGTGGAGCTGTCGGCGTAATCATGTCACCTTCGTCGCTTTGGTAGGCGGCGAGGCGCGACGTGCTGTCTGCGACCACCTTGAAGCGCAGCCGGTCGAGCGGTGCGCGCGGCCCCCAGTAATTCTCGTTGCGAACGAGGACGATGTCCTGACCAAGCGTCCACTGGTTCTCGACATCTAGGCGCTCCAGTTTGAACGGCCCAGAGCCCATCAGAATGCCCGTCGCACTGTTGATCTGCGACGCCTGCAGCTTGCCGTAGAAGTGCTTCGGGAGCACATAAACGCCAAGCGTGTACTCAAGGTTGAACGAGAGCGACTTTGTGTAGGCAAACTCGACGGTCAGTGGGTCGATCACTGTTGTCGACTTGATTTGATCGAGCGTCGATCGCACGCGCTCGGTCTCGACCGATGGGTTGAAAACGAACTCGTCGAAAGTCCAACGAATGTCTTCCGCGGTGATCGGCTCGCCGTCAGACCAGCGCAGACCGTTGCGCAAGCGCACGCGAATCCACATGCCTGCAGGATCTTGCTGCCACGCTTCAGCGAGCACGCCGCGGAAGCGCAGCGTGTTTGGGTCGTAGGCACCGAGCGAATCACAGACGCGATCAATGACGCGTCGTCCGTAGACATCGGAGGCGATCATCGGTGTGATCTTCGCGGGCTGACCCTCAAAGATCTCCGTGAACTCGCCGCCTTCAGCGAATCCGGGCTGCCCATGCGGATCGGTCACATAGGTCCACGGCTCCTGCCACTGAATCTTGACGCCAGGCCGCGCCCATGACTCATCGCGAGAACTGGCACCAACGCCCGGAGCCGCTCCCACCGCCACGACACCCTTTGCAAGCCGATCCTCAATCGCCGCGAGTTTGGCAGCAATGTCGCCGGAGGCACCACCACCTTGCGCGAGTTTCTTCTCAATCGCGCCGAGCTTGTCAAGCATGTCCCGTTGGAGCACCCACTCGCGATCGCGCTGAAGCATCGCGAGCAGCACGAGTACAAGCACCGCGCCGATGAGCACGATTTGGAGGAAGTCCTTCAAGCCGAAGCGGTTGTTCATAACGGCACCAGTCCTGTCTGCGCAGCGCATCTGCGCGAGGGGGCGCCATTCTAACGGCTGCTCATCACACCCCTGAAGTTTGCGGCACTTTTTCCACGACCAATTTTTCACGCGCCTCGTCGCAGGTCGTGATTTGCCGCGATCGGCGAAGGGATATGAAACGCGAGAATGGCACGGAGTGCCCGGGCGCTCCGTGGATGAAGGCACGCGAACGCACGCCGCGCGAGTGACGCGGCGCGACCTCAAGCCACGCGGCGTCCGCGCATCGGATCAAATCGCTCGCGCAATTCATCGCCGAGGAAGTTCAGCGAGACGAGCGTCATCGCAATCGCAAGGCATGGCGCCGCGAGAAGCCACCAGCGGCTCTCGACGGTGTTCAGTTCGCCCAGACCGTCCGCAGCCATGTTGCCCCAACTCGGGACGGGCTCGCGCACGCCGATTCCGAGAAACGAGAGGAAACTCTCAGAGAGAATCGCCGCCGGCACCGCAAGCGCCGCATAAACCGCGATCGGCCCAATCAGATTCGGCAAGAGATGCCGCAGGAACTGCCGAGCAGGGCTCACGCCAATCGCCCGACACGACTCCATGAACGGCTTCGCACGGAGCGCCATCACCTGCCCGCGAATCACGCGCGCCATGGTGAGCCAACTCAATCCGCCGATCGCAATCAAGAGCGTGGCAATGTTGATCGTCTGACGTGCTGCTGGTGCCAAGTCGGCGCCTTGCTGCTCGAGGAGACCATCTACCGCAACCGCAAGAAGGACGACGAGCAGAATCGAGGGGAGCCCGAAGAGAATGTCGACGACGCGCATCAGCACTGCGTCGACGCGACCGCCTGCAGCACCGGCGATCGACCCGTACACCGTCCCGACGAAGACCGCGATTGCCGCCGCAGAAAGCCCAACGAGCAAACTGATCGCGCCACCGACGAGAAGCCGCGCGAGAACGTCGCGCCCGAGTTTGTCTGTACCGAGCACACGGCCCGGAACATACTGCCCCGCCGCGCGCGCCTCCTCGATGCGTGCGACCTCCGCCGCGTCCAACGTGCCCCACACCGGCGGCAAGAGATTCAGCGCGAGATTCGACGCTTCGTAGCGCGGCATTTCCGTCGCACCCGTTGCGACGGCGCCCGCACTCCAGGGCAACGTCGCAACACACGCCACGAGAATGAAACCAAGCACAATCGCGCCAATCCGGCCGGCGCGACCGAGTCGCGTGCGCGAGACCGCTCGACTCGCGGGAACCGTCGAAGATGAAGCGATCGCGCTCACGACGCGGATCCTACCGCGATGGCTGCGTCACGTGCTGTCTCGCAGCGCGGGCGCTTGCGCAGCGCGGGCGCTTGCGCAGCGCGGGTCTACCCTGCGATCACTCGCTGCGCGGCTCGCCTCGTGGTTCACCGCGTGATTCACCGCGTGGTTCACCGCGTGATTCACGTGCACCACCCTCGCCTCCACTGCGAGCGTCTCGCGGCGCGAGGGCTCGTGCGCGAATCTCCTCGACGAGTTTCGACGAGTCCGCTGCGTCGCGCTCGACTTCTTCCTTTGCGCGCGCAAGACGCGCCTCGACCGCGCGAATCTCTTCGCGCCGGACGACGAGCGTTGCAGCAACTTGCTTGGCCACCGTCGCGTCGAGCGCCGCGCGAAGTGCGGCCAATTCAGCCTCTGCCTCGGCCGTTTGAGGTGCTTCCTCTCCCGCCTCACGCATGCGATCTTCGGCACGACGCAGCGCTTCACCTGCACGCGCGGTTTCGCCTTGCGCGCGCAGCTCGGCGATCTTCGCCTCGAAGAGACTTGGCGAGCGCTCTTCCAACGACATGAGCGCAAGAATGCGCCGACCGGTCGAGCGCATCGCAGCCTTCAATTGGATGGGATCTTGCTCGGCGCGCGTCGCCAAGGTTTTGCCCCACTCTTCAGAAACACGCGACGCGATGCGAATCGCCCGCGCGAGTTCTTCATCGGTCAACTCGCGACGTGCGAGGTCACTCAGAAACTCATCGGCCACGAGACCATCAAGAAACGGTCGATCGCGCCCACCAAATCCGCCAGCGCGCGGCCAATCGGGCGGAAGCGCACCACCCGATCTTCCACCGCGCGACGCGCGATCGCGACGAGGTGCGTCGGGCGGCTCACCATCGCGTCCGTCACTGTCACGATCTTCGCGCGTTGTTTCTTGTTCGCGCGACGTTGATGCGCTCTGCTCGGCGGTTTGCGCGCTCTGTTGCTCGGCAACGCTCGCTGGCGATGTTGTGTTCTGCGCGAACGAGACGGCTGCAGCCGCGCTTGAACCGAGCAACACCGCCGCGAAACCAAACGCAAAGGCCGACGACGCGACAAGTTTCAAGCCGATCGAGCGGTTCAGCGGTCGCAGCGCGATCTGCGGTGCAAGCGGAAGTCGTGCGTTGTTTTCAACCGTGTTGCATTCACGCATGACAGACCTCCATCAGTCGTCGGAACAACGCACGAGAACCCGTGGACCGGTGCGCTCTTCTTCCGAAACCATAACGCGAAGCTCTTGCTCGTTGGTCAGCGAAGCGCGGCACTCTGCGAAACAATGGCCGCGAATTCGCCAGAAAGCGCATCAAAATCAAGATCAAGGTCGGCGTCGAGACTCGTCGAGACACTTGACGACAAACTCGACGTCAAACTCGAGGAAGCTGACGCGAGCCACGCGCCGTCGACAGACGCAGCACTTCGCATAGCGCGAGACGCACTCGCATCCAACGATGCACCGTCATACGCGAGGCGCCGCGGTTCCGACAGTGCGACAACGATCGCGCGTTCTGGCATCGCCGACGGACGCAAAGGATGCAGTTCAACGAGTGCTCGTTCGTAGTGTTCCGGCGTGGGAACGCGGGTGAGCACATCACCTGCACGAGCCGTGATCGACTCGCTCGACACGGACGCGTTGTCATTCGGATTCGTCGATGGAGCGGTTGAGCGACCATCGACAAGCACTTCACCCGGAGCCATCGGCTGTTCAGTCACATTCGATCGCGCGAAGACCACCGCAAGCGCGGCAACGCCGCCAACGACCGCGACGGCAGCGGCAACGCGTAGCCAGGGCATGGATCGCGGCATAGATCGCGGCATCGACCGCGCACGAGACGCAGCGACGCTTCCCGAAACGGTCTTTCCAGAGACGAGCGCCCCGATGTGGCTACCGATGCGACCAACAACTGGCGAAACCGCGTCACCCGCCAGTGGCAACTGCAGGTCGCTTGCCGCGAAGATCCGCTCCTCGGCGTCTTGCGAGAGCCGCGCACGACGGGAACGCCCGACGCGGTTGAGTTCGCGCACCAACGCGTCAAACTCATCGCCCGCTTGGCGAGGAAGGCCGCCCGCGGCATGAGCCGCAGCATGGTCGTGGAACGCCCCGCGCACGGACTCATCATGCCCGTCGTGCCCGTCGCCGTTCGTTTCGAGGTTGTCTTGTCGGTCAGCCATGGCTGTCGTCACTTTCAACTCGCCGAAGCGAGGTCCAACCCACTCGTTCAACGGGCGATCTGCCCGAAGATTGCCTCCAACCAACGCCTTCTCCACACAATCGCCCGCAGATTTCCTTCAGGTCTCCCAACCCGCGCATCTCAACCGCGGGCAGTTCCCCTCCGCATTCACGTCGCCCCATCCCCTCGCCGCGACGATGGCGCGGGCCCACCACCACCAACGTCCGTGCCATCGACCCCAAGGTCTTCCAGAATCGCTTTCAGTTTCTTGAGTGCTCGGTGATGGCGCGCGAGAAGCGTTCCGACGGGCTCCTCGTAGTAGTCTGATAACGCCTTAAAGCTCAGCCCGCCGGTGTGTCGGAGGTCGATGATCTCTCGGTCCGACTCCGAAAGTCGCGCCAACGCGAGTTCGAGTTTCGATCGCACCTCGGGCGCGAGTCCGCGCCCGCCGCGCTCACGCGAATCCGGCATGCCAACAAACGCCTCGTCCGTCGAACTCCGCGCTTGCCGCGATCGCCGGCGCATCTCGTCACGCAGTCGGTTCATCGCGATGCGAAAGAGCCACGACTCGAAGCGGCCCGACTCGACATACGACGCGATTTTCGCGGCAAGCGTGCAGAACGTCGACTGCACGATCTCTTCGGAGAGTTCGTCGTCACGACATTGGGCGCGCACGATGCCGAAGACGCGCGGCGCGTAGAGCGCAACGATCGCACGCCACGCCGATGAGTCGCCTCCGGCGGCGAGCTTCAGCAGTCGCTCGAGTTCACCAGAGTTCTCCTCTGTGGCGACATCCTCACGGGAAACGGCGTCACTCGGAACAGTTCGGTTGGTCGAGTTTCGAGACGCGCCACCAGACGCGCCACCAGACGCACCACCAGACGCACCACCGCCGCGAGACTCATCTTGAGCCCGATCGAAGGAGGGATCGCGGTCGTCTCTGGGCATGCTTCGAACTTCGATCGAGTTCCGCGTCGCAGACGTTGCTCAGCGTAACGACGAACCCCTGCCTCGATTGCCGCGAGTTCTCACTCAATGCCCAGTGTCCGCATTCTTCGGAGCGAGCACCGTGCGCGTGGCGCACACGGCAACTGTGGCAATCATCGCGACCATCGACGCCCTGATCTCGGCGTCGAAACACGCGTCGCTCAAACCGGCAGATCATCGATCGGCTCTTCAACCACACGAACCCGCGTCGGGGTCGCAAGTCGTCGCATGCCGCCGTCGCCGCCCCCATGCCCACCACTGTGCCCACCACTGTGCCCACCACTGTGCCCACCACTGTGCCCACCGCCATCGTCATACCCTCCCGGTGGCGAGGCATACGAAAGGCTCTTGAAGCGCGTGGTTGCGCCATCCCACATG
>JAIXVI010000055.1 GCA_027483065.1 Planctomycetaceae bacterium
ACGCAATACGCGCCAAAGCGAGCGAGAGCGGGCACCTGAAGCGAAGCTTCAGCCGCCCGCAAGTCGCTCGCGCTCAAACAAGGCGCCATTCCCGCCAGAGCGAGCAAGTTGCGAAGCAGGTTGCGAGCGCTCAAACAAGGGAGACCAACGGGGATCGAACCCGCGACAGCCGAAACCACAATCCGGTGCTCTACCAACTGAGCTATGGTCTCCGGAAGGCCGGAACAATACCGCTCGCGCGCTTTCCGGTCAATCGCGGCACAGTCGAACCGCAAGTCTCGGACCTTGCGGCGGCGTTGATCGCCTCGCGGCTGTGCTAGTATCCGCCCCTTCGGCTCGGTCCACGACTGAGTTCCGGTGAGGTGTCACTCGCCGCTTTCTTTCGCTCTGATTGAGATCACCACACATGGCCATGTCCACGCTTCCGGTTGAGTTCGGTTCCGCCAAGATTCACGCCAATCTGTCCGTTGCGACCCTCGTTGAACTCGCGCTTGCCCGCGGTGAAGGTCAACTCGCGGCGAACGGTGCGTTGCAATGCGACACAGGCGAGCGCACCGGCCGCAGCCCCGACGACAAGTTCCTCGAAGACTCGCCGGGAATCCACGGAAACATCAATTGGGGCAAGGTCAATCAGCCAGTCTCGCCTGATCACTTTGAGAAGTTGAAGGCTGCTGCGCTCAAGCACCTCAGCGCCAAGAGCGACATCTTCCGCTTCGACGGCTACGCCGGCGCAGACCCGAAGTTCCGTCTGAAGGTCAGCGTCTTCACCGAAAAAGCCTGGCACTCGCTCTTCGCGAAGACCCTCTTCATCAACGTGCCCGAAGCGGAGATGCCCTCGTTCAAGGCCGACTGGACGATCATCAATGCCTGCGGCATGAAGATCACGAATCCAGCGGAATTCGGCCTCAAGACGCACATCGGCATTGTGCAGAGCCTCGAGAAGAAGACGGTTGTCATCGTCGGCACCGAGTATGCCGGTGAAATGAAGAAGTCGATCTTCTACGCGATGAATTACGACCTTCCCGACATGAAGGTCTTCCCGATGCACTGCTCGTGCAACGTCGATCGCAAGGATCCTTCGAATGTCGCGCTCTTCTTCGGCCTTTCGGGCACGGGCAAGACCACGCTCTCGGCTGATCCAAACCGCGACCTCGTCGGTGACGACGAGCACGGTTGGTCTGACGCCGGCGTCTTCAACGTTGAAGGTGGTTGCTACGCGAAGTGCATCAAGCTCTCGAAGGAGGGCGAGCCCGAGATTTGGAACGCAATTCGTTTCGGCTCGGTGCTTGAGAACGTCGTGATGGACCCAGTCACGCGCGTGCCGGATTACGACAGCGCGAAGAAGGCTGAAAACACGCGTGTGACGTACCCGGTGTCGTTCATCGCCAACGCGAAGATCCCTTCGGTTGCTGGTCACCCGAAGAACGTCGTCTTCCTCTCGGCGGACGCGTTCGGCGTGCTGCCGCCAGTGTCCAAACTCTCGCCTGAGCAGGCGATGTACTACTTCCTGAACGGTTACACCTCGAAGCTCGCGGGCACCGAGGCTGGCGTCAAGGAACCACAGCCGAACTTCTCGCCGTGCTTCGGCGGGCCGTTCCTCCCGCGCGCTCCGATGGTGTACGCGGAAATGCTCGCCGAGCGCATCAAGAAGTACGGCGCGAACGTGTGGCTCTTGAACACCGGTTGGACTGGCGGCCCGTACGGCGTCGGCAATCGGTTCAAGCTCGCGTACACGCGCACGTTTGTCACGCGCATTCTCGATGGCTCGCTTGCGAAGGCGTCCTTCGAAACGCATCCGATCTTCGGTCTCTCAATGCCAACGGCCGTTGAAGGCGTGCCTGCGGAAGTCTTGAACCCACGCAACACGTGGTCTGACAAGGCAGCGTACGACGCGAAGGCGACCGAACTCGCGAAGAAGTTCCGTGAGAACGAGAGCAAGTTCAAGATGACTGCTGAAGTCATCGCCGCTGGTCCGCGCGTCTAATCACGCGGAAACGCGCACGTCGCTCTGCACAACTCACCTGCACGAATCAGGCCTTTAGAGACGGGATCTCTCCGACATGGCGATCTACTCGTTCGAACTCGACGCGTACGGCAATCTGGCGAACCTCGGGCACACGCTGCGCGAGTTCGGTCAGAAGCTCAAGCACATCGACGCACAAACAGCGGGCTCGATGCCGCTCGATCTCGATGAGGTCCACGGTGTCATCGTTTCCGGTGGTGGGGCGTCGAGTGGCGCGTCGACGCCCGCGATCGAGGCATTCGTTCGTGAAGCCGTGAAGGCGGAGATCCCGGTGCTTGCCATTGGTGCGGGCTCACGACTCGTCGCGCGTGCGCTTGGTGGTGAGGTTGGCTCATGCACCGAACGTGGCGTGGTGAAGGTTTCGCTCGGCGCTGGTCGCGAAGAGCCGCTCTTCGCTGGACAGCGTTGGTGGGGCGAGCAGGTCGTCTGGAACGACGAGTGTGTCACGAAACTCCCTGAAGGTGGTCGCGGTCTCGCTTCGACTCCGGGTGCGAAGTTTGCCGC
The DNA here is from genome assembly GCA_027483065.1 of Planctomycetaceae bacterium. GTDB lineage: Bacteria > Planctomycetota > Phycisphaerae > Phycisphaerales > SM1A02 > QWPT01. The sequence continues at coordinate 2,528 of JAIXVI010000055.1, forward strand.
GTGGTGTCTTGGCCCGTGGGTTGTGGGTGTCGATTGGCACTTCCAGTCGGACGCCGCAGGATTGGCCGAGGCGACGAAGTCGACGGGTGGCGTGACACCGGTGCTGTCCGCAGAGATTCAGCGTCTTGGACGCTTGTTCGCGGAGCGTGTGAGCCTGGTGTTCATGCCGGTTGACCGCATGAGCGCAGGCCGCGCGAAGGATGTGCGGCATTGACACTTGAGCGCTCGCAATTGAGCGCTCGCAACTGGCGGGCTGCTGAAGCTTCGCTTCAGGTGCCCGCTCTCGCTCGCTCTGGCCAGCCTCGCCGCGAGTGAATCGCGGCGGGCTGAGATGGCGTCGCGTCTGAGCGCTCGCGACGTGGTTTGAGCGCTCGCGACTGGCGTCGGGGCGAACCTTTGGTTCGCGGCCGCCGCTTTTGCTCGCTCTGGCCAGCCTCGCCGCGAGTGAATCGCGGCGGGCTGAGATGCATTGTCTCGCTCGCTTTGTCGTTGATG
>JAIXVI010000236.1 GCA_027483065.1 Planctomycetaceae bacterium
ACGCCGCGGTTTTCGCGACGCCACGATGCGATCATGAAATCGAGGGCTGCGAGTTGATCCGCGAGAAAGACGCGCGCGGCGATGCGCCAGATTTCTTCGCGTGCTTGGCGCAGCGCCACCATCACTGGCTCCGCGCGGTCGGCTCCGAACTCACGTGTCGCACGATCGTCATCAATCCAGACTTGGCTTGTCAGCGTCACCATGATGGTGAGATCGAGCACCTGGGAGAACGGATCGCCGTTCGTCGCAATGTCATACGCACTCGTCGTCGATTCGACGAGGAATCGCTGCGCTGTTGCGCGTGCGCGCGCATCAGGGTTGTTCTTCGTGATATCCGCGATCGCATCTTCCATGAGCGTGCGATAGCGATCGGCGTACGCATTTGTCAGCTCTTCAAGCTCTTCGAATCCAATCTTCTCGCCTGCAGCACTTCGGCTGAAATCGGTCGAGCCAGTGACAGCCCTTTCACGCCGCGGTGCGCCACTCGTCGGTGCCACACACGCAGGTAGCGTCGCGAGCGTACTGCCAAGGACTGCGGCGAGCAGTGTTGTAGAAGCTGTCTTCAGCACGCGATGCGCCGTCGGGATTTCGTCTCGATACATCTCGACTCACTATTTCTTTAGAAGAGGAACTGCAACTGCGTGCGAATAACCCACTCGCCGCCAAATGTTTCGCCGTCGGCCTCGGTGTACGCGGGCAACCAATCCGCGCCGCTCGCTGCAAAGTCAACGATCGGAGTGAATGCGTAGCCGAAGTCACCGCTCACCTTGATGCGGTTCTTCACGCCAGCGGGCCACCAGTTTGCACCGACGGTGAGAATGCTGAGTTCCTCTGCATTCGCTTCATCGACAGCCGCTTGCGCGCGATACTTATCCGTATCACTGTTGCCAATTTCGTAGCGAACAAACGCTTCCACGTTGTCCGTCACAAAGTAACCGCCCTGCGCAACGGCGCCCCATTGCTGAAGATCGTTCGCATCGCCGCCTCCACGTGTTGGCTGCGCTTCTTGCAGCGAAACATCGCGGTAAACGCCATAGATGAAGATGTTCGAGCCACCGAAATCGATGCGCATGTCTGCGGTCGTGCTCCACATCACATCTGGAGTTGCGCCGTTGGTTCCAGAGATTGGCGCAACCTGTTGCACGTAGCCCGCGAGACCAAAGAGTGCACCAGCCGCTTCACCGCGGTAACTCTGCATGTCTTTGAACTGCTTCCACTCGCCACCAGTCTTCGCTTCGATGCGGGCGATGAACGCATAGTCGGTCTGCACCGCGTTGAAACCCGTGTTCTGCGAACCTGGAATACCAAGCGCGGAGCCCGCATTCAGTTCTGTCGCCGATCCACTCACGATGCTGTAGGGCGCACTACCTGCTGCAGCAAGTTCGCCGCCATAAAAGCCCTCGATGCGCACGACATCCGACTCCCACTCGAGACGTAAACCTTGACCACGACGCGTCGTGAAGAACGTATCGACGAGTGATCGCTCAACGGCCAAGAGACCGGCCTCTGAGTCAATCGATTCGCGCAGAAAGGGCGTCTTGAATTGCCCAACGCGAAGATTGAAGCCCGCATCAAACTGCTTCTCGATGAACGCGTCTTCAAGGATCGCCGTTCCACCGGAGCGTTCGAAGGCGAGCTTGATTTCGTAGAACCACGATGGATCGACCACTGTGCCTTGGAACTTCAAGTTCGCGCGGCGTACTTCAAATCCCCACGCATCGTCACTTGTGGAGGCTGATGGTGATCCTTGCGCGGCAGTGGCTCTTCCGATGTCGCGCGACTCGTAGGCCCAGCGGAACTGTGTTTCGCCCTTGATTTGCAGGGTGTAATTGCCGTCGGCGCTCGCGAGATAGAAGCCCTTTTTCGCGTCGTAACCACCTGTTCCGCCATCGGCGAGATTCGTGCGCGTGGTTGCATCGGCGAGGACGTCGGTCACGATCGCGCGGATCTCATTGGCGCGTTGCTCCGTCAGCCATGTCGCGTCGTTTCCTTGGACGACTTTCTCCTCGAGCACACCGACTTTTTCCGCAAGCGCCGCATTCGATTGCTTGAGTCGCTCAATCTCCTCAAGCGCACGTCGGAGGTCGTCTGCATCTTGTGGGACGGCCGCGATCACGGCAGTTGTCAGAGGAAGTGCTGCGAGAACCATCATCATCTCTCGAATTCCTTTGCATGGAGTCGACTTGAACGAGGACTACTCGTTCCCCACGCGCTTTCCACACACGGTTTCGCGAACGACATACGGCTTGATGCCGCCAATGGCGTTGTTGGCATCACTCAAGAGTTCAAGCACAAAGCCCATGGCGAGGAAGAAGAGCGCGGCGAGGAAGAACATGATCGCGATGAGAAACGGAGGACGCGTGCCCATCGGCACGGATTCGCCCATTCCAAACACATCGCGAAACTTCTCCCAAAGAAGCCACGGCATCACGACGCAATCGACGAGAAGGAGCATCACGCCAATTCGGCCGAACAAATAGAGCGGCCGCGCTTTGAAACTCGACTGGAAGCCAAGCATGAGGATGTCGAAAATCACGTCAAACGTGCGGCCAATCCCATAGTGGCTCTTCCCAGCGAACCGCGGTTGGCATTCGATCGTGAGTTCGCTCGTCGCTCCGCCTCGCATATGCACAAGTGCTGGCAACAAGCGGTGATGTCCAGGACGCAAGCGCAGTGATCGTGCCGTCGCACCATCAAGTGCCTTAAAGCCACCCATGTCGCGGATCTCGCAACCTGTCACGCGACGCAGCAGCCAGTTTGCAATCTTGCTCGGAATGAGTTTCAGAACCTTCGACTCTGAACGATTCGAGCGTGCACCCGACACGAGTTGGTAGCCCTGTTCAAGCCGCTCCACGAGCAGGTGAATGTCTTCTGGTCGATGTTGCAGATCGCCGTCGGTCACAATCACGATCTTGCCGCGACTCGCTTGAATTCCCGCGTACAGCGCGCTGCATTGGCCAACATTGCGCGCCAAAAGCACGGCCCGCAACGCGGGATACCGACGCGCACCCTCGCGAAGCAACGCCTCCGTGCGATCGGTCGAACCATCAGAAACCACAACGATTTCGTACGAACGCGCCAACGCTTGAAGTGCTGCGTCGGTGCGTCGCAAGAACTCTTCAATGCAAAGCTCTTCGTTGTACACCGGAGCGACAACGGAGATAGAGATGTCGGTGTCTGGCGCAGCGTGCATTCGAGTGTCGGCTTCCTCGGTCGGCGTACGGGGCTGAATCTTGTGCGGTTGAATCGCTCGCTTCAACTCAGTCGAGGCGATCAAACCCTGTCAGCGTCCACCCGTGCATTGCCGCGACTTCATGCCACGGATCCTCGAGCAGACTGCGGAGCTCGGGTTCCCAAAGCGCCGCGACGCGCATCCTACCGAAGCCGTCGGGCAACGCGGGATCGCCGCGATGTGCGCGACCCGGATGACAAACAACCTCCACGATTTCGTTGCCTACGCCGTGCAGTGCCCGCACACAGGCGTCACTTGAGAAGTGAGCACCTTGCTCGGCGATGCCCCAAACCGCATCGGCGCAACGAACGCCCGCGCAAGGTTGAGCTCGATCGCACCACGTCTTCAAGAGCGCACGCCGCAGCCACGGCGCTCCAAGCGCGAAGTTCCCGTGAAGCTCTGCACTTCTCCGAACCCAGCGAATCCCCGCATCACGCGCGACTTCACACGCCACATCAAAGAGCCCCGGAAGGCAATGTGTGTGCTTCTCGCCATCGACGTGCGAGAGTTCAAGCCCGTGATCTTGGAGCTTCGCAATCTGTCGCGTCCACTCCAATCGAAGTTCGTTCGGTTGAATCGCGCCCCGCAACGCACGCGCTGCAAAGCGCTCAAAACTGCCGAGAAAAAGGCCGTCTGTGCCTACGAGCGACCGCACCTCACGGATCGGTGAGAGCGGTTGACCACGCAGCACATTGAGATGCGCGCCCATCGAAACGCCACGAATTGGCCGTACTGCAGCGAGATCTGGCCCGTTCGCCATCACACTCGCACTTGTCACTGTTCCATGCGCAGCGCACTCCTCAACCGCGCGACGGACAGCCGGATGCAAACCAAGATCGTCGACGTTCACGATCACGCGGAGCGACTTCAACTGATCACACGCGATCGCGTTCACCAGAAGACCTGCCCGCCTGTTTCAACGGTGAAAATCCGCTCGAGTTTGCGCGAGCCATCTTCGACAAGCCAATACAGGCCGTCCGGCGCAAGTGACTCAAACACGCGCGTTTCTTCGCCCTGCTCGCGTCGACCAATCGATTTCCAACCGCCATCTTTCCAAACGAAGAGTTCGTACGCAGCATCAGGCTTCACCATGGTGCGCGCCTTGATGCGGCCCGTGTCAGGATCTTGGATGTCGGGCTTTGTGGTCGAAGCGACAAGCGTGACATCCGCGGCTTCGCTGGCCTTCAGCGTGTGCGGAATGCCATCCGCGTCGAGGATGAACGGCGCGCTTGCCGGAACGTCCACACCATCGATGTGGTACATCGGCAGATAGCAAATGTTTCGTCCGAGAGCGCTGAAAGCCACGTTGGTCCCGATTCCCGGCGCGTCCACGATGTGACCCCAGTGAATCGGACGCCACGCGCCACCATTGAAAACCGCGAGATACGCGAAGCGCTGTCCCTCGGGCGGCTTCTCGAGTCGCACGGTCACGGCGCTCACGGGCTGGTACTCCGCCGTCACATCGATGTAGTGCGTGCCCGACAACCAGCGTGGCACAGTCTCTTTCTCTTGCTTGATCGCGCCCAGACTCGACTCTTGATGCGCGAACGTCTTGCGGTAGACCTTCGCAGCGCGGCCCGCAAGACCTGCGCGACCTCGACCTTGTTCATCAAGCACCACTTCCCACGCGTGATTGTTGTCGCTCGCTGCCCACCATGGCGTGTAGTCGCTCGCACACATGGTCGCCACCGATCGCATGCCAAACGACACCATGTTCGTGATGTCTTCGCATCGACCGCGCTTGTCTTCGGTCATCTCGGTGTAACTCTGATCTGTCGGATGCACGTAGTAGAGATCACTAAATGCAACCCACGGATGCACCGTGCTCCGCACACGCTCACCGATCACGCGCACGTCTTTCTCACTCGACGCGCGAAGTTCGGTCACCAGTGTTTCAAGGCGTTTCGACGCAGGCGCGCGCCAAAGATCGAGCGGCTCGTTGCTTCCGCGATAGGGAAGAATGTGCTCACGGAAAGCTTCGTAAGAAATCGACTTTGCCCACGGAAGTGATCGCCATGCATCAAACGCGCCTTCAAGATGCGCGATCAAGAAGTCGGCGCTCGCGTGTTCAAGATCCGATTCAAACGAGATCTTTCGGAAATCCGCATCGGGATGTGATTTGCCGATTTCGTCGAGTCTCGCCTGAGCTTCGCCCAGATTGGCATACGCAAGTGCATCGAATCCCAGTGGCTTGTTGTCTTTGTCGCAGAGTTCAATGCGCGCGAAGCCGTGGCCATCCATGTTGGCGACGAGCCAGCGCGCTGCGTCAAACTTCTGCGCATCACCAGACTTCTCGTAGTTTGCAAGAAATCGCGCGATCTCAGCGCGGTTCTCGCCTGCAAGTTCGAGCGCTTTCTTGATGCGCGTATCCATGTCACGCGAAGACGTGCTGGAGACGCTGTGGACCTCGTGCGCGTCGCTTGGAGAACTCGCGGTCGCGCGCGCCTCGGTGGCCGTAAGACCGTTGCACACGCATGCGCATACGACGGAGTAGGCGGCGGAGTAGGCGGCGGAGTAAACGGCAGAATGCACGAGGGTTGCCATGCCGCGATTGTCATCGCGGAGGGCGTCTCTCGCAACGGTCCGTCACCTGCACCCAGAGGGTTCGCTCAAGACGAGGGTGATCAAGAACACTTCATGCAGGTACGCCCAACCTCTCAATCACAGACCCCTCAACCACGCACCTCGCAACCACAGACTTCCAAGCGACGGACCGACGGATCAACGAATCGAACGCCCGCGACCCACCGGAAGAGGGCGCTTCCCCATCACCGCCGCTCAGCCGATCGTCTCCCTTTGGACTGGCCGATGTCGAAGGAACATCACCTCCCAACCTCCCCGACACGTCTGACGCGCGGCCCGATTGCAGTGCCAGCAACGGCTGCTGCCTGATTACAGGGCGCATTGGCCGAAACCGACCGATTGAAGAGTGGAATCTCGGAATTCCAGCTTCTTGGAACAAAGAGAGCCCTGTTCGAACGGTTCTCCCAACGCAGGTTTCCGTCGAGTCACGCGTGTTTTTTGCCGATATCGGTCACTGCATGGACGCACGCACCGAGCCAAGCCCATCTCCGGCGCCAACGACGCCTTCCCCCGCGGCAAGCGGTGTGGTCGACGTGGAGGCGATTCTGCGAGACGTCGAGGCACTTGCGAAGGCGGCGATGCAGCCGCACCTGAGTGTAGACGGCACGAATTCAACCAATCCAACCAACACCGCACTCGACACGATCGACACCTCCTCTCTGTTGAAGAGTGAAGTCTCCGCAGAATCAGTCGCGCAACCATCACAGAGTGCCGCGGTCATGAACAACGGGATCTTGGACATTGGGAAACTCGAGCGTGAACTCGAAGCGCTCCTTGGTGTTGCTCCGAGTGTTTCGACCAAGACTTCCTCCAGCATTGCACCCGACGTCGCCGTCTCCGCGGCTGCTCATGTGGGCAACGACGAACAAGTTGGGCGACTCACTGCATCCAGTACGTCGTCGGTGCAACCATCTGTTGAGACGGTGATCGAAGATGCGATGCTTGCTTCGGCATCGTCGACCGCTTCGGAGTCCAAAACCCCTGCTCTCTCCACACAGCAAGTTGCCGACGCCTCGATCGAGAAAGAGCCGATCGACCCGATGCTCCGTGAAATCGCGGCGATTCTCGACGATACGAATGACGCCATGCTGCGCGCATCGGATGCGTCGATAGATCGCGCGCTCGACACGGTGTTCGATGCGCGTGCGCTCTCTGGTCAAGAAGAAGATGTCAATCGCGCGCTGATCGAAGCGTTCGGCACCAGCCGACGACCTTCCGGTTTCAGCAACCCTGATGGAACACCAGCATCCGTTACAAATCCGATTTCGCGATTTGAGGGAATTTCTCGAGCATTACCGCCAGAAATGTCTGGCTCGCCATCAATCGCCTCTGGCATCAACCCGAGTGTGACGCCAGCAGAGATTCCAACATCGCCACGCCGCTTCGAAGAGATCGCTGCGCAGTCGATTGGACGCGAATCTCGTCCAGAGTACGCGGGCGAGACACCGTTTGAGCCCGCGTTTCCTGCGGTGCCGATGACCGACAGCACTTCGGTCGTTGCCTCCGAGCAGGCGGCCGCATCCACATTCACCGCGCAGGAAATCGCGCCAAAAGTTGCAGCAAAACAAGCGGTTGCAAACGCTGTTGAGCAACGCGCAAGCGCTGAAGCCAACACGCGATCCGCGGAACAACTTCCTGCGCAGATTGCCGCTGAAAATTCAAACGCAACGCCGTCTGATGCGAAGCCGGCCGATGCTTCGGCGCGCACGCGATTCGTCGGAACAGTCGCCGCAAAAATCACCGCCGGCATTCGAGTCGTTGCCGCGCTCCCGCTCCAAGTTTGTGCCCTTCCGATGCGCTACGTGCCCGCATCGTTTCGGGGTTACATCACGGTGACTGCACTCTCGATGCTCGTTTGGGCCCCAGTTGCCTGGTGGATGGCCCAGCGATCGACGCATGTGCAAGGTGTCGGTCGCATTGAGTTCCCTGTCGCCACTGATGACAAGCGCGACAACGCGCAGAACGCGGCATCCGACAAGGCCGACGATTCCGCGGAATCTGGCGCAGATCACGCCGCTGCATCAGCAGCCACTGAACAGTCGGGTGCGCACTCCGCCGATCATCACTGATCGAAGCTTGCGCCGGTCGCACGACGGACAAGCGGCACACACATGGCGCACACACGGCACACACTCAACAGACACTGGGTCACGCTCAACCGCGTGCCGCGCGACCTTTCTCAATCAGCGCTCGCATCGATTCGTGCGTCTCCTTCGCAGCACCAGAGAGCATCGCGGCCTGTTCCTCCGCGTGATAGCTCGAACGCACAAGTGGTCCCGACTCGCAAACCTTGTAACCACGCGTCAGCGCTTCGCGGCGATACATCGCGAATTGATCAGGATGCACCCAACGATCAATAGGCAGGTGATTTCGTGTTGGTTGGAGATACTGACCAATCGTGATGATGTCCGCGTCACTCGCACTTCGCACATCGTCGAGCAATTCAAGGACTTCGTCATCTTGTTCGCCGATGCCGACCATGATGCCGGTTTTCGTCACGAGGCCACTCTGCTTGAACTGCGCAAGCACCGCAAGTGATCGCTCGTACTTCGCCTGTGGACGCACTGCTGGGTGCATGCGCTTCACTGTTTCCATGTTGTGAGAGATGATCTCCGGCCGCGCATCACACACGGTCTGGATCGCTTTCTCATCGCCTTGGAAATCGCCGACGAGAATCTCGACCGACATGTTTGGACATGCTTCATGCACACGATGGATGGTTTCCGCCCAGATTGCAGCGCCACCATCGGCGAGTTCATCACGATTCACGCTTGTAATCACGACGTGCTTCAAGCCCATCAACGCGAGCGAAGCTGCCACGCGTCGTGGCTCATCGAGGTCGTACACCGGCGGCTTGCCTGTCTTGACATTGCAGAAGCCACATGCGCGTGTGCACGTGTCGCCAAGGATCATGATCGTCGCGGTCCCACGACCCCAACACTCGCCCATGTTTGGGCAGGACGCTTCTTGACACACCGTATGGAGGCGGTGTTCATCGATGATTTTCTTAAGACGTTCGTAGCCCTCGCCGCCTGGAACACGCGCCCGCAGCCATTCTGGCTTCCGCTGCACGCGCAGGTGATGCGCTTCAGCTTCACGATTGTTGATGACCAGTCCCGTGAGATCGAGTTTCGACGTTCCCGTCGCGCGCTGTGTGTCGCCACCAAGTGGACGCGGATGGCGGGCAAGCGTTCGGGCAAGCGCCTCGGGCGTTGGGCCGCTTGTAGTACGGGAAGTCGTTGATCCGTCGTCAGACATGGAACGGTCAGTGTAGGACATCATGCGCACGCGGCGAATGACCAGAGCGAGCGATGGCGATGATCCTCTGAACGCTGCAGCTTCGCGGCTTGGGAAGTGCTGCTCTGTCATGGTTTTCAGACGTGAAACGCGAGGTTTCGTGGGATGAGCATGCCAATTCCGCAGACGCGGCACCGTAGACTGCGCCCCCACGAAATCTGGAGTTCCATGACCACGACTGCGACCAACATGCACCGCACTGCCCGCCTCTCGAATGGCCTTGAGATCCAAGCGGAGATTGATCCGTTGGCACACACCGCTGCCGTTGGTTTCTTTGTGCGGACAGGTTCACGCGACGAACCCTCAGAACTCATGGGCGTGTCACACTTTCTTGAACACATGATGTTCAAGGGAAGCGAGCATCGTGGCCCTGAACAAGTCAATCGCGACTTCGATGATCTCGGCGCGAACCACAATGCGTTCACCACCAACGAACTCACGGCCTACCACGCGCATGTGCTGCCTGAACGCGCAAGCGCGGTTCTCGAGATTCTTGCGGACATTCTGCGCCCAGCACTTCGCGCGAAAGACTTCGACGAAGAAAAGGGCGTGATCCTCGAAGAAATTGCGATGTACGCCGATCAGCCGTTTTGGGTTGGGTACGAAGCGATGATGGAACACCTGTACGTCGGTCACCCGCTCGCACATCGCGTGCTCGGTACGACGGCGACGGTCTCTGCACTGTCGCGCGATCAAATGGCTGACTATTTCGAACGTCGATATTCCGCGGACAACACCGTGCTTGTCGCTGCCGGCAATGTTGACTTCGATCAACTCGTCCGCGACGCCGAACGACTCTGTGGACATTGGCAATCTGCGTCGCCTACGCGCGCGCACCCTGTTTGGACGCCTCAATCATCAGAGGCGGTCATTCGGCTTAAGAACACGGCGCGCGCGTACATCTTGCTCTCGATGCCCGGACCATCGATCCAAGATGAGCGTCGGTATGCCGCTGGAATTCTGATGCACATTCTTGGTGGCGGCGATGGCTCACGACTTCACTGGGCACTCGTTGAAACTGGACTCGCAGAGGAAGCCAGTGCGAGTTACGACGGCCACGATGGCACAGGCGATTCGACGCTCTTCGCTGTGTGCGACATCGACAAGGTCGATGAGATTGAGGCAATTCTTCGTCGCGAACTTCACGCTGTCGTCGACAGCCTCACAGAGGATGATTTGCTTCGCGCGCGTAGTCGGATCGCAACTGGTGCGGCTGCGGCGAGCGAACGCCCGAATGGACGCATGTTCCGACTCGGAACGCTCTGGGGTTATGGCGCGACATACATCCCGCTCGACGAGGAAGTGGAGCGCATCTCACAAGTCACGCTTGCGGATTTGCGTGAAGTTGCACAAGCATTCCCACTCAATCCAACCGTTCGTGTCGTCGTGCTTCCAAATGAAGGTGCGAATGAGACCACGAATGAGACCACGAATGAGACTGCGAATGAGACTGCGAATGAGAATTCAAGCGACGCTTCCGACAGCGAAACCGACGATGTCGAGTGAAGCATCGCTTTGAAAGTGTTGCAATTTCAGCGATGTTTACTGCTCGCTCGCCGCATGCTCACGCCGGAAGAGAACCACACGGTTGTGTGCTCGGCGACCACTTGTGAGTGCAAACATCGACGCGCTCACGAGTTGATCGGGCGTCTGTATGCAGTTCTCTTGGCGAAGCCCAGGATCTGATTCGTAGATTGCAGCGCCAATTGAGATAGTCGCCGGGAACACTCCGCCGGAAGCGGTGTCACACGGAACTGCGTTTTCAGCGAAACGCCGACGAACAAGCTCCGCGATTCGACAGAGTTCTTCGGTGTCGGTGCACGCCAAAAGCACCGCGATTTCGGCGCCAACAAATCGGAAGGCACACACATCGCCTCCGCCGATTGCAAGCACGGCGTCGAGTGCACGATCAAGTGCCGCCTCAAGCCCACGGGCGCCGTATGCGTCCTGCACGCTTCGTGCACGATCGATTCCGACGAGCATCATTCCGATGCCACTTCGCGCGTCGTTTCGTTGCGTGGATGCGCGCGCAGAAGTCGACATAGAGGCACTCGCTGTTTGTGTCGCAGATCGATGGAACGCCGCTTCAAGAGCCGTTCCAAATGCGCGTGCGTCGGGAATTGATGCAAATCCGCGCGGCATCGCAACGGGCATTTCCACTTCATCTGCTTCGATCGTTGGTTCGACGAGCCCTTGTCCTCGACGAAGTTCCTCAGCGGCGCGGAGAATTGCATCAATATCCGCGGAGGCACCGGTGTCGAGACCAAATGCTCGCGAGAGTTCGTCTGCTTGATCTGAAATGCGCTGAAGAAGCAACGTCATCGGACCAGGTCGAATCTCAAACCACTCTTGGCCCTCGCGGCGGAATCGCGTGAGTTCAGCGTGTGGTTTCGACACGGAAAGCACGGCGGCGGCTGATGACGCAAGTTCAACGGTGCGCGCAAGTGCAATTGCATTCGGTGCAGACTCGTGCGAACGATGTTGGCATCGCACAGCCTCGACGACCTCTTCGGGAAATCGCCAGCGCGACAACATCTCGGCGCCCACAATCGTGTGATCGATTTCGATCGAGCGTTGCTCGAGCACGCTCAATCGACGATGGTCACCCTTTGCAAGATCAATGACTTGCAAATAGCGATCGCCATATGCACGCCAGAGCGCCACCATTCCGATGTCTTGCACAAGCGAAGCAACGAACGCTTCATCGGGGTCGCAACGATGCGTCAACATCGCGATTTCGCGCGCGCTCGCTGCGGAATAGATGGATCGACGCCAGTAGTCGGTGAAATCAAAGCTTACTTCATCGTCGCCACCACCATCAACGCTGCGCGCGAGACTGAATCCCAACACCAGCGCTTTCACTGTTTGAAGCCCGAGGAAAGCCAGTGCCTGTTGGATTGATCCGCAACGGTGTGTGAGCGCGTAGAAACTTGAGTTGACGGTGCGAAGAACTTTCGTTGCGATCGCGGGGTCGTTCTCAATGACGGCTGCAATTTCACGCAGCGACACATCTGGCTTCGCGGTGAGTTCGAGCACGCGCATCGCAACGACCGGAAGCGTCGGCAGCTTCGGACACGTGAGCACGCGCTCAAGTGTCGGTTGAAGCGAGTTCTGGTTCGCGTGGGACATCGCGTATGCCTTCGCAATCAAAAGTCACAGGAACACCGAAGAACACCACTAGGCGTACGACAGCGAACGCCCATGCGAAGAGATCACGCACTCCGCTCCCTCAGACATCGGCTCGTGACTTCGAAGGGTTGACGTGGGCTCGTGAAGAGATGGGAATTCATCCCTGAAAGCCGTCGATCCAGACCGAATCCGAACACGCGTCGCAACCCGATGCGAGCGCTTCAAATCACGCTTTCCGACGTCGAGGCTCTAGCGCGAGGCGCAGCGTCGTCAAATCACTTCCAATCAACACGCGCGCATACGCGGCGAGAAGTCGATTCGCGCGGTCCACTGCATCGGGGTCGCATAACTCAGGCGGTTCGCCGCGTGCGACGAGTGCGAGAACGGTCGCGGTTTCCGGCCTCATGCGCCACGCCGATGGATGCGTCGCGATATCGACGATTCCGCCGGCTGAAGGGTCAAACGCGAGCCGCGCCGGAGCAATGCTCTCCGCATCGAGTCGCGGCTCGTGACCAGTCTCGCGCATGAGTTGTGTGAAAAACCGCAAAAACTCAGGCGCGGGTCGTTCCCCGTCTTCGATCGCGTTGAGCGACGCAAGCAACGCGTCGTAGAGCGTTTCGTGCGGAACTTCTGGTGGAAGGAATCGGTGCACCAACTCCGCCATTGCGAGGGCGAAAAGATTCGCCTCGAGTTCATCATGTGGACGGCGGAAAAGCTGGAGAAGCGTCCACTGAGTCAGTGTCTGGAGTTCACGATCAGGCTTCGTGACCGCGACAATTTCGCCGCGCGCAAGAAGATCAATCCCGCCGGAAAAACTCCCTCGCTCTCGACGCGCTCCCTTTGCAAGCCCACGCACGATGCCGTGTGTGCGACAAAAAAGGCTCACTGTTTGGCTGGTTTCAGACCAGTCCCATTGGCGAATGCAAAGAGCCTCATCGACGAGGTTGGGCACGCCGCGATTGTGCCACGACGGAAGCGGGATGTGTGACGCGCAATTCCGCGAATTCGAGGCGAGCGCTTTTGAAACGCCGCTTCGCAGACTCACGCGGCTTCAGGTTTCGATCTCGACGAAACACGGTTTCGTCCCCCGCGCTTTGCTTGATAGAGCGCGTCATCGGCACGTTTGATGAGATCCGCAACCGCGAGCATCGGCTGCAAAGGCGAAACCGCTGCGACTCCAAAACTCGCTGTCAAAATCAGGTCGGGATGACGACGCCAACGATGCGCTTCGAATGCCGCTCGAAAGCGCTCCGCGACCTCTGTCGCTTCGTCGACGGTCGTTCCAGGAAGAATCACCGCAAACTCTTCACCCCCGTAGCGGCAAGGAACATCGCTCGCGCGTCCACTGGCAAGAAGTGTTGCAAAGTGTGCGAGTACTTCATCTCCAAACGGATGGCCGTATCGATCATTGACACTCTTGAAGTGATCGATGTCGCAGAGAATCACCGACAAGTGGCGTGCATGACGTTGCGCTTCGCTGTGCTCCGCGGCGAGCCGTTGATCGAGATACGCGCGATTCCAAAGCGCGGTGAGACCATCGCGCTGTGCGCATTGCGCAAGCATGCGCAGCAGCTTTTGCATGCGAAGTGCGGTGCGCACACGAGCTTTCAATTCCGCCATTTCAAAGGGTTTTTGTACGAAGTCGACAGCACCAAGATCGAGTCCGCGAACGCGATCCATGGTCTCGCGTGATTCGCTAACGAAAATGACGGAGATGTCTTTGGTGCGCGCGTCTTCCTTCAAGCGCTGCAAAATCTCAAAGCCGTCCACGCGTTCCTCGGGCGGGAACTCGGTCTCGAGCAGAATGACATCCGGAATGAGTTCAAGCGCCTTCTGAACCCCTTCTTCTCCACGTGTTGCCGAGAAGATGTCGACGTGCTCAAGTTGCAGCCGCGTCCGAAGAAGTCGGTGCATCAACGCACTTGGGTCGACGAGCAGAATGCGCGGAATGTTGTCACCGATCGCTGCAAAGCCCGAGAGGTTGTGCGTATTCATCCGGCCCCCTTGTCATCCCGGTGTTGATCTGTGGCGTGGGGATGTTCGATGCGAAAGTCATCAATTCCTGGCACTGGCTCTGGTATCGGAATCGCTGCTTTGCACGTCGCGCCAAGATCGATCGCGCGTTCAATGAGATCAGAGAGAAGGACTTCTTCCGCGAGTCCGTCGGCGACGTCCATGCCGGAATTCGACTGAAGTCGGCAGACACCATCCGGACCTCGCAGAAGTGAGGCAACACACACGGAGACGTTCTCGAGCTCGAGTGCGTTGAGATCCCGCCGAAGCGCGATGAATCGAGAGGTCAGGCTTTCCGCGTTCTCAAGGAGCCCGCGACACGCCGCTGGACCAATACGTAAAGGCGCTCCGTGCATTCGTGCACGCTGAGCATCCTGAGACTGACCACGCTTTTCGCCTTCCTCTCGCATGCACAGAGCATCGAACTTCGTGAGCGACCGCTGAACGTCCAACCGCGTTCTTGTGGCAGAGACGCGGTTCTGCCGCCCTCCCAAACCGCATAACCCGCGCAATTCTCCGGGTGAATTCGGCGGCAGCGCAGGTCGTTCACATCGACTACCCTGTGCCCTCAATTCGCATCCCGGTTGCGTGAAAACGCGCCCGAAGGAGTTCCACTTTGCTGCCAAGCCCACCCGCCCGTGAGGGACAACTCGGCTTCCTGTATCTGCCTCCCTACCGCGTTCAGGGAATCAGCGTCGCCGGAGAACAAACATCGATCCAGGTTCCCGAGCTTGATATCGGTTTCGATATCGGTCAATGCACGCGGGCCATTTTGAGCGTCCCGACGATCGCTCTGACCCACGCGCACATGGACCATGTTGGCGGGCTTCCATACTGGTTTAGTCAGCGTTACTTCCAGAAGATCGGCGGCGAAACGCACATGCCAGATAGTGCGCGCGACGGAAAGCCCAAAGTTCCGGTTGGTCGCTGTATTTGTCACCCAGAACTCGAGCCGCATCTCAAAGCGCTGATGCGCGCATGGGAACCGCTCGAACGCCAGCGAACACCGCACGAAATCGTTGGACTTGAGCCTGAGTCGACGATCGAAATCAAGAACAACGTCTTCCTGAAGTCGATCGCTACCAAACACACTGTGACAAGTGTGGGTTACTCCGTACTTGAACGTCGAAGCAAGTTGCGGGAGGAATTCCGCGATCTTCCGCAGGAAAAGCTTCGAGATCTGCGTTCAGAAGGTGTGGAGATCACGCGGCAGATCGACATTCCACTTGTGGCATACACCGGCGACACCGCGCCTGGTGAATTTCTTGTGCGCGATGAGTTTTCGGAAGCAAAGGTTCTCATCACCGAATGCACCTTCTTCGAACCAGGCCACGGTGATCGCGCAAAAACGGGCATGCACATGCACATTGACGACATTGTGCGACTTCTCCCGATCTGGAAAGCCGAAGCGATCGTCATTGTGCACGCCTCACGTCGCACGACGATTCACTACGCGCGTGAGCGTATTGAAGAACTCTGTGGCAAGGATGCATCGCGCATTCACCTCTTGATGGATCATCGAACGAATCGTCAACGATTTGATCGACAACTTGCGGAAGCACAAGCGCATGTGGACGCGAAGGCGGGTGTGAGCGCGCAGCTTGAAGTAAGTCAAGAGGAAACTGAGACGAACTAAGAAGTGGTCTCACAACGATGGATGAGCTGAGAGGCGCGCGTGTACGCATCTGTTCGCGGAGAAAACCGCGCTCGCGTCGCGCAAACGGTGTCACGCGTTTCGCACGCATCATCAGGATTGACGCACCCGCCACGTTCTCCTATCGTCCGCCCCCCGTGGTCGGCCCGGCGCGGTGGGATGCGCCGGGTCGAGCGCTCTCTTCACACGACTGCGAAGAACTGTGAAGCGAGGCACATCGATCAAAGGAACGCAACTCATCCGCCTCTCCACGGTGGCGGATGCAACGCCCGCACGGTTGGTTCACGCCAAGCTCGTGCGCTGGAGAATGTGATGCAGAGGATCGAGCCCGGTTTCCGCGAGTCGCTCGTCGACTATTTGCGCAAGAACCACGCCGATATCTGCAGGCATTGGTTCGACGATATTGAGCCATCGGAAGTGCGGGATGGGGTGCTGCGCCTCGTTGTGCGCGAACCTGTGCAATTGAAGTATCTCCAGCGTTGTTGCGGACCACAATTCACGGAAGCGGCGCAGAACGTCACAGGTCGGCTCCTTGTTGTGCGTTTTGTGAGTCCAGAAGAAGACGCGCGAATCGACTTGAAAGGCGCTTCGCTTCCGGCGGCCGACGCTGAGAGTGCAGAACGCCCCGCGTGGCTTGATGAGCAAATGCTCCTCAGCCCGGATTACACGTTCGCTTCCTTCGTCGTTGGCCCAGGCAATCGACTCGCCCACGCAGCGGCGCAAGCAGTCGTTGCGAAGCCGGGCCGCGCCTACAACCCCTACTTCATCCACGGCGGTGTTGGGCTCGGCAAAACGCACTTGTTGCACGCGATTTGTCAAGAACTTCTTCGCGGTCAACCCTCACTTCGGCTTTGTTACATCTCCTGCAATGCCTTCATGGACTTGTTCCATGAAGCGGTGAAAGCAGGTCGAATGACCGACTTCCGCAACCGATTCCGCACGGCGGATGTGTTGGTCATTGACGACATTCACTTCCTGTCGAAACACGAGCAAACTCAAGAAGAGTTCTTCCACACCTTCAACGCGCTGTATCAACTTCAGAAGCAGATCATTCTGAGTTCTGATGCTGCGCCGACCGAAATCCCCGACCTTGAAGAACGTCTCACCAGTCGTTTCTCCGCAGGTCTGGTGGCGCGTATCGAGCGCCCCTGCTTCGAGACGCGCGTTTCGATTGTGAAGGCGAAGGCTGATCTTCATGGCCTCGACTTGCCTGATGATGTGCCGTCGTACGTTGCTGCGAAGATCGACACCAACATTCGTGAGCTCGAGGGTGCGTTGACACGCATCCGCGGCGTGGCCATGGCGGCCGGCCAGCCAATCACGCTCGACCTCGCAAAACAGGCGCTCGACGGTGAATTGAGTTCGCGCAGCGGCAACGCGCCGAGCCTCCAGTCAATCATCGAGAGTGTCACGCGATTTTACGACGTGAAACTCACCGACCTTCTCTCAAAGAAGCGCAACAAGTCGATCGCCATGCCGCGACAGGTGTGCATGTACCTCGCGCGCAAGCACACGCGATTCAGCCTCGAGGAGATCGGCGGCTACTTTGGCGGTCGCGACCACACAACCGTCATGCATGCGGTTCGAACCATCGAGCAAAAGGCGGATTCCGACGGCAAGCTGCAGGCCGAAGTTGATCGGATCGAGCAAGATCTCCTTCAACGCAGCAGTCGATAGCGGTCTCAGCCGTTTTGGCCTCATCGGAGAGTTTGAACTCTGAGCACAGGCTCTCGCGCACCTGCTGGTCGCGCGAGGGTTTCGGTCGACCTGCGGTTGCCTGCGGTTGCCTGGCGGTCGACCTGCGGTTGGCCTGCGTGGGGGCTCGAGTAGGTCACGTCTGGGTCTCGCCGGGGCTCTTCTGGCCAGTCAAAGTCGTTCGCGAGCTCGGCTTTCCGGGCTTCGGACAGGTCGAATCGCCGTGTGGAAATCCTGTGCGCTTGAGTTGGAAACCACTCGAGTTACCGAGTCTCGAATGAGCTGATTGGAGAGGTCTGGCAGCCTTTTGACCCCCAAACGACTCCGTAATAGAAAGTCCCCGATGTATTTGGACAGGTAAAAGAGAGTTTCTCCGCGAAACCTTTTCGATGTAAGTTGCTTTGATATATCGACTTACAACACTGTCTTCTGAGTTGTCCACATCTGAACAGGGTTTTTTTCTAAGAAGAGAGACTTCTTTTCTTCTTCTCCCCTTTACACCTCCCAACCAGACAGACAACGAAACGCCATCAATTCCGGACAAGATCTCGGTCGTTCTGACCCGCTTCTCGGTCATCGCGGATCGGTCGAGCGCGACCAACGCCCTGCGTCCCTCGGCGACCAGACAAGCCCTCCACGTCATGTGGATAAGTCTTGGCAGCGCGGGCAGAAGACCGTGGCACGGCCTTGCAAGCGCAAACCAAGCAAGTTTGTGCCGCAGCGAAGACACGGTTGCCCCTCGCGCCCATAGGCAGCGTGCACCTGGACGGCGTTTCCCGGCTTTCCGAACGCGTCGCGGTAGTCGCGGAGGGTCGAGCCGCCCTCCGCGGTTGCCCGACCCAGGATCCGGCGGATTTCGGATGCCAAGCGGTGCACCTGCGCGGTCGGTACAGCACTCGCCGTTTGCAAGGGGTGAATCCCAGCGGCGTGCAGACTTTCGTCGGCATAGATGTTCCCGACGCCTGCGAGGACAGACTGGTCGAGGAGCGCCGACTTGATAGGCCGTCGAGTGCGGGCGAGAGCGTCGAGGAGCTCGTCTCCAGCAATGTTGAGAGCGTCTGGCCCGAGCGTGTTCCACACACGGTCAAGCACTTCACGCGAGTGGTAGGCCGTAAGTCCGCCAAATCGTCGAGGATCGCGAAACACCAACCGCCAAGGCTCCGGCTCTGATGGCAGCGCGGGTGAGTAGGAATTCCAAATGACATGGCGGTGCCGCGCCTCAACGCCGCGCGGTGGAGCCCCTCGCTCAATGGTGACGCTTCCGGTCATACCAAGCTGGATGACGAGAAATCGCCCATTTGCAAAAGCGATGGCCATTTGCTTTCCACGACGATCAGTGCCGACGATCGTTTCGCCCACACCGAGCGCTGCGCGAAGAACCGCGTTGCTTCGACCTGTTTCCGATGCGAGTGTGACCACACTCTTGCGCAGAACGCGGACATCGATCAGTTGGGCACCAACGATCCACGGTTCGAGCGATCGACGAAGGTGTTCGACTTCAGGCAGTTCAGGCATAGCGCACAGGTTCCGACAGGCTTGAACCCTATACTCGCAACCTCGCAACGGCGGGTCTTCCGCAGGAGCCTTTATGAGCGATTCCGGTTTCCAGCATCCCGCTTCGAACGCCCCCAACGGCGGCTCGTCTCCGCAAAATCCATCCATTCAGAATCCATCCATTCAGAATCCATCCATTCAAAATCCATGGTCCCAATCCTCGTCGGCTTCCGAGTCGAAGGATTCGCGGCGAGACCCGATGCCGGCAGAACCAGCGTTCAGCGCACAGTGGAATGACCTCGTCGCAGGCATTGGCGAAGTCCGCCGCGCCATCGAGCGTGTGCGTGGAGAGATTCACCGCGCCATCGTTGGACAAGACGAAGTTGTTGATCAAGCGATCTTGGCGATCTTGTGCGGCGGTCACGCGATCGTTGAAGGTGTGCCAGGTCTCGCGAAGACGCTGCTTGTTTCAAGCATCGCGAAGACGCTGAGTCTGCAATTCTCGCGCATCCAATTCACTCCCGATCTGATGCCGAGCGACATGACGGGTACTGAGGTCATTCAAGAAGATCGAGCAACTGGTTCGCGCGGTCTTCGTTTCGTGAAGGGCCCGATCTTCGCAAACATCGTTTTGGCCGACGAAATCAATCGCACACCGCCAAAGACGCAGGCAGCACTGCTTGAAGCGATGCAGGAGCGACAAGTCACTGCGAACGGAGTGCACTACCGACTTCCGAATCCATTCTTCGTGCTCGCCACCCAGAACCCGATTGAACAAGAAGGCACGTATCCGCTGCCGGAAGCGCAACTCGATCGCTTCATGTTCAACATTCGCATTGGCTATCCGACGGAGTCTGAAGAACTCGAGATCGTGCGTCGGACAACTTCTTCCGGTCTTGCTGAGCCAAGCCCGGTACTGACCGGCGAAGACATTGTCCGCATGCAGGAACTCGTGCGAAAGATCGATGTGAATGACGACACCATGCGTCTTGCGATCGGCATTGTTCGCGCAACCCGCGTGAAGGAAGAAGGTCAAGCGATGTCGGTTTGCAAGGATTACCTCGCGTGGGGCGCAGGTCCGCGCGCAAGCCAGTTCCTTGTTCTGGCAGCGAAAGCGCACGCACTCTTGCGTGGCAGTGGCAACGCGACCGAAGAAGATCTCTACGCGATTGCACTTCCTGTCATGCGTCACCGGATCGTTGTGAACTTCAACGCGGAAGCTGATGGCGTGAAGGCCGACGACGTGGTTCGTCTCATCCTTGAAAAGATGCGTGGTGAGCGCGTTTCTCGAAAACTTGATCCGGTCGCGCGTTGATGCGCTGGAGGACGTCCCTTGGCTGATCGCGCGATGCGCGCCGAGCAATATCTCGCACCCGAAACTCTCGGGCAGCTTGCTCCATTTGAGTTGCGCGCGCGCATGATCGTCGAAGGCATCATGAGCGGAATGCACCGCTCGCCGTACCAAGGTCTTGCGGTTGAATTTGCAGAGCATCGTCAATACGCGCCCGGCGACAGCATCCGACAGATCGACTGGAAGGTCTTCGCGCGCACCGACAAGATGTACGTGAAGCGCTACGTGCAAGAGACCAATCTTGATGTGATTGTTCTTGTCGATCGTTCGAACTCGATGCGCTTTGGATCACTCGCGATCAAACAAGGATGGGGCGGAACCGACGCATCGCGTGATGGTGGACGTTGGACGAAGTTCGACCATGCAACGGCGACTGCCGCAGCGCTTGCGTATGTGTGTCTTCATCAGGGCGATCGTGTAGGACTTGCGATTTTCGATGAGGAAGTGCGCGCCCAAGTGAAGCGTTCAAGTCAGCGCGACCAATGGCGCGCGATGGTTGGGCTTCTCGCTGGAGAAGCGGTGAAAGGAAAGGCGCAACTCGGTCGCTCGGTCGATCAGATGCTCGCGCGCGTGACAAATCGCGCTCTCTTCTTTGTGGTGTCTGACTTTCTCATGCCGCTTGAAGAGATTCGCGGCGCCGTTGCGCGATTGACGCACCGCGGACACGATGTTGTTCTTGCGCAGGTGCTCGATCGACAAGAACTCGAGTTCACATTCGATACACCAGCGCGATTTGAAGGTCTCGAAGGTGGTGACGCGCTTGAGACAGATCCGCGCGCGGTTCGCGCGGCATATCTCGACTTGATGCGCGAACACATCGAAGGTGTTGATCGCATCGCGCGATCATTCCGAGCAGACGCCATTCTTTCGAATACGCATGAGTCGGTTGGTCCAGTGCTCGCTGCATTGCTCGACCGTCGACAGTCCGTTGCGGGGAGACGCGGCGGATGAGTTTCTTGCATCCCGCACTCGCGTGGGCAGCGGTCGGAGCGGTTGCGCTTCCGATTTTGATTCATCTACTCTTCCGCCGTCGCCGTGTTCCGGTTGATTGGGCGGCGATGGACATCTTGCGCGAGGCGATTCGCCGAACGAACCGCAAACTTCGGTTCGAACAATGGATCGTTCTCACGTTGCGCGCGCTGACCATTCTCGCAGCTGGACTCGCGATTGCTGTTCCACTTTTCGGCGACGCTGCGGCGAGTGTGGATCGCGAAAAGACGTGGGTTGTGGTGATGGATCACGGCGCGACTTCTGCATTATCCGCAGGAGCAGAATCAGAACTTGCGCGGCTCCGTGACGAAGTGCTCGCGTTGATGGAGAAATCGCGCGTGGCCGGCGATCGATTCGCAATTGTTTCCGCTGCTTCTGAACCATCACTTGTGCTCTCACCCACCGCGGACTTCACGGAGTTTCAACGAGCACTCGCGCGAATTCAACCGAGCGAAACACCAAGTGACCTCAGTGGTGCGGTGCGTCTCGCACGTGAAACAGCGCTTGAGCGTGGAGATGAAGCGACGCGTTTGCGCCGCGTGCTCGTCGCGAGTTCGTTCCGTCGGGGCGCGCTCCGCGAAGGTGAAACGTTCGGCGTGAGTTCTACAAGCGACGCACAGCCCAGTAACGGCGAGGTTGTGCCTGCAGCGAGCGAGCGCGACGCAGCAACTGCGAATGTTGAGTTCCTCGCCGTTTCGCCAGCCGTCGAACTTCCAACAGACGTGCGCATCGATCGACTCGAGACGCGTGCACTTCCATCAGGCGAAGCGTTTCTTGTGCGGGCGTTTCTCTCGCGCGAGGGTTCGAATCTCGAAGCGGCCGAAACACGTGTGCGTGTGACAAGCGAACTCATCAATCCTGTTTCTGCGCGTGTTGTTGCGTGGGATGCAGGTCAATCAGAGTCGACGGTCGAGTTCCAAGTTGTTCCACGAAAGGATGGAGAGGACAGTGGTCGTCGCCGATGCGAGATTGCTGTTTCAATTGATGACGATGTTCTTCTCGTCGGGAACAGCGCGTTTGCGGTTGTCGATGTTCGTCGTGACATTGAAGTCGCTGTTGTCGGGCGAAGAACATCGCTCGATGGCGCAGATCTTGAGAAGGTTCCTGGATCACTCTGGATCGCGCGAGCGTTGATGCCAGGGCTCGGTGTGAACACAGGCATCCGCGTGCGCGACATTGATCCTGCGTCTTGCGATCGTCGTTCGCTGTTGGGTGTTGATGTTGTCATTCTCGCGCGGCCCGATCTCGTCTCACCAGCATCGTGTGATGACATCGGCGCCTTTGTGCGCGAGGGTGGCGTTGCAGTGGTGCTTCCAGGTGGCGAGTCGATGGCGCAGACATGGGGACCCACACTCTTCCCTCGACTTGGCGTTTCCATGCGCGTTGGTCTTGAGGCGCGCGAATTCGAAACACCACTTCTGTTGCGTGAGGAGCAACCAACATCGAGCCTGCTTTCCTCTATCGCGCCCGAACTTCCAGCGCTCTGTGCGCCAGTAGAAGTACGTCGCGCGATGACCATTGAAGGCGTCACAGGTGCGGAGGCGATTCTGACGTTCACCGACGGAACGCCATTTGTGGCCGTGCAATCACCAAAGAGTCGCGAGCCAGAGTTGTCGAACGACGCAGGTGTGTTGACCGCGACGACAAAGGAATCTGAACGCAGAACTTCAAGTGAACGCGGCCTCGTGGTGTGTGTCGCGTCGAGTCCAGAACTTTCGTGGACGAATCTCCCAGTGAAACCACTGATGGTTCCGCTCTTTCAAGAGATCGTGCGGACCGGCGTCGAGCTCGCGAGCACGAGCGATGAAGTCGCTGTTGGTGATCGATTGCGCGTTGCACGGAAGGGTGTGTTTCGATTGACAGATGTCACACGCGAAACCGCAGCGATTGAGGTGGGAGACGATGGTGTTTCGAATGTGATTGTTCCCCTCACAGGTGTTTGGAAAGGTGACGAGGGATTGCTGATAGCAGCGAATGTCCGACCAGCGTCGCTGGCACTCACGCCGAATGCACGAGAAGCAGTTCGCGCTGCATTTCTTCCACTCGGTGGTGTGCAAATCGCGGATGCATCGGTGAGCGGAGCCAATGCCGAGAGTCCAGAACTTCAAGGGACTTCTGATGACGCCGCAACGGCGCGTTCATCATCGTGGGAGAACTTCTGGTCCTTTGTGCTGCTCATTGCGGCACTTGTGTTTCTTCTCACAGAAGGCGTCTTGAGCCGCGTGTTTTCACACGCTTCACTCGCGCAAACCAGTGGTCGCGATGGAGCAATCAAAACAGTTGGACGTGTTCGCTCGCGTATGACCACAGCCGCGCGTCTTGACCGCGAGCCGTCGTCACCACGCGTTGGGACTGGAGGTGCTTCGTGATGCACCTCAAGATCTGTTGTTTGTCGCGCGTTTTGCGACGCGTTTCTCGTATTGCGATGCTGCAGCGCGCATCCGCGGTCAGCGCGGTGTTGTCGATGGCGTCGCCGACCTTTGCGCGCGACGAAGCGGGTGGTTTCTCGCAGTGGATCGCGAAGTTTTTCTTCGGCAATGATGTGCCGAGTGATGTTGATGCAATTCGTGTGATCTTTTCGCGTCCACTCCCGTCCTGGGGATGGTTCCTTGTGGTGGTCGCAGCATTTCTTGTTGGTTTGTGGAGCTATCGCCGCATCGCGACTGGAACGACCAAATCATCTCGACTGTTTCGTGGATGCCTCACGATCGTTCGAGCAACGACGCTCGTCGTTGTCGCGCTCTTGATTGCTGGGCCGATGGTGCGTTTCGAGCGAACGCGCGTCGAACGCGATCGACTCGTTGTGCTAGTCGATCGCAGTTTGTCGATGTCGATCAAAGATGGTCCAAACGGCGAAAGTCGTGATGATCAGGCGGCAGAAACGCTCGAAGCAATGCGCCCGATGCTTCAGAGTGTTGCGAAGAGCAAAGACATCGACTTCGTTGGATTTGCAGGCGGCGCCTTCTCGTTGCTTCCAAATCGAGCAGCGGAGGACACGTCCGCGCGTGCTTCGGACGCCGCAACGACGCAAGTTTCCGAGTTTCTGCCTGCACTTGGTGCAGCGACAGGCGACCGTACAGATCTCGATGGAGCGCTTCGGCAGGCTCTCGCTCGAGCGAGTGGGCGTCCGCTGAGTGCGGTGGTTCTACTTTCCGACGGGCGATCTGCGGTGCCGATTTCGGCCGGAGTGTTGCGAGGATTTGAGCGCGACTCGATTCCAGTGCACACCGTGGCGTTGGGTTCGTCGAAGCGACTCGGAGACGCGGCAATTGTTTCTGCGTCAGTTCCTGCCCGAGCGTTCGTCCGTGATCGAGTGCCGGTCGAGGTGCGTATCGATCGTGGCGGAGTCGATCGTGATCTCTCTGTGAGAATTGTTGATGAAACAAGTGGTGTCGAGATCACACGAAGGCCTGTTCCAACAAGCGAAAGTGGCGAAGAAGTCTCAGTCGTCCTTGATGCGGTGAGCGAGAGCGCAGGAGATCGGTCTTGGCGCGCAGAGATTGTGTCGGACGAGCAAGATCTCGTTCGAGAGAACGATGCACGTGTATTCGCGGTCGAGTTCGTGGATCGCCCGCTTCGCGTGCTCTACGTCGAAGGATCGTCGCGCTGGGAGTATCGATACTTCAAGAATCTTCTCATGCGTGAGAAGGACCTTGAGAGTTCGATCATGCTGCTTTCCGCAGATCGCGATTTCGCGCAGGAAGGCAATCTGCCTATCGCGCGTCTTCCGAGGACTCGTGAGGAGTTTTCGAAGTACGACCTCTTCATCATCGGCGATGTACCGAGTGGTTTCTTCTCGCCGGATCAATTGACGATCATGCGCAGTGAAGTGGCGGATCGTGGTGCAGGGCTCCTTTGGATTGGTGGTGAGCGAAACACGCCGATGTCCTGGGAGTCGACTGCGCTCGCGGATCTTTTCCCGTTCAAACCACCATTCAGTCTCGAGCCGCGCGCTGGTGTGAGTCTGATCGAGCCGACTCCTGCTGCGGCGCGACTGGGCGTTCTTCGATTGAACGACGATGAGGATGGTTGGCCTGATGTACTGAACGACACATCGCTGCGTTGGCCGCAATTGCGATATGTGCAGGACATTCCCCGTGCCCGTTGGAAGCCGACGGCAGAAGTGCTTGCGCTTGCGGAGGGCGTTGGTGCTGGTGCTCGTGAAGCAAGTCCAGCGGTCATGCGCATGCGATTTGGTGCTGGCGACGTGGTGTACGTCGCGACCGACGAAATCTGGCGTTGGAGATACGGTCAAGGCGAACGGTATCCCGAGCGATTCTGGGTTCCGCTTGTTCGTCTTCTGTCGCGCGAAGCGATTGCACGGGGCGATGCGCGCGCCGAGCTTGTTGTGGCACCAAATCGAGTAGTGCCCGGAGCTTCGACGGTGGTTTCCTTGCGCATTGTTGATGACGAATCTGCAGAGCGCGCACCGAGTGTGGTGCCTGTCGAGATTCGTGATTTGTCAGGAGCAGCGGTTGCGCGCGTTGAGTTGACGCGCGATGGCGCCGATGCAAGTGCGATGTTCTCGCCAGAGCGAACTGGCCGCTTTGTCGCTGTTGCGGATGACCCTGCTTTTGGACGTCTCGAAGCGACCTTTGAGGTGGTGCGCGCGGATGATGAACTGCGGCGTGGCGATACAGATCACGCAGCACTTTCAGATCTTTCGCAGCGCACTGGTGGTCAGGTTTTGAATCTTGAATCGTTGCGAGGACTCGCGGAACTTCTTCCGCTTCGTGCACGTGAGACAGATGAAAGCGTTGAGCGCACGATTTGGGATACGTGGATTGCGCTGACAACATTGCTCGTGCTGCTCGCTATCGAGTGGTGTGGAAGGAGGTTGCTGCGACTCGTGTGAATGGAGTTGAGAGAGATGTGACATCGTGTCTTCTAACTCACACACGAAGCAGCGAGCGATATGGATCAACACCAACCAACATCGCAACCAGAAATCACACACTCTGCGCAGCGAGATGGGCGTGTTTCTTCGCATGACATGCGATCGAGAAATGTGCCTCTTGCGAAGCTCACACGAGAGATTCTTGCGATCAGTCGCCGCATGCGTTTCTTGCTGGTGTTGGGCGCTTGGTCGACGTTCCTTGCTGTGTTTCTTCTCCTTGTCGCAGCATCTGCCGGACTCGATGCCGCGATCCGCTTTCCATGGATCTTGCGACTCGCGCTTCTCAGTTTGATTTTGCTCGCGCTGTGGACGCAGTTCCGGCGTCGAGTTGTTCCTGCGCTGCGGGTGGCAGCAACTCCAGTAGAAGTTGCGGTGCGCATTGAACGAATGCGACCTGAACTCGCGGGGCGTTTGGTACCTGCAGTGGAGTTTGATCTCTCAGGCGCAGCTCGTTCGAGTGTTTTGGCTGAGCGCGCGGTCCGTGACGCTGATGAACGCGCTGCAGGCGCTGACCTTGGGAAGGTTGTTCGCTATCAACCGACCACGATCCGGGTGGCTCTTCTTCTCACGGTTCTTGTGGGGTGGACTGCGTTCGCGACGGTGCAACCACAATCTGCATCGGTCGCGCTGCGCCGCATTCTGACTCCTTGGAGCGATGTGTCATGGCCCGCGCGAACCGCGGTCGAATCGCTCATTCAAAATGGAGTTGTTGCTGCTCGAGGCCGGCCATTTGCGCTTCGCGCGAAGTTGGTGCTTGGCGATCCAGAAACAGAGCGTGTGCGCGCGCTGTATCGCGTCATTCCAAGCGTTGATGCAAACGACGCGACCGTGAACGGAAAGAACGCATCGGCCTGGGAAGAGGTGCTGCTTTCTCGCCAGCCGAACGGAGAGTTCGAGCGTCTTGTCGACGCAGATGGAGAAGCGCTCGAAGTTCGATTTGAATCGAGTGATGCAACGACAGATGTGCTTCGTGTTCGATTTGTCGATCCACCAGCGGTGGAAGCTGCGGTGCTTTCGGCGAGCCCACCTTCGTACGCGTCGTCCATGGTGTCTGTGCGGCGCGAAGAACTCGGCGAAGGTCTCGATGCGCGCGCCGTTGTGCGCGATCCCCTCCTCGTGGGGAGTGATGTAAGGATCGAGATGAAGCTCAACCGCTCGGTTCCATATGAACTCGGAAAGTCGAGCGTGCGTGTGATTGGTCGCGATGCAGTGGCGAAGCCTGCTGCTGACGTCGAGATTGCAGCAGCAGCCCAGCCAACTGTTGCGGGTTTCGAGGAGTTGCCGACAGAGACCAATTCGACATCGAAGCGTGTTGGTGGCGGATATTCACTTGAGATCGACGAGTCCGATTCCACGCGATGGGTTGTATCGGGTCGAGCAGTCGAACCTGTTCGTATCGAGGTTTCGCTCGTTGATAAAGACGGCATCTCACAGGAAGAGCCCATCACTTTCGCGTTCGACGTGATCGCAGATCGTGCACCAACCGCGACGTTGATTGAGCCTGAGCAGGACGAATCGGTTTTGCCTGATGCTCGCGTCGCTTTGCGTGCAGAGTCGCGTGACGATCTCGCGTTGCGCAGCGCTGGCATCGAGATTGCGACACGCATCGGCAAAGATGGTGCGGATAGTCTTGTGTTTGAAGAGTTGGCACCATCCTTGCGCTCAGCAAGTAATGATGCCGATGCGACAGGAAAGAATGATCGTGCAGTCGTGATGGAGGCTGAGACTGAGCGGACACTTGATCTTTCCAAGTTGTCACTGCAGGCCGGCGATGTTGTTGTACTTCGCGCCTTTGCGGAGGATTTCTTGGATCGCTCCGCTGACGTGGCGTCACCGGAAGTTGCTGAGCCTTCGAGCGTGATCGATGCAACTGCATCGGACTCGTCACAGCGCGAGGGACGACGAGTTCGTAGCGCCGCGAGATTCCTGCGCATCGTTTCAGAGGATGAGTTTGAGCGACAGGTTCGATCGTCGCTTGCCGGAGTGCGGCGGGATGCCATGCGCCTTGATGAACGCCAGGCGAAGGCACGTGATCTCGTTGAGAAAGATCCGCAAGACGAGTCGGCTCGTGATGCGCAAGGTGCAGTGACGGAAGGACTCTCGCGAGCAGCTGATGCTCTTGAACAGTTGCAGGCGCGGCTTGGGCGGAACGGCGAGACGGACGGAGTTCTCGCGGAGATCGTTCAACAAGCTGATGAGTTGGTGGAGACTGCGCAAGCCAAGAGTTCGCAAGCAAGTAGTAGTCTCGATCGAGCGTCACAGAAGGGCGCTGCTGAAGATGTGCGCCAGGCGACATCCGATGCGACTGAGGCGCAGGAGGCGGTGCGTGAGGAACTTGAAGATCTCGTTGGGCTTCTCGATCGCAACGAAGATGCGTGGGTTGCGCGGAAGCGACTCGATGAATTGGCAAACAAGGTCAAGCAGCTCACGCGCGAAACGGACCAGGCTGCGTCGCGGTCGAGTGGCGAGTCGCGCGAGGAGTTGACCGCGGAAGCACGTGCGGAACTCGATGAACTCGCTGAGCGTCAGCGGAATGCGTCGGAGGAAGCGGAGCAGGTTGCGCAAGACCTCCGCGATCGTGCGCAGGCGATCGAGCAGGCTGATCGGGAACAAGCGAAGGCGCTCGAAGAGGCAGCGAAGGCGATCGACGATGGTCGAGTGCGCGATGAGATGCAGCAGGCCGCGAGTGACGCGCAGCAGAATCGACTTGAGCAATCGAAGGGCGCTCAGCAGCGCGCGAGCGACGCGCTGACGAAGGCGGCGGAGGCACTTGCGAATGACAACAAGGTGCGTGCAGAGGAGCTTGCACGAGAACTCGAGTCACTCGTCGACTCCATCCGTCGGCTGCTTGACGAGGCGGATGCGCTTCGATTGGAGCTTGTCGATGTGGATGCTGGCGTGACAGCCGCGGCTTCGGCAGCCCGAGATGGTCTTGCACGCTCTGTTGGTGTGCTTTCACAGAACACGCGTGGCACGGCGAGCGATGCGCGTTCGATGAGCCGAGAGTCCGCGAGAGCGGCACGCTTTCTTGATGATGCGGCGGACGGTTTTGCCAGCGTCGCAAGCAAACTCCGAATCGATCCGTATCCGCAAGTTGATGCAGAGACGGCGATGACGAACGCGCAGAAGGCTTTGGAGGCTGCGCTGACTGCAGCCGAGGAGGCCCAAGACCGCGCGGAAGAGCAGGCTGAGGAAGAGAAGCGGGATGAGTTGCTCGTGAAGTACCGTGACTTTCTTGAGCGCGAGGCCGCGATTCGTGGTTCAACCGAGCGAATTGTTCCTGCGAATGGTGCAAGGCTTGCGCGCCGTGAGCTTGTCGAAAGTCGTCGCTTGGGCACAGTCCAGGAAGAGTTGCGCGTCGTTGTCGATGCACTTCGGAAAGCGGAACCCGACATTCAGGATTCCGACGCGTTGACGGAAATGCACGACATCATCGATCAGGCGCTCCGCGAGGCGAAGGTCGGACTCACGGAGGGTAAACCTGCGGAAGCGCTGCCCCTCGTTGATGAGGCGCTTGAGGCGTTGTCGACGATCGTTGCGGCACTTGACGAAGCGGGCCAAGCGGATGATGACCGATTTGAAGAGTCCAGCGGTGCCGAAGGCGGCGGAGAAGGCGGTTCCGGTGGTGGGCCTCAAGGCGCAGTTCCGCCAGTTGCTGAAATCAAGATTTTGAAGGGACTCCAAGAGTCGCTCGCGAGGCAGACTCGACGATTCTCTGAGCAGGCTGACACGATGGATGCGGTCACTCGTGCACAGCGGCTCGCGGAACTTGCGGCGAAGCAGCAGCGAATCGTTGAGCTTGGTTCGAAGATTGCCGAGAAGATTGGTGCTGGCCCTGGCTCAGGGACAGAGGTCAGCCCGACGAATGAGCGCGAAGGAGATAACTCGAGTGAGGGTACGTCTCCTGTGATTCCAGAGGATTCGCCTGCCGAGCCGTCGACGATTTTGCCTGTTCCCCAAACTGCGAATGCAGTCTCTGAATCAGGTGGTCCGGCGGGAGATGCGCGGTTCTTTCGAACTGGGGGTCTACGATGAGCGAGGTTGAGCGAAACATGAAACCACTCAACGTTTCTGACGTCTTGCTGGCAGAAGCAGTCAGTCGCACAGGAGCTCATAGTGTTCGTCACTGCCAGCTTGCTCGATATCTGTCGACCTGTGGAGCGTGGCTCGTTCTCTTTGGATCTATCGCGTCTCCTGCTGCAGGTCGATTTCAAGCGGAGCAAGTGACTCCGAAGCCTGAAGGCCAGCAGAGTTCCTCCACTGCCAAGACGGATGTGCCACGTTCGAATGATCGCGGCGATACGTCGAAGTCGGCGAAGTCTTTGGATGAATTGCTCGGTGTTCCCAATGCTCCCTCTGCATCAGAAGGTCAATCGAGTGCCAGTGCGATTGACGCAGCTGAGCGAGAACAAGCGAAGCGTTTGCAACGTTCTCTCGATGAGGCTTCTCTTCAAGACCTCGTTCAGAAAGCGCTCGAAGGAATGCGTTCGGCTTCGTCTCGGTTGACGGATCAGAGTGATGCTGGGCTTGGCACGCAGCGTATTCAAGAGGATGTCGTGAAGTCACTAGAGAGGTTGCTCGAAGAGGCACAGAAGCAACAGAAGAAACAACAGGGTTCACGAAGTTCATCGAGTTCGGCTTCACGATCGCAACAGCAGCGGAAGAGCGGTGAGCCACAAGATCCAAGCGAGCGAAATGGACAGCAGCGCCAACCAGAGCGGAGCCGCGCACAGGGTCAACAGAAGTCATCAAGTTCAGCTTCTGGTGACGTTGAGGCTGAAGTCGGTACTCGAGACACGGATGAAGCGGCTGTAGGCGGAGAACTTTCAGAGTCTCGGGTTGAGTGGGGGCAGCTTCCGGAGCGTGTTCGTGAGCTTGTCTTGCAAGGTCGGCGAGACCGAGTTTCGACGATCTATGAGCGCCTCACCCGTGAGTACTACCGTCGGCTCGCCGAGGAGGCATCCAAGTGAGTCCACGGCATGATGCATCCGTCGTCAGGCGTAGCAACTCGAAAGAGATGCTGCGAGTCTTGAAGCACATGAGTTCCTCGAGCATCATTTGGTGGACCGCGTGCGCAACTGCCGCGCCACAGCGTGCCGCGCTCGGATCGCCCTTTCCAGTAATAGGGACTCACAGTGCTCTTGTGCAGTTGGCGGTCGTGAACGGCCACGACTGTGAATCCACTGGACCAATTCCAACGCGCAGCGGTATCACAGCGTGCGAGTGGAGTTTGACTGGTAGTCGAGACATCACTTCTCGAGCTACTCTCACCGTTCCCACGCTTACAAGACTCGCTACCCCCGCCATCATCATGAGTGACTTCTTCACTCAAGACGAACGTGAGTCCACGGCTCCGAAGCAACCCGCGAATTCGTCCCAGCAAGGCGGAGTCGAGCCGGCGCGCCCGATCGTGCAGGGTGCGGAGAACGCACCGCTTGCCGAGGAGATTTCGCCGAAGCTTGAGGAAGCGGTCCAGCGCGGGTTCGAGGCGCTGCGCAGGATGCAAAAATCGGATGGCTCCTTCGGTCAGGGCCGATTCGGCGAACATGTTGGTATCACCAGCTTGTGCGCGATCGCTCTGATGGCGGACGGCAACGTGCCCGGACGCGGCGAGTTTGGCGACTGCGTCCAGAAGGCACTCGATTTCGTTCTCTCGCACTCCACCGAAACTGGTCTTCTCGTCTCCGACGACACGCATGGACCGATGTACGGCCACGGATTCGCGACGCTGTTCCTCGGTGAGATTTACGGGATGAACCAAGACGACGATCGGGTTCGTGACGCGTTGGTCCGCGCCGTGCAACTCATCGTGAGTAGCCAAAACAACGAGGGAGGCTGGCGCTACAACCCGATTCCCGCGGATGCCGACGTCTCGGTCACGATCTGCGAGATCATGGCGCTCCGAAGTGCGCGCAACGCTGGAATCAAAGTTCCGAAGTCGACGATCGACGACGCGATCCGATACGTTCGATCTTGTCAAAACGACGACGGGGGATTCCGATACATGAAAGAGGTAAGCGGATCGGCGTGGCCGCGCACAGCGGCGGGCATCGCGAGCCTCTTTTACGCCGGCATCTACGAGGATCAATCGATCGATCGCGGACTCGACTACTTGACGCGCAACGCGTTCCCACGCGGTGCGGGTGGGGTCGGAGTTGGATTCTCCCAACAGCACTACTTTTACGGGCACTACTACGCGGTTCAGGCGATGTATCTCGCTGGTGGCGAACGATGGAAGAATTGGTGGCCTGCAATCCGCGAGGAACTCATCGCCAAGCAGAATCCGGACGGTACGTGGACCGACCAACAGATCGGCGACGCGTATGGCACCGCGATGGCCCTCATCGTGCTCCAAATGCCGAAGCGATACCTCCCCATCTTCCAACGCTAAAGGTGAGCAATGCGAGATTCGACGCAACCATCGACCCGGAAACCTACGTACTCGCTGACGAGGGCGTGGGACTCGATGTTGGTTCGACTTTCGTGGCGCCCCCTGCAGCAACGCTGCAACGCGCTCGTCGCAACCCCGGTCCTCCGAACCCATGCTGTTGTCGCAGCGTTCGCGTTGGCAAGTTGCACGCTGTACGCGGCAACGCTGCAGGGAGAAGTGGTCCTTCCGGCAGGTGTCGGAGAAAAACCGCAGGAAGCGGAGCGGGAACGGACAGCCGACGCCACATCCGTTGTTCGTGATGAATCCAACTCCACAATTGTGAGCGTTCTGCTTGGCGATGGTCGATGGGCTCTCGGGAGACTTCAGTCGGTCCGTGCGGATTCGTGGTCGATCCTGACTCGCGACGCGGGCGCGGTCTCGCAGCGGGACATCGCCGCAGCCGAGATCATCGCATTTGTCGTCCGTCGTCAGGGACTGCGCCCTGCGATCGGTTCCGACGCTGAGTTTCGGCAACAGGGTGAAGGCTCTCTCCTGCGCGTCACGCCACTCTCTCTCGGTGTGATCGATACGGTCGACGGTCAACGCATTCCAGGCAC
Source organism: Planctomycetaceae bacterium (assembly GCA_027483065.1). Taxonomy (GTDB): domain Bacteria; phylum Planctomycetota; class Phycisphaerae; order Phycisphaerales; family SM1A02; genus QWPT01. The sequence goes on from JAIXVI010000236.1 coordinate 33,323, forward strand.
GTTTCGAGTCGTCAATGGCATCGCCTACTGGGATCACCGTTGGATCGGAGCACTGCCCATCGATCTTGAGCAGGTATCGAACCTCCGAATGATCTCTGATCGATGGGCACCGCAGACTGCTGACTCCGATGCAGTGCTTCTCATCAACGGCGATGTGGTACGCGGGTTCGTCGAAGCGATCGGCGAAGACCTCACCGTTTCCGCAGCACCACTCTCGACGGTTTCGGAAAATGCTCGTTCCACTTCCGATCCGAACGAACGAATCGATCACACCACAGAGAACCCTTCGGCGCCAGGTGCTCGCGAGCCAACTCCGCCTTCCGATCAAACTTCCGATCAAGCACCCAATCAGCCACCGAGCCAAACCACGGACTCGACGAACAGGAAAGCGAGTTCTCCGCCAGAAACTGTATCGACTCGATCGATTGCAATGAACCGCGTCGCCGCGATCGCTCTGGCTGAAATGCCCCCTGATTCTCGAACTGGACTTGAAGTCTGGACATCGGATGGCTCGCTCGTCGCTGCGCGAAATCTGACTTTCGACGAGGGGCGCGGTTGGGGATTCCAACTCGCGAGTGACTGGCTTTTCAAGGCTCGTTCGAAGCCAACCTCGGACAACAGTGCGGCTGATCCAATTGCAGGAATTCTTGATCGCAGCCGATTCACTCCACTTTCTGCGTGTTCGGCGGAACAGGTTCGCGAGCCAAGTGGTAGTTACCTTTATGACACGTCCGATCTGTGGAGTGTTTCGCGAGCTGAACGATTTCTGCTCGGATGCGCCGATGTCTCGATTGAAGGACCGTGCACCGTTCGCTTCGCGATCCCGACCGCGAAAGCGTTGACGGACACATTGCTGACGGGAGTCGTCAGCATCATGGAACCCGCACCTGCGGACGTGCGACTGGAAGTCACCATCGGATTTGAGCGCGGCGCCAGCGAGACTTTCGTCCTCGATGGCACGACCCGTACGAAGCCCTTCGTGATCCGCGCTTCTGCCGACGCGAAGCCGACTGTCGTTGTGACGCTGAGCGACGGTGGAAACGGCATCATTGGCGACCGAATCGTTCTGGAGCGCACGGCGTTCCTGACGCCACGCTGAAATCTGGCGCCGCAATCTTCGAAGCAGTTTGTCTGTCACTCGAGGTCTACGAGAACGCTGCCAACGACCTGACGGTCGCCAATGGTGGGCCGCGAGTTCGTCATACAAAAACGCCCTTACGTCTTGCGTACGAAACTCAATTCGGATCGCGCCGTCGCGACATGTCACGAGTCGGGAACTCGTTGTGGGTAAGACACCACCGAAACGATCCATCCGAAATCGGCGCGCGGCGGTGGATTGAACAATCACACTTGGATCGCAACGGTGTATGAGCGGCACTACGGCGTCGCGCCAACTCCCGTGGTGCGGTAGTTCCATCACTATTGCGTTGAGTTTGTGTTCCTCACCTACATGCTTTGCAAGCAAGCTTGCGCACCCGAAGGTTTCGATGTCGCCGCAGAGAAGAACAGCGCCACGCTGTGTATGCGAGTATTGCGATGCGTCCACGGGTTTCGTCAGGCCAACTTCTGCCGCGGAGAGATCTTTACAAGATGAAGTCGGCAGATCGACACGCATGACGAGTGAGACATCGTTGTCCCGCAGTGAGCGCATCTCTTTCGGCGGCCAAAGGACATTCCATGTACTGCGTCCAAAATGGAGTTTGTCGCCAGCGGACACCAGCTCGAGCGAGACGCCGTGTCGGTTTGCGGTCTCAATCAATTCTTGAACAGGAGGCGCTCGCTCCGCGGCGGCAATCATCGAATCATGCACGATGAGCCTTCGAACTCGCGCGAAGCGCATGATGTCCGCAGCACCACTGAAGTGATCGAGGTCTGGGTGGCTGATGATGATTGCCTCGACCACACCTCCGCGCGCTCGTATCTCCGGAAGCATGATGCGCGAAGCAGTCGAACCGATAGAACTCGAACCTACATCGAAGATGACGAGCGACTCATCGCAAGCGAACAGGTGGGCAGATCCGTCGCCGATTGAAAATGTCGTCATTGTCGCGAGCGTCGGCTCGCCTTCATCCGACCCAATCGATCGATGATTGAACGACGCGTGGAGGACTGTTGGACCGACCCAAACTCCAAGCACGACCACGGTGCATGCAGTCATTCTTAGCCACCACCGCTTCGCGCAAAGGAGAAGTATGACCCCACAAAGTGTCGAGCCGGCGAAGAGCACTCGCACGGCGATTGGTTGCATGACCCACTCTTGAAGAGTCCATCCACCGCCACCGAGTGCAATCGTTTCATCGACGATCGCGATCTGTAGAGACAAGAGGATGTACAGCGGATAGCCGAGTGGCCAAACAAGTGTTTCAGCGAGCGATCCAACAATCGCCTTTGGGTAGGCGATCGCAAGTGTGGCGGTCGAAAGTGGCGCACAGAGAAATGTCAGCAGAATTCCGGCGGGCTGCATCGTGCCAAAGTGTGCGAGTGCGATGGATGTACCAACACAAAACGCAGCGACTCCGGATGCGATTGCTCGCGCGCAGTAGTCACCCAAGATGCCCCGCCACGCGATCGATGTTTGCCAAGCTGCGTCACCGGGTATCCAGTCAAGCCATACGCGACGAACTCTCGGCGCGAGATGTCGCAGCGCGATGACGCAGGCAAAACTCAACTGGAATCCCGCATTCGATGCGACTCCAGGATCACCCACAATCATCCATCCTGCGACGACCGCGAGAGTGGCATCGCCGTGCCAGTCGCGGCGGAATATGGATCCCATCGATCCCACGATGGCCATCAACGCGGAACGCTCAGCACTCGGCGCTGGTGCCATGACGAAGAGCGCAACGGCAGCACCTGACATGACACACACGGCCACGAATCGCGTGTCACGGAAAATCATCCGCGCGAAAAGCCCAACGATCCAACCAAGAACGGCGAGGTTGAAGCCGGAGATCGCAAGTATGTGCGCAAGGCCAGTTGCGCGAAATGCATTCTCAATCTCTGCGTAGCCCTCGCCGGTATCGCCGAGTACGAGCGCAACGAGCATCGATCGAATGCCAGCATCGCGATACGAGCGCTCGTGATTCGTGCCACCGATAGGTTCGCCCCCGCTTTCACCTGCGACACCGGCGAGCAATCCCGCGCGAAGGTTCTCGCGGAGCGACGCGCGAAGTCGCGCGATCCAATCACGGATTGGGGTTGTTGAAGGCGGATCCGTCAGAACCGTGCAGACGTCCGCAGACTCCACAAAAAGTGATCCATAGACGTTGTTCCGCGCGGCCCAAGCGCGCAGATTTCGTGTGTGCGGATTCGAGTTCTCCGCGACACCACGCAATACACCGATGACTCGAACACGATCGGCAACGCGCCAAGAGGGACGGGTTTCCGAGATGGAAACACTGAGCCTGCAATCCTTCAGCGCATTGGTGGCGCGATCGCCCGTTCCATCTCTCTGTGTGTTCGCACTTTCGACGATCGAATGAGTTTCGCGCAAAGATTGATCTGGCTCGATGAATCGAACGTCACGCAGAACGCATCGATGGATTGGCTCCTTCTCGAAGTGGCGCGACAGGATGTCGACCGCGAATCCTCGTGTCGAGAACTCTTCGTCCACCGTGCCTTCGATCTCTACGAGCGTTCCAGAGGCACGATCTTCGTTCGGGAACACGAACTCAAGAAATGCTCTCTCTTGATCGATTTGCTGCGTCCGAATCGCAAGTCCAAGCATCACTGCGGCAAGAAGAAGGAGCGAGATCGCAGGCCACGACTGCATCAAACACTGTTGACGCTTCACTCTCGCTGCACGCAAAGTGGCATATGCAGACGGCGCTGGCGGCAGAGTGGAATGAACAGGGTCGGTTCTTGTGTGACCCGCGTGGACCGTGTCCTGCCTATGAATACGCGTGGCGTGGGCGATACAGACAACCGAACCAAGCGCAAGTACAACGCCACACAGCGCGAGGGTTTGATGGAGCTCCGCAGCAGGTGCTCCTTGTTGTCCTGACACAGCTTGACCGATATCGAACCACGGCATCGCATCGACGAGTGCAGCACCTGCCCAGAGCGCTGCGATCACGCCAATGAAGAGTCTCGGCATGCTCGATGTCACGAGACTGCCGTCTGGGATGGAGAAGTTCACGGCGGGGAACTTGTGGGCGGAGACGTCCGAAGTCGACATGTCCGCGGCCGACACGTCCTGCGCGTCCGCGTTCTGTTCAATAGATGCCGTATCGCCGCTCGCATCACGTTCGCGCGGCGCAGTGTCGCCATGCGACTCGCCGCGAGCGGAGTCGTCGCGTACGACAACTGCAGCGGCATGAGCCTTCGAAGCTCCCGCATGCACTCCTTTCCCAAGTTGTGTGGTGAACATCTACCCCCCAATACATGCAGATACCGGCGACGCCTGCAGGTCATGCATCCGCATGCAGGTTCATGCAGCTCTTGCCACCGTTCCACCTCGACTTGTTGTCAAACCCCTGCACGCGACCCCAGCACGCGTCCCCAGCACACCATCCCTGCATACTTGTCGTTCCACGTATGCATACCCCGCGCAGTCACACATCACGCATTCAGAATTCACGCCCGCCGCCACGTTCATCCGTCGGTCGTCGCCGTCCAACGACGATCACGTGCAGCCAAACTACAAAGTGAAAACAGCCACACGCCAAAGTGTGGCACTTTTTCCACGCAGAAATTTCGACGAAAGAATTTTCTGAGATGTGCAAGAGATACGCACGAGTTTGTGGCAGATCACAACCGCGCAATCTCAGCGGCTTAGCGGCTCAGCAGCTCAACAACTCAGCTCACTCCTTCGACCGCACACGCTCATCGTCCGTGCGACTTCTCGCGCAGCGCTTCGAACGTCGCAAGCGCGCGACCAAAATCAATCGCTTCAGCCGCGAGCCCGATGCCCTCTTCGATCGACGTTGCGACACCCGCGACATACAGCGCCGCCGCCGCATTCACGAGCACCATCGCGCGTCGCGCACCACGTTCCTCGCCCGTCAGCACATTCGTGAAAAGCGCCGCGGCCTCATCGAGCGAGTGTGGCGCAAGCGCCGCGGGATCCGCACGCTCAAGTCCGAGCGCGCGCGGGTCAACCGTCCACTCGCGCACAGCACCATTTCGGACTTCCGCCACGTGCGTCGGTACGGCGATCGAAATCTCGTCGAGGCCATCGTCCGAATGCAGCACGAGCGCGTGCGTCGCGCCGAGTCGCACGAGTGCCTCAGCGATCGGCCGCACGAAATGCCCCGCGTACACGCCCATCACTTGGCGCCCCGCGCCGGCAGGGTTCGTCAACGGACCAAGCAAGTTAAAGAGCGTTGGAACACCGAGCGCTTTCCGCACGGGCATCACGTGTCGCGCGGCGGGATGGTGATGAATCGCGAACGAGAAGCAGATGTCGATTTCATCGATGCAGCGCGCTTGTGTCGCGGGCGATGCATTGACGTCCACGCCAAGTTTTTCCATCACTTCCGCCGACCCGCGACCAGTGCGCGAGCGATTGCCATGTTTCGCAACCTTCGCACCCGCTGCCGCCGCGACGACCGCAGCGAGTGTCGACACGTTGAAGGTTTTCGGCGCGCCGCCCGTTCCAGCGGTATCGACAATCGACGCCGGCGCAGTCTGGCACGGCACGCGCTCAACACGCGCGCGCATCACCGTTGCCGCACCGACGATTTCATCGACCGTTGGCAAGCGCGTCGCCATCAGCGCCAGAAACGCGCCCATCTCCGCGTGATGCGATTCGCCCGAGGCGATCTCCTCGAACGCCGCGCGCGACTCAGATTCTGTCAGCGTTCCGCCTTTGAGCAGCTTGCGCAGAAACGGCGTGAGTTCACCCGGACGGGAAGGCTTCGCGAATTCAGCAGGTCCATCGTGCGACATCCCTCTAGCGTAGCGAGAGCGAGCCGATTTCTCGTAGCATCCGCGCATGGCGTGTTCGCTCACTTCGCAGATCCTCGCCGAATCGATCGTGCACACGCTCGATCCGTTTGTCTTTCAGATCAGTCCCGGCGTTGGCCCGCGCTGGTACGGCATGGCGTATCTCGCGGGGTTTGTCGTGGGCTGGCTCGTTCTGCGATGGCTCGCGCGTTCGGGTCGCATTCCACTGTCGCCGCGGCAAGTGGGCGATCTCGTCACCAACGTCATCATCGGTGTCATCGTCGGCGGACGCGTGGGCCACGTGGTTTTCTACGACCGTCCGTTGTTGTGGCAGTTCAGCGACTCGTTTCCATTCTGGGGTCTTCTTGAACTCAACAAGGGCGGCATGTCGAGTCACGGCGGCGTGATTGGTGTGTCGCTTGCGATCATCCTCTTCGCGCGTCGCGAGAAGTTGCCGATCCTCGTCGTTGGTGACGCGGTCGCGTTTGCGGTTCCGTGGGGATTGATGTTCGGTCGCCTCGCGAATTGGGTGAATGGCGAACTTTGGGGCCGCGCACTCCCCGACGCGATGCAGGCGAATCCACCGTGGTGGAGCGTGAAGTACCCCGAAGAACTCACCCTCTTCACCTCAGTTCCGACATCCCTTGAGCCATTGCGCGAACTCGCACCTGCGACCGAGCGGCTCTCTGACGCGAAGTTTCTCGAGTGGCTTCAAACGACCGCGTACGACCACGCGAACAGCGCGCATGACGCAGTCATCACGGCGATCACACCTGTACTCACGGCGTACTACCCGAGCCAGTTTTTCCAAGCGCTCGCCGAAGGTCCGTGCCTACTCCTCTTGATGTCGCTCGCATGGCTCGCACCGCGTCGTGCGGGCACGATCGCCGCCGTGTTTCTCGCGGGTTACGGCGTCTTGCGCTACACGACCGAGCAATTCCGCGAGGCCGATTCACCGGTCATCGCACTCGGTTTCCTCACGCTTCCGATGTTGCTCTCGATCACGATGATCGCGTTTGGCGTGATGTTCTTCGTGCTCTCACGCAAATCGCAACCGATCGGTGGACTGTGGAAGCGCGCGGCGTGAGTGGCGTTCGCGGCGGGCGTGTCGGGCGCTTCGGCGCTGAGCCGTCGCCAACATCCGAGGATCTCGCTCGTTTTCTCTCCGCAGCGCGCTCACGCGGCAGTGCAACGCAAGTTCGTTGCACACGTCGACTTGTGGCGCGATGCGGCTTCATGCTCGCGACCGCCCTCGCGGCATTTTCGATTTCTCTCGCGATTTTCCCCCACGAAACGCGCGCCATCGCATTCCTCTCCTCGTCCCCACAACTGTCGCCACAAGCGCACGAGGAGAATCAGATGCGTTCCCTGAAGAGCATTGGTCAGAAGAGTTTCGGAGTTTTGTCGTCGCTCGCCATCGCCGCAGGCGCATCCGCGCAGGACGCCGTGCAGTGGCGCGTGGAAGACGGCGGGAATGGGCATTGGTATCAGGCGTTGAATGCAGTGACGGGTGATAGTGGCCTCGCACTTGCAGCGTCGCTCGGTGGGCACTTGGCGACAATCTCGAGCGCAGGTGAGAACACTTTTGTCAAACAGGTGTTTCTTGCCACCGACAAGCAATGGGGTTGGCTTGGATTGCGACAACTCAATGGGCAGTCATCACCGTTCGCGGGTTGGTATTGGCTGACCGAGGAGTCGATGAACTACTCCAATTGGACAAGCCACGATGGTGCCTTTCCGACAGGTGCACCTGACGACTCACCGTGTGCGCTTCCACCATGGGGAGTGGAGAACGATCAAGCGAATCAGGGAGCGATGGATCGGACGGGTCGCTGGGACGACCTTGAGACTGGCGCACCAAGTTGCGGCGGGCCGATTTTCAACACTGTAGCCCTCATCGAATGGTCCGCCGACTGCAACGCCGACGGCATCGTCGACTACGGCCAGATTCGTGCCGGCGAACTCGAAGACGCGAACAGCAACAACATCCCTGACTGCTGCGAGCAGGGATCGGATTGTCAAATCAATGCCGTGCAGTGGCGCGTCGAAGATGGTGGGAATGGGCACTGGTATTCGATGATCTACGGATACGAAAATTCCTGTTGGGAAGACTTGGCAGACGCCGCATCCGCCCGCGGTGGATATCTGGCAACTGTGACATCCGCAAGCGAGAACGAGTTTGTCTACCAACTCGTAGTTTTTCTCGAGGGTGAAGTACTTGCGGCTGCAACCTATCTCGGCGCTCGTCAACCAGACAATGCATGCGAGCCACTTTGCGGTTGGGAATGGGTCACGGGTGAGCCTTGGATTTATACGAATTGGGCAGATCCCGGATGTTGCGTTTATGACGAGGATGCCCTTGAGATGAACGCCGCGCCGGGCTCCAATGGCAGTTGGCGAGACGATCGTTTGTGCCGACCAGATACGGTACGCGCCCTCATCGAATGGTCCGCCGACTGCAACGCCGACGGCATCGTCGACTTCGGACAGATTCGCGCGGGCGAACTTGAAGACGCGAACAGCAACAACATTCCCGATTGTTGCGAATCCACCAAGGGCTGCGACCCCTGCTCCTCCGACATCGACCAATCCGGCACCGTCAATGCCGTTGATCTCGCGGCGATCCTCACCGTGTGGGGAACCGACGGCGGCAAGTACCCGCGCGCGGACATCAACGGCGATGGCGAAGTCAACGGGCCAGATCTCGCCGCCGTGCTCAGCAACTGGGGCTCATGCCCGTAACGACGCGGCAGTGACGAACCTCACGCGCGCACTGCGTCGCAGACGATGAGCGAACTCTTCCCCACCACGCACTCGACCTGGCTCATCGATCGCTCGGCGCACGCGCCCGACGAAGCGCGCGCGCATGTGATGTCGCGCTACTTCGATCCGCTCTGCGCCTACGCACGTGCGTCGAGTTTGCGTGCGGTCGGCGAACCAACGGAACTCGTCAACGATTTCTTCGCCGCGCGTCTCTCGGATGATGCGTACCTCGCGCGGTGGTCGACGAGCGGACTTCCTCTGCGTCGTTGGCTCGTGAACGGGCTCATCACGCACGCACGCAATCGCGCGGCGGCTGAATTGCGGCGGCAGTCGAAAGCACCCGCGACCGATCCAGTCACGCTCGCGAGTGCGGTCACTTCGCCCGAGCCTGCGGGCCTGCTCGCGCTCGAGCGCGCATGGGCGATGCGCGTCATGATCGAAGCGCACGATCGCGTGCGCAGCGAGTTTGACGCCGACGGCAAGAGCGCGTGGTGGGAACTCTTCCGCCTCCACTCGGTGCAGGGGCTCGCATACGCGGAGGCATCGCAGGCAGCCGGCGTGCCGTTTACAAGCGCGTCACACATCAATCGCGTGGTCGCAACGCGCCTCCGCGACACGCTCGCCGCGCTCCTCGCGCGCGACGGCGTCGCACCCGCCGAAGTCGAACAAGAACTCGCCTTGATGCAGGACTTGCTTGGCTGACGCGCCGGGCGTTCGCTCGCCGTTCTGGCTGATCCCGACATGTGGGGAAGTCGGTCATCTCCACTATCCTGCGCCCGATGCAGCGAGCGTGTGACGAAGCGATTTCAGCGGCTGCCGGGCCTGCGACCTCCGAGGTTGTCGCAGATGCCTCGCGCCCCGCGCCGCCGTCGATCGATGAGCTCCGGCGGTCACTCATCGCGGTGGAAGAAGCCGATCG
>JAIXVI010000088.1 GCA_027483065.1 Planctomycetaceae bacterium
CCTCGACAACACGCGAGAGAATCCGCTTCAGCCCTTCGATCCACCGCGCCCACTCGCCGCTGGACTGCCGCCAGAAGGCGAAGATGCTGCGATCGTGCTTCTCGTCGCGCCGCGCGATACTCAACGATTGCAACAGTGACTTCGCACAAACGCTGAACCTTGCGGTCGTCGGCTGCATCGTCACGTCCGCAAAAGCCCGTGCGTTGATGCTCGAGATTTCCGGCGATCTGAGAGCGCTCGTGATCGGCAAGTTCGTGATCAAGAAGCTTGTCATCAAAACTTCTGTGATCAGGGTGCATCTTCACGCGCGACGTGACCTGCCTGATCAAAGACTTCATCGATTCGCGTAAGCGGCTTCCCTGTCTTCACGTCGCGCGGGATCTCGCGCAGATACTTCGGAACAAGTTCGTCGAGCGAGGTCGGCATTCGCCCTTCCGCGCGACGGAAGCGTTCTGCGGCGAGTGCGATGCGCGCGGCTTCGCGGTCGGGTGCCAAAAATTCCACGCGGGTGGCGAGTTCCGCATACACGCCAGTCACGCCTTTCACGAGGGAATCACTGGGTGCAAGGAGAAGTGACGGCGAGTCCGTCGCAGGCGCGCGTTCCCAGAACGGCTTCTTCGATTCCGCGTCGATCTTGTCGAACGCCGCATCGACGCGACTTTCGAATTCCGCGCGCGACGGCATGAAGCACGCGATGACTGGACCGAGGAGGAACGACACTGGGTCGCGTTCGTATTCCGCGGGGCCAAGGCCCATCATCGAATCGTCTATCGCGACCAATACGGAACCCGCGATTGGCCAACCGCTTCCGGCCCCATTGTCGGTGAACGAGCGCTGGATGTCGTCGGTGACCTGCGCCCGAATCGCACGCGTCTCGACTGGAATTGGGCCATCGCCGACCCACGCGACGAGTCGCTCGAGTTCTTCGAGTGATGCGTCATCGAAGGATTCTGGTTTGACGCGCAGCATTTCCGCCACACGCTTCCAAACGCGCGCGCGAATGCCAGCCGCAGTTGCCTGCGCAAACATTGTTCCTGGCTCGAGGCTTCGATCCGCCGCTTCCATCGCCGCAGTGAGACTCGCTGCCGCGCGTCGTCCGTCGCCTTCATGCGCTGCATACCGCGCGTCGAGGGTGAGAATTCGTGCGACCTCGAGCAGAAAATCGCGGCTTGGCATGTCACAGAAAGCCATCGCGCCGCTCCACGGATCCACGGATGTATCGACTGCGTCCGCTTGAAACGGAGTGACCCCGAAGAACCGCGCATCACGCTCCAACCAACCCAACTGCGGCACGAGACCGAATGGTTGCTCTCGCGTCAGCGGTCTCAATGCATCGAGCGTCGATTTCGCGTCGCGCACGAGCCACGCGCCGAGTTGCCACTTCGCATCGTCGGGCGACGAACACTCCTCGACTTGTTGCACGAGTTCGTTGCGCCAGATCCGTTCATCGAGATGCTCCAATCCCACCGCGGTTCCAACGAATTGAATGGGAACCTCGATGGGAACGTACAGCCAGTTTTGTGCGCACTCAGGGCACTCTCGGTTCGTTCGCGTGAGGAGCGCAATGAACTTCGGGTACGACGGCGCGGCCGTTGTGTCGAACAGCACCGCGCGTCGCCAACCTTCTTCGCCCGACACGCGCACGGTCGGCGTGAGCGTCGAGTACCACCACGCGATCAGGACGTACACCACCACCAGACCGAGTGCGGCGATGAACATTGTCCAACCCGCGCGGTACATGCGCCGCAACAGCGGACGCCGATCGAGCGGATCGAAGGCACCCCGAGGATGAGTCGAACCGGATTGTGCGTTGAGGTTCACAGCCGCACGCTACCAACGGGTGCGCGGGAGAACAATCAACACTCGGCGCCAATCTCGACAGACGCAACAGATGCTCGCAACCGCACCGCGAATGTCGGACAGCGCTCAACGTCCGCGAGGCCGCGGCGTGTCTGCGTCATCCGGAAGGCCGTCCAATCGTGTGAGCGGCTTTCCTGTCTTCACATCGCGCGGGATCTCACGCAGGTACTTCGGAACGAGTTCCTCGAGCGACTGTGGCGCGCGACCCTCCGTGCGACGGAAGCGTTCGCTCGCGAGTGCCACGCGCGCCGCTTCGCGATTCTCCGCGTAACTCTCGATGCGCCGTGCGGCGGATCGCGTGGGAGCAACCCGTTCCAACGCGAGCGCCCCGGCTGCATCTTCGCGATAAGAAGGTGTTGTCGGCTCGGGCGGACGCTTCCAGAGTTCGAGCGAAACTTCTGCTTCGAGTGCGTCGAGTTCGGCATCGAGCCGAGTCTTGTACTCCGCACGTGAGGGCGCCACGAGCGCGAGCACTGGCCCCGCGATAAACGCGAACATACGCGTCCGCGCAGGCGCCGAACCGAGGTCGATTCCGTTGGGACCGTAGAACGCTCGCATCGCAGGCGACGCAAGCAGCACACCATCTCCCGCGCCATCGTCAGAGAAGGACCGCTGTAGTTGATCATCGAGTACGGCGCGCGTCGTCCGAAGATCGAAGCCGATCGGGCCGTCCCCAACCCAGCCGACCATGGTGTCGAGCCGCGCCAACTGCACGTCATCGAACGCGGCCGGATTCATGCGCAGCACATGGCAAACCTCGCGCCATGTCCATGCGCGCAGCGTGATCGCAGCGATCTGTGCGATCGGCGTCGCACCTTCGCCGACCCGATCTGCGAACTCCATGCACACCTTCAGGCTGTCGACCGCGCGGGCGCCTTCACCGCGATGTGCAGCATGCCGTGCATCGAGCAGAAACAGATTCGCGAGGTCGATGAAGAGTCTCGGACTGCACTCGTCGAAACTCTCCATGGGCGCGTCGTCGGTAGCAGCATCCTTTCGTTGGGCTGCGGCTCCCGCTTCATCGGACGAGCCTGCTTCCCAACCATGTTGCAATCCGAAGAACCGAGCCGTGCGCTCATCGAACCGTCGTACGGGTCGCAATCCGAAGGGCGCTTGCGGCGCCAACTCGCGAAGACGCGCCATCATCGGCGCGCTCTCCTCAAGCATCCACGCGCCCAACTGCCAACCCGAGTCCTCCGGCCACTTGGCGTCCAGCCCTTCGAAGACGACGGCGTCCGGCTCCCACACCGCTTTCAAAATGCCTGCGCCTCTCCCACTTCCCTCCGCCGCACTCAAGCGGAGCTCATCTGGGAGCACAACTGCAGCATCCAGCCACGACTGGTCGCACGGCGCGCACTCGGGCCGATCGAACCACAAGAGATCGATGTACTTCGGATACGTCGGTTGCGGTGAGGATTCGGCCGAGGTCTCGAGCCCGGCATCGCGCCCGAGCGCGCGCCGCCAACCCTCCTCGCCCGAGACGCGCACGGTCGGCGTAAGCGTCGAGTACCACCACGCGATCAGGAGGTATGCCGCCACCAAACCGAGTGCGCACGTGAACAGCACCCAACCCGCGCGATGGATGCGCCGCAGGAGCGGCCGCCGATCGAGAGGATCGAAGGGTTCACCAGAATCGCTCGGCGAGCGCGACATACCGAGAGAATACCTCGCACCTCCGAGTCGGAAGCAGGACATGCGGCGAGGTGCTTCGCGCCCGATCCCAACCATCGATCCACTCGACCCGCGACACGCAATCGGCCGATAGACGCGCCGTGCTGCGCGAAATCACGCATTCCTCTGGGCCCGTCGTACTCACAAGCGATCTTCTTTCGCGCGCGGGGTTTGCCCACGCGTTTTCGACGCGCGTCGGCGGCGTGAGTGCGTCGCCCTTCGATGCGTTGAATCTCCAGAGCGTGCAGGCGAACGCGCGCATCGCGGAGGGTGAACCGCGCGACAGCGATGCGTTCATTCGCGAGAACCACGCGCGATTCGCCGAGGCCGCAGGGCTTGCGCGCGACGCGGTCGTCGTCGAGGTGAGTCAGGTGCACGGCTGCACGGTTGTCGCCGCCCGCGACGCGGTGCGCGAGCGTGTTCCCGCCGACGCGATCACGAGCGCACGCGGAGGCCACGCGATTCTCATTCGCATCGCTGATTGTGTGCCAGTGCTGCTTGCATGTCCGCGCACAGGTGCGGTCGCCGCCGTGCATGCGGGTTGGCGCGGCGTGGTTGCGGGCATCGTGCCTGCGGCGATTGATGCGCTGCGTTCGCTCGGATGCGCGCCGAACGAACTTCTCGCCGCGGTCGGACCGTCAATCTCGGTGCGGCACTTCGAGATCGGCCCTGAAGTCGCGGGAGAACTCTCGCGCGCAAATCTCGGCGCGAGCGTCGCGGCGCCGGGTATCTACGGAATAACGGGGAGAGAACCGAAACACCACGCCGATCTCGTGCTCGGCGTGCGATTGCAACTGGAGCGCACGGGCGTTGAGCGCGCAAACATCGACGCGGACCCACCGTGCACCTACGCCGATCGCGCGCGATTCCACAGTTTCCGCCGCGATGGCGCCCGAAGCGGTCGACTCGCCGCGCTCATTGCGCCGCTGGCGTAGCCTCGGGAGTTCGCGCCTTTGCGGCCTTCACAACGCGATCCCAGCCTGCGGCGCCCGACTTCCACCACACGCGAATGAAATCGCCATCGGTCTCCATGGTCGCTGTCGCGTCGACGTCGACGACCGGCTGCGTCGGGTCGAGCGGTTGATCGGCGGCGACCGTGGAACTCGTACGAAGGCTGTATCGGGCGTTGCCCGGCGACGCAGAACCCCCGTCGGCGAAGCGATCCGACTGCGCCGCACGCAGCGAGACGAATCGATCGTTCGAACGCTGCGCGAGTTCCTCGCTCGTCACGGTGTCGAGATCGACTTCCGGCGGCTTCCAGAGCGCGGTTCGTGCGCGATCATCAAGCGCATCGCACCCCGCATCAAAGAGCAGCGGTCGACCATCGATGAGCGCATACTTCCACGGAATGTGCTTGAAACTCGCCGATTCAATAGGCTGACCGATGAAGGCGATGAGTTCCGCAAGATCGTTCGGGAATCGCGCGTTCGCGCGACGGAATCGCTCGATGCCGATCGCCGCAAGAGCGGTGTTCGCGCGAGCCCGCGCAGCCCAACCCATCGTGGCCGCCCGATCGAGCGATGGAAACAGCGCCTTGACGAACGCGAAACGCGTGTCTTCCGACTCGATGCGGGCGCTTGCTTCATTTGCGAACTTGATCGAGTCCTCGCGCGTCGATGCCTTCATCGCGGCGATGAAGCGATCCATGTGCGCGTTGTAGTTGTTCATCACCTCGCGACGACTCGGGAGGATCGCCGCCGCCGCAGGCCCCGCGAGAAATCCGCCGGTCGCCGCGAGCAGGCCCTCGCGAGGGCTTTCATTGCTGATCATGGATGAGCTGTGCACCGCCTCGAGCAATCCCATGTACGCGTGCGCGAGCGGCACACCGTCGCCGCTTCCATCGTCGCTGTAGCAGCGTTGCACGAGATCGTCGAACATCCAGCGCTCACCTGTCATCGCGCGCGCCATATCGATGTTGTTCGCCGAGAAGATCGCGTTGAGCCGTGCAAGATCCTGGTCACTGAAACGCTCGGCGTGATTCTCGATCGCGGAAATCACCGTGTTTGCCATGAGATCACCACGCATCGCGATCTCAACCAGCTCTGCAATGAGCACGCTCGTTTCTCCAGCATGATTTGCGGCGGCGTTCGTCGCCTCGATGTCGGCCATGAAGTCGGCGACGCGGCCATCGGCGATCGCAAGCGCAGCGTCGGCGCAGAGCAACCTTGCGCTCGTGCGCAGCACGCTGAGTTGCGGCAGAAGCACACTCAGGAGCGTGCCGGCAAATGGGGAACTTGAAGTGGAGGAGCCCGAAGGATCGCTGATGTCGGCGTCGGTCGCGACTCGGAAGAATCGCGCGGCATCGGTGTCGCGCCAACCCGTCGCCGTCACCTCGAATCCGAGCGCTGAGCGATCTTTCACCGCGCGGAGGATCGAGATTTCATCTTCGATTTCGGCGAGTGCCGCGCGTGTCTCTTCGCGCGCCGCCGCATCGTGCTCGAGTAGCGGAAGTGATCGTTCGATGCGATTGATCGAGCCCGCGAATCGCGCTTCGTCATAGATGCCCGCGTCACCACCGAGCGCCTTGATGTAGACATCAAGCGCGCGGCCTTCAGACCCCACCTTCGGAAGCTGCGCATTGATCGCCTGCACGCCATCGAACGCGATCACCGGCTGCTTGAAGTAGAGGATCGTCGCCGCCGCGCAATACGCGGCCGCAGCCACCGTTCCGCCGATGAACGCGAAACGTGCGGTTGTGCCAACGGCGCGGTCGAACGCGCCGCGCTTGGCGATGGTGCTTCGTCGAATGGCGCGCGCACTTTCACTCGGGTCGCCGTACGTGCGAATGAGATCCGAGGCGCTCTTTCCAGTCGCAAGACCTTCCGCGAAGTGCGACACGAGTTCACCCGCGACATCAATCTGTTCCGCGCCGCGCAAGCGCGTGCGTCGTACGACGCCAGCAATGAACTGCGTGATTTCAGCGGGAAGACCTGACGATGCGAGACACGCTTCGACCGCGCGACGCTTGATTCCGAACATGCGAACCTCCGTTTTTCGCGGTTTATGCGAGGGAAACAGTGTGATGGCGAGCGAGGAGTGACAGCGAAGGCGATACCGTGCCAAACGCCAATCGAATGCGCGCCAAACCGAGCGAGGCCATCGCCTTCGTCATCTCGCGCCACTGACCTGCGTCTTCCACGAGCCTTGTTTTCCCCGCTTTCGTCAGCGAGTAGTACTTGCGTGGACGCGCGCCCGATTCATCCCACCGCGACTTCACAAGGCCCTTCGCCTCGAGGTTGTAGAGCATCGGATACACCGTCGATTGCCCAAGGTGCAGCGCGGTTCCCTTCGTCTTTGCAAGTGCTTCGACGATGGCGTAGCCGTAGAGCTCGCCTTCTTCGAGCACTTTGAGAACCGCAAGAATGCCTGCACCGCGAATGAATTGGTCGTCTGCTGCCATGGTGAACTCCCGTGCAGAGGTCTGCGAATGGTTCTACGTGGACAATACTATGTTCGGCATAGTATGTGAAAAAACACCAGAACAAAACCGATTTTGCGTGACTTTGTCATGGCGACCACGCGCACCGCCTGTCCAAACATGCCAACACCGCGGCTCTTGGTTTTTGATCGGGAATTTCTGCCGTGATTTTTGTGCGCGATGGACAGCGCGGTATAGTTCGCCCTGCGCTCAAACAACAAGGGGAAAGACATGCGGCCGCAGCAGATACTTGAAACGCTTCAAGACCGAAGTAACCAGTCCGTGCGACTTCGCTGTACCAGTGGATCGGAGTACACCGTGACAAATCTCTTTCAGTGGTGGTTCATGCCTGAAGAGCGTGTCCTCACGCTTGTTCTTGATGGGCGCCGAACTGTCCGAATCGATCCGATGCTTGTCGAAAGCGTCCTTACCGAGAGTTCTTTGGACAGCAACGATGCGATTTCGGGAGCGGAAACTGAAATCGGGCGCTGAAGTCCGCGCCCTGTAGATGACCCCGTAGACAACCCCGTAGTGAACTCCGTAGAAAGCGCCCCAGAAAACTCCGTAGAAAAACCGTGGGAGAACATCATGGCGAAGCCGACCTTGGACGAAGTTTGCCAAATGATCGCCCAGCCCACTTCGGGCGCGAGGCGGCCAGTTCCGTATCGGCCAGTGCGTCTCGTCTTCCAAATCGAGGATGGCTTGCACTCGTTCGACATCTCTGGATTGGGCCGCGTTGGAATCGCCAAAGATGTTGGCCGCTTCCACGTCGTGCCAGCAAAGGGCCCGGTGGAGATCTACTACTACGACGAACTCGTCGAGGCAGGCTTTGTGGACGAACTTGAGGCGCAGGGACAAACACGCGCTGCGAGCTGAAGTCACGCGCCGCGAGCTGAAGTCACGCGCTGCGAGCTGAAGTCACGCGCTGCGAGCTGAAGTCGCGCGCTGCGGGGCCAAAATGCGACCGCCGCCCGTGCGAGTCAACGCAAACGAGCGGCGATCGTCCATGCGGCTGGAGGTACCCAACTCCCTCCCAAGCCGGTGGGCAGATCCGTGCAGCGAAGTTCGTGCCGCACCATGCTCTCACCAGCGTGCTTCTCCTCCATGTGACGGACACGCTTGAGAACGCTGTTTCCGGCCCCCTGCCGCCAGCGTGCATCGTTCCTCTCGCGAACACCATGCGGCTTGCGAGAGAAGGCAGCCCTTCGACAGCCGTTCTGGCAGTCGAGTTTGCGCGAGGAACTGCAGGCGCGCGCGATCGACTTCAGTCGACGCACTCGGAGATCATCGCAGCGCACGCCTCATCGCACGCTTTCGCCGCGGCATCACCGCCCTGATTCGTCGCGGCAAGCACCGCAAAGCCCTTCTCGGGCGCGAGCCACGCGACGCAGTACCAGAGCGAGTTTGACCCCGCGTGCATGAGTACCGCGCCGCCCCACGTGCGCTCCGCCGTCTTCCAGCCGAGCGCTTCGAATGGCTCCTCTGCGTTCTTTCGATGCAACGTCGCGAGTTCGCGTGCTGCGCCCGCGAGTGGCTTCGGCGGCTCGGCGCCAAGATGAAACGCGACGAACTTCGACCACTCGCCGAGTGGCATCGCGAGCGTCCCTGCCGGCGCGATCGCGTTGGGATTGTCAATGTCGCGCACAACGCCCGTCTCGGTGTGGCCCTTTGGCGAAGCAGGTTCCGTGCGCGTCGGTGGTCCGAAACACGCGCGTTCGATCCCGAGTGGTTGCAGCACGCGATCGTTGAGCAGCGTTTCGTAGGCGATTGGATTGTGTGGCCGACCATCGGCGTCAACCGCACCGCGCGCGGCGGCGACTTCCAACATCCGCCCGGCGATCGCGTAGCCTTGATTCGAATAGACGAACTTTCCGCGCGCCGTCGGCATCTCCGCGAGAAGTCCGCGCATAAACACTGCGCGACACTCGATCGCGGAGTCCGTGCAGGCGAACGCCGCGGTCCAGAGTGGAGCCGGCGGGTTGGCTGGGGCACCGCCCCGGTGCCGAAGCAACTCTTCGAGCGTGACTGTGCGCCACGCTTCCAACATATTCGGCGCATCCGTCCCAAGAACCTCGAGAATCGTCGAATCCCATCGGATCTTGCCGTCGGCCACGAGCGCTGCCGCGAGCGTTGCGGTGAACGCCTTCGTACATGATCCGAGATGCATGCGGTCGTCGATGGTGATCGCTGCATCTTCGGTCGCCGCTCGAGCGCCCGCAGCCGCGAGGACTGGCGAACGATCGCGCGGTACGACTGCGACAACGAGCCCCGGAAGCTTCGCGTCGGCGCGCCCCTTGGTTGCGATCGCCGCGATGGCGGCTTGATCGACGGTGCGCGCACGCGTCGGCTCCGTCGATTGGGTTGGCGGCGGAGTTGTCGGCAGCGGTGGTGTTGATGGCGCAACCTGCGACAGCCACAGCGTTCCGACGAGCAAGCACAAGCAATCGGTCATGGTGCGCAGCGTATGCTGCGACCGTGCCTTCAGAGAAACGACCACCGCTTTCGATGAAACCCTCCGCGCGCGAACGTGCAGCTGGCGTCGTGCGTGCGGGCGAGCGCACACTCCTGCGGTTTGCGCACGAAGCCGATGGCACCGCCTTCATGGCGATGCTCTCCCGCTCGCGCGAACACTTGGCGCCGTGGATGCCGCGGACCGCGCGCGGCAGCGAGCCCTCGTTTGGCCGTCGATTCGCGCGCATGCTGCGGCCCGAGTGCGAAGCGCATGGTCGGCTCCGGCTCCTCGTCTGCGCCCGCGACGATGGCCGCATCGTCGGCGTCGCAAGCCTCGGCGGTATCAGCGAGTGGCCGAGTCTTGACTGCCACCTCGGCTACTGGCTTGCCGCGGGCGAACCTGGGAAGGGCCTCATGCGCGATGCGGTGTCCGCGCTCGTCGATCACGCGTTTGAAGATCGCGGACTTCATCGCGTCGCCGCGAACATCATCCCGCACAACAATCGCTCGATTGCGCTCGTGCGCGCGCTTGGGTTCACGCGCGAGGGTGTCTTGCGCGGGCTGATCGAAATCGACGGCGCGTGGCGCGATCACGAGTGTTGGTCGGTCTTATCGACCGAATGGCGCGAGGGCGCGCTCGAACGGAAGGATGCGAGTAGTACGCAACCCCGAAAGACATCGCGCCGCACGGAGCACGTGCAGCGCGACGGTTCACATCGACGAGATTAAGAAGCAACATCCGGATTCGAAGAGAACCGGCTTTCGTGGTGCTAGCCAGCCCGCGCTCAACGCCGTCGGCGGCAAGCGCCAAGTCCTGCGAGTCCGAGCAGCGCAAGTGCGCCAGGCCCAGGCACGGGCACCCCGACGACCTTGTCCGAATTGCCGTCTTCAAATCCACGGAAGCGGACGACGAAGGCTGCTCCTGCTGAACCATCGAAGAAGGATGCATCGGTCAGCGACGCAAGCACGGACGCGGACGCCGCGACGGCGAAGACTGTCGTGAGCGATGAACCAACTGCGACAACCTGCGACGGCGAGCCGCCACCCTGCCAGGACGAACTGATTGAGGCTCCGTAGTCGAAGTCGCCGTAAGGGTTGCCAGAGACATTCGTGAGGAGGTTCCAGCCGACGTCTGGCCCCGCGAGCGAGAGGGTGACGCCATCAACCACGTTGAATGCAAAGGCTGTGATCCATCCGCCATTCGCCGCTGGCGAGGTATTCGTCAACGTGACCGACAGCGAGCCGGTCGTTTCGCCCGTCGCGCTGAACGCGATCGAACCCTCGAAGAGACCGAGGCCCGCCTCGCTCGCTCCGGCCGAGAGGTAGAGCGCCGCCGAGGCAGGACTTGCGATAGCAGCACCGCACGCGGCGGCAGCGATGATCCGATTGATCAACATGACATCACTCACTTTGTTTGGAACGGTTCGACAACGTTCGACAACGTTGGACAACGTTGGACAACGTTGGACAGGGCGGACTTTCCGAACGCGTCGCATGACCGCTTGGACCGCGGAGTTCGACGCGTGGTTCGTTGCGGTGACCGAAGAAAGATCACCTGAGGTGAGGGCCTCAGACCGAACCGCGAGAGTAGAGCGCCGCGGACACCGTTTTTGCGCGCAGTCCGTCGAGTTTCTGAAATTCATGCGCTCAGACGGCCGAGAATCAGCCGCGGACCTGTGACCGGGCGCACGCTGCGAAAGCCGAATGGCGCAAAACCGAATGACTTAGGAATGAAACGGAGGGAAGGTCGCGTGGCATTTGAAGGTCAAGCGACACGATTTCCGAGCATTCTCGGATCTCCCCCTTCGATCGATGCCCGATAGCGCGACCAATTCGCCCTCCTCATTGCTCCAGCCGACCGTTGCGGACTTCCCGCAAGCCCATTCTGTATCGCGGCTTCGAGACCGCTTGCGATTCGCGCCACCTTGATCTACCCTCCTCCACCCGGCGCGGTTCGTGCGCGCCGAACAATTCAACGGGCCTGTAGCTCAATTGGGAGAGCGCTTCCATGGCATGGAAGAGGTCGTCGGTTCGAGCCCGATCAGGTCCACTCGGCGCGCCCTGCGCTTCTCGCGAACTCTCGCGCGAAGTTGCAGGGCGTTGCATTTGGTGTCGACGCTTCCGAAGGTGCCGCCGGACGATCACATCTATCCGATCGAAACCCGCCGAACACACTGCTTGCATCGGACTGGGAAATTGGGTCGACGACGGTCCGCAGTCTGCTCGCCCTCAATAGTGCTCGATTGCCGAAACACGGGGGTACTCGAGCCAGCCGATAGTCTCAACGCGCTTCAGGAGTGGACGCCGCGTGGCGGCGAGACGTTCTGAATATCTTCAGCGCACACCACACCATGAGACCAAGTTGTGAAAGTAGATAGGGGAGAAAAATGACGCCGATCCACAACCATCGATTGGGATCGCTGGGGAGGTGAGGGTGAAATTTGAACACCACGAAGGCCATCGTGACGGACAACACCGCACCAAGAAGGCCCGCGACGAAGACCCCGCCACGGAACTGATTGTAAGTGAGTCCGAGCTTCGGATCGGTGTTCCACTGATTGGGCTTCGTGTCGTCGGTCATTCATCCACCTCCGAGCGAAGAATGTGAGCGTTGTTCGGTGCAGCCGACAATTCGTTTGGATCAGTCGGATCCGAGGCGGAGTGCCCAAACGGGAGGGGCTTCGCAGGGCAACCCGCATTGGCCAGATTTTCCTGATAGGTCGCGAGCGCGGTGTGTAGGCACCCTGAACGGAGCGCATCGTTGCCCAGTTGACAGAGGATCATTGTGCCTATCGCGGCTCCAAAACCGACCACAATCACGCCTGCCACACACACGAAACAGGCCTGAGGAGTTGGACCTCTGCACGCGCTAGGGCACCAAGTTTTGCCGAGCTTCCACGCAGCGCCCACGCCCACCCCCACGGCGGCAAGTATGCACGCGACGAGAAGAGCCATCCACTCTGCTTCGCAGGCTGAGACGCGATTGTCGTAGGAGCGTTGGAACTCAAGCCGCTCTCGGCCAACATCGAAAAGCGAACTCCTGAGAAGTAGCCGGGATGATCGAGCGCGCCGAGAATCCGCCCTGTCACAAACTCCGCTCCGGTGGTGACGCCAAACTCCTCATCTTGTTGGCTTGCCTCAGCGACAGGAAGGCTGAGATCCACCATGAAGTACGAAAGCCCGACTGAGCGACCGTCCTCAGAGCGCACTTGGTCGAGGACCACGGGCACATGGTCTTCCCCCGATTGCATCACGAGCACCTGACTCGCTGGGTCATACTCGCTGCCTGTGGCCGATGCCCAAGCGCGGGCGACATCCGAACCTGACCAAGTATCGTCGTTGGAGTTCTCCGACATCGGAACCGCGCTTGCGATCTGCGTCACGGAAGTCAACGAGAAACAAGGAACGATCCAACTTCCCGCCGCAAACATGCCAAGCGAAGTCGCCACGGCCTTCAAAGTCTGACCGAATTTCATCAACGCGTCCTCTCAGAAAGAGTTCAGTGCAAAGTCTCGGTAAGAAACTTTGCTGATGCAAACGGCCCCCAGCCGTCGAAACGTTACCTCCGCACTCCATGCACTCAACCACTTTGTCTTATTTTTGCAAATGATCGCCGGCTTCGTTTGCGAGCCCACGCTCACGTAAACGCAAGTTTGAAGGTAGGCCGCGACGCCCGTTCGTGCGAGCAACCGTTGAGCGTCGCGTACACGCGCGTCGCTGAGTCTGCACTGCCGCACAAAGCAAACGTCAGCTTGAATCGAATTGCCGCTCTTGTCCGCAACTTCGAGGCGATCGAGGCCGTTACCTTGCACGCGCGATGCACGGGGCACTCGTCGAAATTCTCGTTCTGCTAGCGTCGGCGCTTGCGCTTGGCATGCTCGCGGAGCGCTTGAAGCAAAGCGCGATCCTCGGCTACCTCGCCGCGGGCACGCTCGTCGGGCCGAACGTCTTGGGTTGGGTCGACGGCGGGCAGCGCATCGATCTCCTCGCAGAACTCGGCGCGTCGCTCTTGCTCTTCACGATTGGGCTTGAATTCAGCCTCGCGCGCCTCAAACAACTCGGAACGCGCGTCCTCGTCGCGGGCGTGTTGCAGATCGTATTCACCACGGCTGCAGGCGCCGCCGCTGCGATGGCGTTCGGGCTTTCCTTCGGGACGGCGTTCGCACTCGGTTCGATTCTCGCGCTGTCGAGTACCGCTGTTGTCGCGCGCTTACTCGTCGAAAGTCGCGCGCTCGACAGTACACACGGACGCCAAGCGATCGGCGTGCTCCTCGTCCAAGACATCGCGGTCGTGCCGATCGTGCTCGCACTCGCGTTTGGTCGCTCAGGCGGCGATCTCGCGGAGATTGGCCGGGCGGCGCTCTCCACGCTGCTGTACGCGACGATTCTCATCGCAAGCTTCGTCCTCTTCGTGCGTGTGATTGTGCCCTACGGCCTTGGCGCGCAGGCCATGACACGGAATCGCGATCTCCCCGTTGTCTTCGCGCTGGTCTGTGCGCTTGGGAGCGTCGTCGGCGCCGAACTCGCAGGCCTTCCGCCCGCGCTTGGTGCATTCGTCGCGGGCGTGTTGCTCGGTGGCTCACGCTTCGCTGCGCAAATCCGCGCGGATGTTGCGCCGCTCTACACGCTGCTTCTCACGGTTTTCTTCGCTGCCATCGGCCTCGCGGGCGATCCACTGTGGGCGTACGAACATGCGCCACTCGTGCTCGCGACACTCGCAGCCGTGGTCGCTGGCAAAGCACTCATCGCAGCAGGCGCGCTTCGCGTCGCAGGTCTCACGGGCGCGAGCGCACTCGCGGCGGCGGCAACGATCTCACAGATCGGCGAGTTCAGTTTCGTGGTGGCAGGAAGCGCGCGCAGCGATGGCTTTCTCAATGACGAGTTCTTTCGCCTCGTCGTCACGGTGACGGTCGCAAGCCTTGCGCTCACACCTCTCATGGTTGCCTCCGCGAATCGATTCGCCCGCGCGCGTACTGCAACCAGCCGTGACGCCGAAACGCGCGACGAGTCGCAGACGCACATCGTGCACGCCACCGACATCATCATCGTCGGCTTCGGCCCCGCGGGTCGCGAGGCATACACATCGCTCACGGCCGAAATGCGTACGTCCACGCGCGTCATCGAGTCGAGCGCGCACGGCCACGCGCTCGCGCGCTCACTCGAAATTGAGTGTGATCTCGGCGACGCGCGTCGACGCGAAGTGCTCGAACACGCAGGCATCATGCGTGCGCGCGTGTTGTTGATTGCCGTGTCCGATCCGTCCGTCGTCGCCTCGGTCACCGCGCTTGCCCGTGCGATTGCGCCGACGTGTGCGGTCATCGCCCGCGCGCGCTATCACGTCGCCGAAGCGGAAATCAGCGAGCAAGGTGCGACGCAAGTCGTCGACGAAGAGTTGCTCGTCGGTCGCGCGCTCAGCGCTGCGGCGATGGAATCGATCAACGGCGCTGCGCGCGGCGCTTGACGCACCACACGACGAAAACAAGCCAACAGCACCGTCATTCGTTCAGGTCGCGCCGCCCCAGCTACTCAAGAGCGTGGCGAGGTCGCCTGGCCCGACAACTCCGTCGGCATCGAGATCGCACTCGGGAGCTTCCTTCGCCGAAAGCCCCCATCGCGAGAGAAGCCACGCGAGATCGCCTGCGTCGACGACGCCGTTTTGATCGATATCGACAAAGCCCGCGCAGCCGTCAAGCCGCATGTCGGCGTCGACGTCTGCGCCAGTGCCCGAAAGAAGGATCTCTTCGACGTCCGCGAACCCATCTTGATCACAGTCTTGCGCAGTTTGCACCGCCATCACGATATGACCTTGCGCGTCGTAGCCGATGTTGAGCCGCACACCGCCGTCGGTGATCGACGTGATGCGTCCCTGCGCATCGCGGGTAAGCGTTGCGGTGCGCGTTTGAATGACGTCCAACACCGTGCTGCGGAAGAACGGCACGGTGTTACCGACCGACAGCATGTCGGCGAAGAAAATCGCTTGCTCAAGCGGCTGACGACGACCGAGCAAAAACTTGTGCCGCCCGAGTTGCAGGCATAACTGACTCTCTGCGACCCACTGATTTGCAATCGACGCGATGAACTCGCCAGGATTCTGCTGGAACCAACCAGCCGGAAACTGCGGAAGATCGCGCAGGAAGTTCTGCGGATCATTGCCCGCATCAGCGAGGAGTGCTGCACGACGCGCATTGCGTGCAGGGTTCTCTTTGATGTACGCCGAGTCGAGCACGTGCGTGATCTCGTGCGCGGCGACTTGCGCGAAGATGTCGGAACGCCAAACGGAGAAATTGACCGGGAATGGTTGCTCGTTCACCGTGCCAGGAACATCCCCAAACACGTTGACCTTGTAGCCCTTGCCATCGAGTGAAAGCGCAGGTTGCGCACTGCCGAGATAGTCGAGAATCGTCATCGCGCGCAGTGGTACGCGCTCGGCGGGCATGCGACTGAGCCACGCAAGCACCATCGCCGATTGCGACGACGTTGAACGCTGATTGTCGAGCAGGATGAGATTTCGATCGACGAAGAGCGTGCGCCGCGCGCCTGCCCAGCCCGCGAAATCCGCGAGTTGCGTGCGGACGCTCGCGTCGTCATATCCAGAGTCGATGTAGGTGCGCCAAAGTCGTTCGCGCGCGAGTGCTGCGCCAATCCGATCGACGCTTTGGTAGTCCTGCAAGTGACCGTAGAAATCGAGCGACGCGTTGTAGACCGACACGCATGCGCCGGCCGCCGTGAGTGCCACGTCGCCCGACATACCGAGGATGCACGGATACGCGAGCACCGCGTGCAACGCGTCGAAACGAGCGCGCAGTGCGGCGTTCTTCTCAATCAGCGACGCGAGCCCAGGGCCGTACTGCTGGTGCATCTCCACGAGTTCTTCCGCAGCGCTCACAAGATCACCCGTGAGCGCGTTCTCGCCGAGCACATCGAAGTTCGAGATCTCGGTGAATCCGCTTCGAATCGTCGCACGCACGGGTACGAATCCGGTTTGCGCGAGCAACTGCGCGGCTGGGTGATTCGTCTCGGGAGCAAGGCCTGGGTGCGTCGCTCCCCAGTGGTAACCCGAAGCGTTGACCCAGAGTCCGCCGCCTGCTGCAACCCAGTTGAGGATCGCTGTCTTTTCCGCAGCGCTGAACGCAGTCTGCGGATCACCGATGTAGAGAACGCCGGTCACCGAGAGTTCGGGCGAACCGATTGGTCCGATCACGGGAAGCCATGTCTGACCGACAGACGAAGCGAAATTCGCCAAGAAATAGCCGAGCGCTTCTTGCTCTGCGTGATTGGTTGTCGAACGGATGAAGCCAGGTCGACCGTTGCGCAACCACGCGTGCGCATTGATGTGGAAGCGAAGATTCGACGCGGTGTTTTCCGTGAACGCACTGCTCGTGCAGATGATTCGCCCATTGCCCCACTGACGAGCAACCGCGACAAGTTGCGGCGCAGCACCAAGCCTCGGGTCATCGCCATCAGCGCGGCGGAACCGCGCGCCATCGCCACCCGCGACGAGCGGAGTCCACTCTGCGCCGATCCCAAGCACTGGACTCGTCGGCGCAGGTGCCGAGAGCGACGAGACCTGCGAAAGCACAGGATGCTGCGCCAATGCAGGGCTGGCCATCGCGAGCAATGCGACGACATACGAACGCAAAAAGCTGCTGAGTTTCAACACGCTGTGCTCCTTCGAAGGTGCCTTTGAACAGACGTTGCAGCGGAGCGCAAGACGTCGACGTCCCACCGCAACATCACACCACAGCATCACGCCACAAAATGAATCCCGCACACTAATTCACGACATCAATCCACGACATCAATCCATGACACGGTGAAGCATACATCGAAGTTTCAAGATGAGTGTGCCGTGCCCGTTTCATGCGCTCGGCGCGCCGGCGATGGAGCGTGTTCGAGGTGACATTCGCTCGGATACTCGGATGTAAGTTCAAGCCCGTCAGGTTCAAGGCGTTCAATCTCAAGGTCTTCAAACTCAAGGCGTTCAATCTCAAGGTCTTCAAACTCAAGATCTTCAAACTCAAGGCGTTCAAACGCAGGCCGCGTGAAATCAACGCCCTGCAACATCGAGCGTCGCGAAATCGAGAGTTTCAAGATCGAGCGTTTCAAAACGGAGCCCCTCAAGCGAAATCGCGCGCCAGAACTCAAGTCGGCAGCCGTCGGTGTGACGCGTGATCGCTTCAATATCTGCAAGCGCATTCATGTTGCCGTAACGAGCGGCAAACGAAAGTGCGCGCGGGTCGGCGTTCTTCGTCGAAGTCGTCGTTTGATCCGTACGAGCAGTTGTGCGCGAAGATGCTGGCACTGCAGATGTCGGCGATGAAGACTTCGGCACTGAAAGCGTCGTCTTTGAGGGCGCCGGCTGTGCGAGTGGCTTGATGTCACTTGCTGGGTGCTTCACACCGCCAACTACGATGCCCCAGACGTTGATGTCGCGAATCTTCATCGGATCCACTTCAAGCGGGCTCGCATCGAGCACCGCGAAATCCGCGTACTTCCCCGCGCGAATGCTGCCGACATTCTCCTCTACGCCAAGCGTCACCGCGGCGTCAATCGTCACCATGCGCAGCGCTTCTGCGGGCGTGATGCGCTCAGCCGCGCCAAGCACCTTGCCCGACTCGATACCGATGCGATTCACGGCAATCCACATCGCTTCGAGCGGTTCCGGCAGCGCGACCGGCGTGTCGGTGTGCAGCGCCGTTTTCACGCCCGAATCAAGCAACGTGCGTAAGCGCGCCGCCGTCTCCGCACGATCGGTACCGATGTACGGCGTGTTGATATCGCCGCGCGCGTACAAGTAGTACGGATTCACACTCGCGAAGCCGCCAAGTCGCGCAAGTCGATACGCATCTTCGGGCGTCGAGATGCCGTAGTGCTGAATCGTGAAGCGATGATCGAAACGCGGCTTGAATTCTTGCAAGCTTGCGAGTGCATCGATGACCGCCTTCACGCCAGCATTGCCATTCGTGTGCGTGTGGATTTGCATTCCTGCCTTCCACCACGGCTCGTAGCGCTGCATCATGTCGCTTGGCTTCGTCATCCAGAGTCCGACGCGACCATCGGTGTAACCGGGGCCTGTCATCTGCATGCCGAAGGAGAGGAACGAATCGTCGGCAAAGAACTTCACGCCGCGGAACGTCACCTTGTCATCGCTCATCGCTTCGAGCGAACGCACGAGTGCAATCGCGCCGTCGCCAACGACCTTCTCACGCTCTGCAACATCTGCGGCGGTGATCGACACGCATCGAAGCGGCGCGAGCGGACTATTGAAAAACTGCTTCGTGAGCCGCGATTCTGCTTCGATACCAGCGATCATGCCAAGCGCCATGTCGCTCGTTGTCGTGATCCCGTTTTTCCAACCGAGATCAATGAGGTACTTCATGATCCCTGGTACTTCGGCGGGCGTCAGCATCGCTTGCAGCGCGGGCGCAAGCACCCACGCGGCTGCGTCCGCGCCGAAGAATTGGCCCTTGGGTTCGCCATCGGGACCAAAGGTCACGCCAGGAATAGACGCCTCTGCCTTCGTCACGCCGCGCGCCTTCATCGCAGCGGTCGATGCGTACACGAAGTGCTCGCTTGCGTCCCAAACGTAAACCGCGCGTGGCCCAGTCACCTTGTCGAGCCACGCCGCATCAAGGTGTTGACCCATGACCGCGACGTCGTAGCCCCAGAAAATCACTGGCTTCCCGTTGTCTGGATTCGCAGCGAGATACGCCGCGATTGCCTTTCCACAGGCTTCGAGATCTTGCACGCCCGGAAAGTCTGCTCCGTACGGATTCGGCTGCGGAAAGTGCGAAAGACAAGGTCGGGTGAGCGCGATGGCGCCGATGAGCGGGTGTCCGTGGCCTTCGACGAATCCTGGAACGACGACGTGATCCTTGAAGGTTGCGTCCATCGTCACCGACGTGCCGTTCTTCTTCGCGGCATCGAGCCACGGTGCCAAGTCCTCCATCGTGCGACCGACCGAAAGAATGCGCCCGTTCTGCACAGCGACGGCCGTGGCCTCGGGCCAACCGGGATCCATCGTGACGAATTTCTTGGCGGTGAAGACGGTGATCGGCGCATCCGGTGCCGAGGCGGCAACCGCGGACAGCGCCGAGGACGAGATACACGTGGAAAGAGCGAGACCGATGAAAGCGGCGCTGCAGTGAGCGTAGAACGTGGCGGGTCCATCGGTTCAAGAGGCCATTACATCGCAGTTTCCGGCATGCGACGTAACAACCGCCGCGGCGCGGCGACTCTCTCAAGACGTCATGCCATCGACTTGTTCGAAGCCGTCGGCCTCGCACGCTCGGCGAAGAGCGCGGCAAGCGGCCGCACGCTCATCGTGCGGAGCGCGGTCCACGCGATGCGCGGCCAGTCGCCAAACATAAACGGGCGTTCGATGACGGGGAACGCGCAGAGGCAGAGCGCGGTGACGACCACGGCGAAGGGCAGCGCGGCAAACGCAACCATCGCCTCGAAGGTGGACGGCGCGTACGGCGCGATGAAGCGCCCCACCAAGCTGATCACGAGGAAGTGCAAGAGATAGATCGTGTAGCACGCGCCGCCGACTGCGGTGATGAGCGGATTCGAGAGCGCGGCCCGTACGAAGTGCCCGCGGAACGCGCCGAGCGCAAGCAGGATGAGTCCACCGATGAGCGCCGTCATTGCAGTAGGAGCGCCAATCGGTGCAGGGAATTCGAGCGCGCGATACGACCAAAGGACCGCCGCAAATCCGAGGAACCACAACGCATCCCACGCGAAACTCTGCGTGCGCGCGCCGAACTTCTCCTCGCGCATCGTCCAAAAGTCGGCGACGAGCATGCCCGCGAGGAAGAACGCGATCTCGGTGCCGAGCCACTTCCCATGTTGGAGTGGTCCGCCAAGCGGCGCATCCTCGCTGCTCGCAAGCCGCACCTCAGCGGCATACAGCGCGCCGATCAAAATCGCCGTGATGAGCACCGCGCGTCGTACGACCGAGTTGCGAATCGCGAACACCGACGCAAGCAGCGGCACCAGCAGATAGAACTGCACCTCAATCTCGAGGCTCCAGGAGATGAAGAACGCCCAAGGTTCGTTGCCGAAGAGCGCGGTGCGGAGATAGACGAGGCCCGACGCGAAATCGGCGATGCGGAAATTCTCAGGCGCGACCGCCAGGACGCCGAGTGCAAAGAGCAGAAGCGCGATGACGTACGGCGGCTCGATACGTGTGAGGCGTTTCACATAGAACGCCTGCAGCCGCGGCGCGCGTGCGCCGAGCAGATGATGCCGCGCGAACGGCAGCGTGACGACAAAGCCTGAAATCAGGAAGAAGAGCTGGACGCCGAGGAAGCCGTGCGAGACCAACCAACCGAGCGCCGAACGGAACACCGCGTCACCCTGCGACCCGTCGAGTGCCGAGACCTGCGTTCCGCCGGACGCCTGGTGCTTCAGGTAGAGCGACATCGTCGCGTGAAAGAGAACGACCGGAAGAATCGCGACCGCGCGCAAGCCGTCGAGTTCGGGCATGAACTGCCCACTCGAAACGACGCGGCGGAAGAGGTGGGTCGGGAAGTGCATGGTTGGGCTCGGAGGTACATCGGCTGAGCTCCTGCCGAGTGTTGAGTTGGCTTGAACAACGACAGCCACAAGATCGCTTGGCGCGCCCCCCGCGGTGCCAAATGAGTGTCGGTGCGCGACTGCTCGCTCGGAAAGTCGACTCAGAGTGACGTATCTGAGCGCCGATGGTCTTTGAAATCAGCGACTCGATCCCGTCAATCCAAAGAACGACACGCCGCGCGAGACGCGCGGCGTGTTGGTCGTTCATCCAGTAGGAAGCAATGAAAGATGCGACGGACGATTTGTGCTCGTCACGCGCCGCGAGCTGAAATCACGCGCCGCGAGCTGAAATCACACCCCGCGCAGCACTCAGAGCGCCGCGTCGATCATCTTCGCGAACTCTGGCTTTGGCTTGATGCCCATCGTGCGCGACACGACTTGGCCGCCCTTCACGACGACCACGCACGGAATGCTCTGCACGTTGAACTTGAGCGCGAGGTTGCGGTTCGAATCGACATCGACCTTGCCGACCTTCGCGCGGCCCTGATACTCGCTCGCGAGTTGATCGATGGTTGGGCCGATCATGCGGCAAGGTTGGCACCACTCGGCCCAGAAGTCGATGAGCACGGGAACGTTGCTCTGAGCAACTTCGTTGTCGTAGTTCGCTTCGGTGATCGTGAGAGTGGCGGCGCCAGCCATCGTCTGCTCCTGTTCAGTGAATGCCGCGAGGTGCACGCGGTCAGAGTGGGATCGTTTGCGCGGGACCCTCCGCGCGGCGGGACATAGTAGCGATCAGACCCCCCGATGGGACGGCGGCGGAACGACGACAGAACGACGACAGGATGACGGCGAAATCACCGCCGAATCGCAAGCAATTCAAGCCCGCGTGGGGGAAGCGCGCCAGATCGAGCACGGAGCGACGACGTCGCGCCGTCCTCCGAACAACGTCTACCGCGAGGTTCAGAGCCCCGCCCCGCGCAAAACCGCATGGGCGACGAGGAGCGCCTCGCGATGTGCGCCAACGTCATGGGCGCGCACGATCCGCGCGCCGCCGCCATACGCCGCCACAGCCGCCACCACCGAGCCGATGATGCGCTGCTCGGGATCCTCACGCCCGGTGACGGCGCCAAGGAAACTTTTCCGACTCGCACCGACAAGCACGGGAAATCCCAGCGCAACGAGCTCGCTGGTGCGCGCGAGCAACTCGTAGTTCTGCAAAACGCTTTTCCCGAATCCGAGGCCAGGGTCGAGCGCAATCTGTTCGCGCGGAATCCCCGCGGCCATCGCCATCTCGGCGCGAGCGAGCAGAAACGCCGCGACATCACGGACAACATCTCCGTACACCGGCTCTTTCGCGTAGCGATCGGAGTAACTGTCTTGATCGGGCGGAGCCAAACGATGCATGAGCACAACTCCCGCGCCGCGCTTTGCAAGCATGCGGAACATCGCGGAATCCTCGGTGCCCGCGCTGACATCGTTCACGAAGTCTGCGCCTGCGTCGAGTGCGGCTTCCGCGACAGCGGCGTGCGTTGTGTCGATCGAAATCGCAACATTCGACCGCGCACGAATGCGCGTAATCGCCGGCACAACGCGACGAATCTGCTCATCAACCGCAACACGCGCAGCACCCGGTCGCGTGCTTTCGCCACCAACATCGATCACGGTCGCGCCTTGATCGATCAACGCAAGCGCGAACTGCGCAACTTCTTCGGCGCTCGTGAATTGCCCGCCATCCGAAAAGCTATCTGGAGTGACGTTCACGACACCCATCAACGCGAACGGATCGAGCGACAAGACGCGATCAGCACTGACTGGAAAGAACTGCCCGTCACGTGAACTGCCCGAGTTTCCGGCATCTCCCGAAGTCCCTGAATCTCGCGACGTCATGGCGCGTCTCCCGCGGGCACGCTCGGCGCGGCGGGTGTTGCCGGTGGCGCTGCGTTTGGCGCACTAGTGGGCTTCGTGTCGTTCGGCGCAACCGCGCGATCAAGACCCGTGCGCGCTGCGAGTTTCAGAACAGCGGCAGGCACAACGACCGCTGCGCGCGTTCGGCCACCTTCGAGATCAAGCGCAAATGCAATCGGCTCCGTATCCGCGGGAACCTTCGGCAGCGCCGCGCGCACTTCTTCTTCGCCCATGAAACTCGATGCGATCTGACCGACGAGATTCGTGAGTTGTCCAAGCCCGAGCATCACTTCCACATCGCGCGCGGCGGGTAGCCACTCTTCGATGCTCGCGACGGTGTCATCTTTCGCAAGCGTCTTCGTACCCGCGGCGGCTTCCATGGCACGCGCGTACACATCAGGGCGTTGGCTGAACGTGATCACCACGCCATCAGCCGTTTTCTTCGCAAGCCCGTTGACGCCGCGCGAGCCGAAGATGAATTGCTTTGCGAGGCGTTCGATGTCGATACCCGGTCGCTTCGTTGCATCGATGACGGTTTCCTTGATTTCAAACGCGGCGACAACATCGCCCGTCTTCAACTTTTTCTCGGCGTTCCATGCAGGTTCGCGGCGAAGCCCGTTGGACTCACCCGCCAGCGCGAGGATGCCCGACTCGATGCGCGCAAGCGTCGTGCTTGGATTGCGCGAACCAATGAAGAGCGCGGAATCATTCAACGCTCCACCAATCGCAACACCAAGTTTCGATGGATACGCCGCGAGTTCGACGTCTGTGATGTCTTTTCCTTCCGCGTAGAACCACGCCGGAAGTACGTCGCGCGCGATGCCCGCAAGATCAAGCAGTTCACCGAATTTCTCCGGTCCACCAAGTGCGTCGATGTTGGCCGCGATCGCGAGATAGAAAGGATTCTGCGGCAAATGCGCGAATCGCGCGGGCTTTCCCGTGCCGCCTGCGGCAAGCGACGCGAGTGGCGACATCGGTTCACCCACGCCAACAGCGCCGATGAAGAGGCCAAGCGGATCGACATCGATCGTGACGATTCCGTCTGCGAGCATGTCGAAGAGTTTCAACGCGCGCTCGCGATTCGCTTCCATCTCTTCGCGCGAACCACCGAAACCGCCACCAAAACCGCCACCAAAACCACCGGCTCCTGCCTCAAGTGCAGCATCAGGAATCTCCGCGCGGCGTGCGGCTGCGACGGCGGCGGCCAACGCATCGCGCGAACCCCACGCGATGAGATCCGCGCGTTCGAGCCATGCGTTTTCGTCGGCGCCTTGGACGCGCGCAGTGAATCGTTCACCGATTCCACGCGCGCCATCGGCTGGCAGCGCCGCGCGATCTGTCGCGAGCGCGACGCGACCCTCAAGCGGCTTTGCAAAGAGCACGAGCCCCGAGGCGTTTGTGAAGGCACCCTCGCCCGACTCGGGCGCAGGCTTCAGATTCGCGTTGAGAAACGCCGTCGCATCGGTGCAGGGCAGCACGAAAACGGGGAGCGTTCCTTCAGCCGCCGCGCTCGGGAAGTACGCAACGAGCGGACCGTTCTCATCGAGATTCGATCCAACTCCAAGCTGCGCCTTCAAGAGGTCGATCGGACGACCCATCGCAAGGACGCCTCCCTGCCCCGTCGCCTCGACGAGTTGCTCAAGATCATTGCTTGCCTTCTTGAGATTCGGAACAACAACGAACGAAACCGCGCTCTCGGGAATCCAGCCAAGCGCCCGCTCTAGATCGGGCGGCACCGCCGAGGCGGTCGTCGAAAGGCTCGCCGACGCGGTCCCGATCAGTGCGGACGAAAGAAACGATGAAAGCAACAGGTTGGCGAGAATCGTGCGGCGCATGGTGGTCCCTCGGCCTCAGGCTCGGCGCGAACTTCAAATCTCGCGCCGCAGGCGACTACTCTAACGACGGACGCGTGGACCGATACCGCGACTTTTCATCGACGACGTTTCCGGCGCATCGGGAAACGGGAACGGCGCGAAGTCTCCAGTCCACGTGAGCGGGCTGCTCGGGAGCCGCTCCGTGATGACGGCACGATTCTGAAAGCGCAAATCTGAAAACCCAAGTCTGAAAACCCAAGTCTGAAAACCCAAGTCTGAAAACCCAAGTCTGAAAACCCAAGTCTGAGTTCAGGAGTCTGAACTCGTACGCCTGAAAAAGTCTGAGCCCACCATGCTGAACCGCCTTGTCACCGCTTCCGTCGCCGCCACCGTTGCCGCCGTTGCCTCGATCACCGGCTTCGCCTGCTCGCAAACTGCGCCGCAAGTTGACGCGGAAGGAAAGGACCTCGCCGTGAAGTGGAAGGACGCGTCGCTCTACACGATTGAGGCGAAGGCGCTCGATGGCTCCAACGCGAATCTCGCCCAATACGAAGGCAAAGTCGCGCTCGTCGTGAACGTTGCGAGTCAGTGCGGCCTCACGCCGCAGTACACCGCGCTGCAAGCGCTCGCCGATCGATTCCGCGATCAAGGCTTGGTCGTGATCGGCATGCCGTCGGGCGATTTCGGCGGACAAGAGTTCGACAGCGCGAAGGAAATCCGCGAATTCTGCGACGCGCGCTACAAGGTGACGTTCCCGCTTCTCGAGAAATCCGGCGTGAAAGCCGGCAAATCGCAATCGCCGATCTTTGAGTTCCTTGGCACGAAGACTGGCGAGCTGCCGGGTTGGAACTTCGGCAAGTACGTGGTCTCGCGCGATGGCAAGCGCGCTGTCTTCTTCGCATCAATGACGAAGCCAGACGATGCGAAGGTCATCGCTGCGATCGAAAAGATGCTCGCAGAACCCGCTCCTGTAGCGAAGGACAAGGCTCCTGCAGCGCCGACGAAGCCTGCGGACTCGGCCGCGCCTGCCGCGCCTGCGATTCCCGCGCAACCCAAGTGAGTGCGCGTTCCGCATCTCGCGGAAACCCGGAGATTTCCCGAAGAACGACGCGTGAAACGCGCATCGAGCGCGCATAGTCTGCGCACATGTCGAGCCTTCACCCGCGACCGGGCGCACGCGACGCGGTGGTTGCCGCACTCGTGGTTTTCCTCGTGTGGAGCGGCATCGCGCCGCGCAGCCATGTCACGTGGCTCGCGGAAGTCTTCTGGGTCATCGGCGCGATCGTGATGTGGGCCGTGTGGCTGCGTCGATTGCCGTGCACGGGCATCGCGTTCACGGTGTTGGTCGTGCACTCGGTCGTCCTCATCATCGGCGGGATCTACACCTACGCCCACGTGCCGCTCGGCGCATGGGTGCAAGAGTGGATGGCTCGACCACGCAACGACTACGACCGATTCGGCCATTTCATGCAGGGTTTCGCGCCAGCGCTCCTGTGGCGCGAAGTGTTTCTCCGCAACGCGATCGTCGCGTTGCGCGGTTGGCTTCCTGTGATTGTCGTTGGCATGTGCCTCGCGTTCTCAGCGTTCTTTGAATTGCTCGAATTCGCGGTCGCGATGGGCTTTGGCGACGCCTCGAGCGACTTCCTCGGCGCACAAGGCGACGGATGGGACGCCCAGTGGGACATGCTCTTCTGTTTCGTTGGCTCAATCGCAGCGCTCTTTCTGTTGGCGCCGCTGCAAGATCGACAGATGCGTGCGCAGGCGCAGCAGTACACCGATATCGCGCAGGCTCGCGATGCTTCGCGCGAGCGTCGTCAGCCGGTGATCCCGATCCAACCTGAGAGAAGGTAGGCAAGGCCAAGGAAGACGAGGAAGCTCATCGAGTCGGTGACCATCGTGAGGAAGATGGTGGATGCTGTTGCAGGATCTGCACCGAATCGCCGCACCAAGAGCGGAAGACTCGAACCGACAAGCGTCCCAACTGCGAGTGCCGCGGTCATCGCAACACCGACGACGAGCCCGAGTTTCCACAGGCCTTCGTCGGGATGCGCCCACCATTGCATCCCGCCGACAACGGCGCCCACCAGGACGCCACAAATCGTGCCGTTCACAAGCCCGACGACTGCTTCGCGGCGCACAAGTCCGAGTGCCGCACCCTCGCGTACTTCATCGAGCACGATGCCGCGTAACGTCACCGCGAGCGACTGTTGACCAGCGTTCCCCGCTTGATTCGCGATGACTGGCATGATCACCGCGAGAATTGCGATCGACCCGATGAGGTCATCGAACTGCAACACCACGATCGCAGCGATCGAACTCGTAAAGAGGTTGACGAAAAGCCACGGCAATCGGCCGCGCAATTTGTCGGCAACGCTCGAGAAAACCGCTTCTTCGCGGCCTGCACCGACCATCGCCTGCGCGTCTTCGGTCGACTCTTGTCGAATGGCGTCGACCACGTCGTCGACGGTGATCACGCCGAGCATGCGATCTTCTTCATCGACAACTGGCAGCACGAGGTAGTCGTACTTCTCGAACTCGCGCGCGACTTCTTCACGCTCGACATCGGGCTTCACGGCGTCGACTTGCCGCTCGCAAATCGCCGTGACTTTCTGCGAGGGTTCCGCAAGCAACAGCGCGCGCATCGTCGCGCGACCTTGCAAACGTCCGCGCCAATCGACGACGAAGACGTAGAGCCAATCCTCGCCGAGGCTTTCGGCGCGCCGAATCGCTTCCGTCGCTTCGCGCACCGTCATGGTGTCGCGCACGGCGAGGTAGTCGGTCGTCATCATGCCGCCCGCGCTTTTCTCAGGGTATTCAAGCAGTCGACGGAACTTCACCGCCTCGACTTTGCCGAGTGTCCCAAGCAAGCGATCGCGCGAATCATCGGGCAAATTCTGCAAAAGATCGGTCGCGTCATCTGGCGCCATCTCTTCGATGAGTTTGCCCGCGTACGACGGATCTTCTTCGACAAGATCTTCAAGCACACTCACCGCGAGCGACGGATGCATGTGCGCGAGCGCGTCGGCCGCGCTCTCGGTTTCCATCTCTTCGATGACTTCGAACGCCGCCGCTTCGCCGATTTGCTCGAGCGTTTCCGCGGCGTCCGGTGCTTCCTGCTGCTCAACTGCTTCGGCAAGTTCAGGTACGTCGATCGTGCCCGCTTCGGCTGCCTCTTCGAGAATCTCTTCGACGCGCTCATCTTCAGGCGTCGGTTCGGTCGCTTCGATGACCGCTTCGTTCTCGGGGATCTCACCGAGCGGCGAGCCAGAAGCCGCGAGATTCTCGCGCGCGATCGCGTCTTCCGCGCGCTCATCTGCACGCTCATCGCGCGCGTCGCGTGGTTCGCTCGAAGATGGTCCGCCTTCCGGCTGCATGCGCGCGAGTGTACCGACGACCCCATGCGCACGGCCCCGCCGAATCGCGGAGAATTGAGCGATGCCCGACGCGATGCCCGAACAAAAATCCACCGACGACGCCATGTCTCTACCGATGCCTTCGCCGATCGAAATCGTCGATGCGTCGGACCCGCGCGTGGCGGCGTTTGCCGATATTCGCGAGAAAGAACTCACGTCGCGCGAAGGGCTTTTCGTCGGCGAAACACTCGTTGTTCTCGAAGCGATGCTCTTGAAGCCCGAGACATTGTGCGCGGTGCTCGCGAGTCACCGCATGCGTGATCGCGCGCGCGAAATGCTCGCCCAAGCGAAGTGTCGCGCGCCGCTCTATACGGCGAGCGAGGAGGTACTCGAGCAACTCACGGGCGTTCAATTGCACCGCGGGCTGCTCGCGACCGCGCGTCGTGCGCCGTTCGAAGCGATCGATCCGGCGCAGTGGAACCCCGCGTCGCCGCCGCGCACCGTGCTCGTCGCGGAGGACATCACAAACATCGACAACATCGGGCAGCTCTTTCGGATCGCTGCGGCCTTCGCGGCCGACGCCGTCCTTTTGAGCCCGATTTGTCACGATCCGCTCTATCGCAAGAGCTTGCGTGTTTCGACGGGAAACGCGCTGAAAGTGCAAGCCCTACGCGCGACGCGCTGGCCAGAAGATCTCGCCATGTTGCGTGAACGCTTCGGGCTCGAGATCGTCGCGACCGCGATTCAATCAAGCGTGCCGATCGCGTCGATCGGTGAGCCAGCGCGCGTTGCGATCGTGGTTGGAAATGAAGCGAACGGCGTGTCTGCCGAGGTCCGCGCGCTTGCGAATCACATCGTGCGTATTCCGATGGCGGCAGGCGTCGACAGTTTGAATGTCGCGGTCAGCGCAGCGATTACGCTCGATCGACTTTCACGCGGCGCACGGGTGTGAAACTACGCGCGATCAGAGTTCGACTTGCGCACCGAAGTCAACCACGCGGTCGGGCGGCAGATTGAACGAGCGCGTCGCGTCGACTGAATTCCGCGAAAGCGCCGAGAAAAGCCGCTTACGCCAGCCCGCCATCTTCGCTGTACCCGTTGGCACCACAGATGTGCGGCGCGCGAAATACGTCGTCTGATTCGGATCAAAGTTGAAGCCGTGCGCTTTCGCGCGCTCCAAGAACCGCGGGATATTCGGGCTTTCCATGAAGCCGCAGAGCGCGGTGATTTTCCACACGCCATCCGGCAACCATTCCACGCGAATCTGTCGCGCGGCTGGAACCACCGGCAAGTTCGACGAGACGATCGTCATCAGCACGACTTGCTCATGCAAGACGTGCGCGTGCTCGACGAAATGCTTAAGCGCGAGCGGCGTGTTGTAGTTCGTCGTGAGGTAGACAGCGGTCCCTGGGACGCGCGGAATCGCGTCCGTCCAGAGCGCGCCGAGGAAGTCGTGAATCGACTGCGTTCCTTCGGCAAGCTTACGGCCGATGATGTAACTGCCCTGCACCCACGTCGACATGACGAGGAAGCCGAGAACCCCGATGAGAAGCGCGAACCAGCCGCCCGTCGCGATCTTCGGCGCATTCGCCACGAAGAGGATGACATCCACCGCGAGAAACGCGCCAACGAGCAGCATCACCCAACGTCGACGCCAACGCCAAAGCCGACGCGCGACGACGCCAAAGAGCACCGTGGTGATACCCATGAGCGCAGTCACCGCGATGCCGTACGCCGCGGCGAGTTCGGTCGACGTCGGGAAGAGCAGCACGGTGAAGAGGCACCCGACGAGCATCAGGAAATTGATGACCGGGATGTAGATCTGCCCCTCTTGCTCGCCGGACGTATGGATGACTTCAAGGCGCGGCATCATGTTGAGCCGAATCGCCTGCCGGACCATCGAGAACACGCCGGAGATGAGTGCTTGGCTCGCGATGATCGTCGCGGCGGTCGACATAATCACCGCGGGAATCAAGAGCGGCCCAGGCACAAGTTCATAGAACGGATTGAACGTTTCGGCCTTCGTCGGATCGAGCATTCCTTGCTCGATACCAACGAGGACCGCTGCTCCTTGGCCGAAGTAGTTCAACGCAAGCGCGGGGCAAACGAGGAGATACCAACCGGCTCGAATCGGCCCAACGCCGAAGTGACCCATGTCGGCATAGAGCGCTTCGGCGCCCGTCACGACGAGTACAAGCGCGCCAAGAAGTACGAAGACTTCCACCGGGTTGTGACGGATGATTTCCCACGCGTACATCGGGTTCACCGACGCAAGCACCGACGGCATCTTGAGGATCCCGCCGACACCAAAGACCGCGAGCATGAGGAACCACGCCACCATGACGGGTCCGAACACAACACCGATTTTCGCCGTGCCAAACTGCTGAAAGTAGAAAAGCACCACGAGCAGCACGATGACCGTGGGAACAACCGCGCTCTGTAGGTTGGGATTGAAGACCGCGATGCCTTCCACCGCCGAAAGCATCGAGATCGACGGCGTAATAACGCCATCGCCGAAGAGCAGCCCCGCGCCAAGAAGGGCCAACATCGACATCAGGAAACGGCCTCGGCGGGCCTGCGCGGAAAGTCCGCGCGGGATCAGCGAAAGCAGCGCGAAGATGCCGCCCTCGCCGCGGTTCGACGCTCGCATGATCGTGAAGATGTACTTCACGTTCACGACAAAGATGAGCAGCCAGAACATGAGCGAGAGCATCCCGCGCACGAGCTGCTCGTCGATCACTCGGTCATGGGCACCGAGATGGATAAATGCTTCTTTGAGCGCGTACAGCGGACTCGTACCGATGTCACCGAACACAACGCCGATGGCGCCGATGGCGAGGGCCGCGTAGGCCTTGGGTGAAAGATGCTGTCCGCGAGCGTGCGACACGGCTGGGGCGCGGAGTGTACCTCTGGCGACATTTGCTGCACG
>JAIXVI010000039.1 GCA_027483065.1 Planctomycetaceae bacterium
CAGCGGGCGATACTCGACCGTTCCGAACACGACGAAGGTGAGCATGATGCCCATGCTCAGCCCGAGGTCGCCGATGCGGTTGACGATGAACGCCTTCTTCGCCGCCGCGACGGCACTTGGCTTCGAGTAGTAGTAGCCAATGAGGAGATAGCTCGCGAGACCGACGCCTTCCCAACCGAGGTAGAGGAGGATGAGGTTGCCGCCCATGACGAGCGAACCCATCGCGAAGAGGAAGATGCTGACCGCGCCGAAGAAACGCGCGTAGCCCTTGCCGACGTCAGACTCCATGTACTCGGTCGCGTAGATCGCGATGAGCGAGCCAAGGCCCGTGACGAAGAGCATCCAGAGGAGCGTGAGCGAATCGACGTAGAGGGAGAATGGCGCGAGGAACGACGTCCACTTCGCGCCTTCGGCCGCGCCGCTACCCCACGCGAACGAGACCCAATCAAAGAGATGGATCGTGCGTGGTGCGTCGGTTGGGCAGCGCATGAAGAGCATCAGCGTCAACGCGAACGCTCCGAGGAGCGAGAGCGCCGTGATGATGCCCGGCAACTTGCCCTTCACGCCGCGCGCAGCGCAAAGTCCGCAGAGGACGGCAGAGATCGCGGGCAGCAGAAGGATCAGTCCGGCCCATGAGAGGTCGGGTGATGCGACCGCGGGCTTGATCGTCGCGCTGGCGCTCGCGGCTTCCGCCGGAATCGCAGCGAGGATCGTGGAGAGGCTTGCGGTAAGGCTCATGTGGTTCGTTCGGAGCAGGGTGGCGTCGGGGGAGGAAGACCGTCGGATCAGAGAGGCAGATCAGAAAGGCATGCAAGAGCGCTTCGGTGCGCCGAAGCGTTGCTGTTGAAGCGGATCACGCTTCGCGCAGTTCGCTCCAAGCCTCGCTGTCGAGGGTTTCGCGGCGTCGGTAGAGAAGAACAACAAGGCCGAGTGCGAGCGCCGCTTCAGCCGCTGCCACGGTCAAGATGAAAATCACGAAGACTTGGCCGGAGAGATCGCCGTGGACTTTGCCAAACGCGATCATCGCCAACGCCGCCGCTTGGAACATGAGTTCCGTGCAGAGGAACATGATGATCATGTTGCGGCGGCTCAAGAAACCGACGAGCCCGCAGGCGAAGAGCAGGGCGCTCACGAGAAGCGCGATGTTGATCGTGGCTGCGTCCGAACTCGCAAATGTGAGCGGCGAAACAGCGGTGGGGAGTGACGAGAGTGCTTCGTTCATCGCAGACCTCCAGCTTCGCCGTCGACGGTGATGCGTCGCATGCCTGCGAGACCGCGTCGTTCGTCTTCTCCGAGTTCAATTTGCTTGCGTGCGAGAATGACCGCACCGAAGAGTGCCATCAAGAGCACGACGCCAGCGATTTCAAGTCCGGCGGGGAACTTCGACACGAGATCCACGCCGACTTGGCGGCTGTTGTCTGGAAGCATCGTGTCCGGAATCGAGACGACGACGCTGTTGCCATCGGCGAGCTTTGCTTCGACGCTTCGTCCGCCATCCATGCGGCTCAGCGCAGTGCCGTCCGCTTTGCGCACGATGCTTGCGAGAGTCGGCGCCGCTGCATCAATTCCGGCAGTTGCGCTCGTCGCTGCTGCGGCACGCTCGGCCTTCCACTGCGTGGCGTATGCGTCGCGCGCGGTTTCGAGGAGGAGTTTCGGCATCGCATCGAGGCGATCCCAAGCACTCTCCACGCTGCGCGTTTCACCATCGACACGGCGATCTGCGAGGAACTTCTGCGTCGTACCCGAGAAGTATGCGTCGGCGAGTGTCGCGAGCATGACGAAGCCCACGAACACCGCAGAAATCGACTCGCGCGGAACGCGGTCGTACCACGCGTCGCCAACACCTTCGACAGGCGACTGTTGCGCGAGCATGAGCACGAACATGTAGGTGATGAGAATCGCGCCGGCGTACACGATGATGAGTGCAAACGCCATGAATTCCGCGCCGAGCAACAGGAACATGCCCGCGGTCGCGATCACAACAAGAATGAAGTAGAGCGCTGCGAAGACAGGCTTCGGATGCGTCACCATGCGAGCTGCACCCGCGAGCGCGATCGTTCCGAAGATCATCGGGAAGACCGGCGGAATCGTCGACGCTTCGCCGTCGGTCGTGGCGCGCTTGATGACTTCGACAAGCAGCATGGCGAAGCCCGCGAGCGCGATCACCGTGCCGGCGATGCGCAGTCCGTCCAACCGGAACTTGTCGCTTGGATTGGAGCTCGACTTGCGGCTCGGTTGCATGAGCAGCGCGAGACCTGCAGCGGAGATGGCGCTTGCGGAGAGAAGCGCGATGGCCTCAGGACCGAGCGTGGCTTGGGCGAGGGTATGAAAGGGGGGTGAAGCGAAGTCCATGCGTGTCCTGCGATGGCGCCTAAAACGCGGTGCCTAAAACTCGTGCCTCAAACTCGTTCCTCAAACCGGATCGCGAGACCCAGTCTGGCCGGCGCACGACGGGGAGCGGAGCGCGATTCGCGAAGTTCTCGGTCGCTCGCGCGAC
Source organism: Planctomycetaceae bacterium (assembly GCA_027483065.1). Lineage (GTDB taxonomy): Bacteria > Planctomycetota > Phycisphaerae > Phycisphaerales > SM1A02 > QWPT01. Next base: position 2,498 of record JAIXVI010000039.1, read on the forward strand.
GTCAAACCCTTCGCAGACCAAGCCGCCTCGTCGGAGCCGGTGCCTCGGTCGGCCGAGGCGAAGTTTGGGAATGTATGGCTCGCGATCGAATCCCGCAACCAACGGCACGGTCAGGTTCCCGCGGTGGACCCAACAGGGCTCGGGTAGGATCCGCACCCCATGTCGCCCGCCATCCGGCGAGTTCTTCCGAATGCGATCACTCTTGTCCGATTGGGACTTGCGGTGGTCTTCTTCGGGGTGCTCGAATCGATCGATCGAACGGCTCCCGCGGCGCAAATCGCGCTGCTCGGCGCGTGGGGTATGGGCATCTTCGCGACGGCGGCCCTTTCCGACATTCTTGACGGCTATCTCGCGCGTCGCTGGAACGTCGTGAGCGCGTTTGGTCGTTTGATGGATCCGCTTGTTGACAAAGTTCTGATCCTCGGCGGTTTCATCTACCTCGCCTCGCCCCGCTTTGAACCAATTCCTGCGAACGCGATGATCGGGTCGGGGATCGCGGCGTGGATGGTCGTTGTGATCCTCCTGCGCGAGTTGCTCGTCACCGGCCTGCGTTCGTACATCGAGTCGCGCGGCATTCCGTTTCCCGCCGATTGGTCGGGCAAACTGAAGATGTTCATCCAGAGCTTCTGCGTTGGATGTTGCGTGTACGTTTCGACGCGCGTCGAGCCGTACGGATGGCAAGTGTTCCTTCGCGACGCCTCGACGTGGGCGACCGTGGTGCTCACGGTATTGAGCTCGATCACGTACATTCGTCGCGCGTTGCACGTGCCGCCAGAGGTTCGGCCGCTCGAAGATGCGAGCGTCGGCGCGGGTGCTGCGCTGCACAAATCACGAGAGAAATCCGCGTGAACGAGTACACGCTCGATGCGCGAGATGCTTGCAAAGGATGCTTGCGAAGGAATCCCACATGAGTAGCGCCAAGGAACACGCCAAGCAACATGGCGGAATCGGCGATTGGATCGTGACAGGCGGTGGGCTTGGTCGCATGCGACCAGCGCCAGGTACCTGGGGTTCGCTTCCGCCCGTCGCACTTGCGTGCATTCTCGCGATGGCGGATACCGATCCGCGCACGATCGACATGGCGCTCGCCGCGCTCGGGCTTGTCTTCGGTATCGGATGCCTCGTGTGGGGCAAGTCCGCGGAGTTTCGCTACGGCAAGAAGGATCCAGGCTTTGTCGTCGCCGACGAAATCGCAGGTCAAGCGCTCGCGCTGATGTGGCTTCCATGGACGCTCGGCAACAACGCGCGGATCATCGCGACGTGTGCGATTGCATTCTTCGCCTTTCGATTGTTTGACATCATCAAGCCGCCGCCCGCGCGTGGTTGGCAGCGACTTGAAGGTGGACTTGGCATCCTGATCGACGATCTCGTCGCGGGTTTATACGCGCTCGTCACCACACAAATTCTTGTGCGTGTTCTTTGGTGACGTGATGCGCGAGTTCGCACTTCTCCAACGCATTTTCGCTGCAAACCCGCGACTGCCCGCAAGCGTGTTGGTTCCGCCGGGCGACGACATGGCGGAGATTCGCCTGGAAGATGGCACAAATGACGACGCAACGATTTTGATCGCGGCAGACAGCGCCATTGAGGGTCGTCACACGCCACTTGGTTGCGACCCGTACCTCATCGGAAAGAAGGCGGTGCTTCGCAACGTCAGCGACGTCGCTGCGATGATGAACGCGCGTCCGCTTGCCACGGTGGCGTGCGTCACAGTTCCTTCGGCGACTTCGGAAGAGCGCGTGTGGCGGCTGTGCGAGGGGTTGCGCGAGACAGCGGAACGCTGGAACGCGCCGCTCATCGGCGGAGATCTCGCAACGTTTGCGCGGTCATCACAGTGCGACACGATCATCGCGAGTGTCACGATCCTCGCGACCCGCGTCGATCGAACTCGTCCTGTCGCGACGCGTCGAGACGCGCGCGTTGGAGATGGCGTGTATGTCACCGGCGCAATTGGTGGCGCGTGGGATCGCACGACAGGCCTTGGTCGGCATCTTGATTTCACGCCACGCGTGCAAGTTGCATGCGATATCGCGGCAGTACTTCGCGAGCGTCTTGGTGCGGCGATCGATCTCAGCGACGGACTTGGGCGCGATCTTGGGCACATCGCGCGCATGTCGCGGGTTGCGATCAAGCTCGATCTCGAAGCGATTCCACTGCATGCGAGCGTCGTTGGTGTACGCGATCCGCTTGAAGCAATCGCTGATGGCGAGGATTACGAACTCGCCTTCACCGCGCGTGGCGATGTACCGACGCATGTCGCAGGCGTGCCTATCACGCGAGTTGGTACGGTTTGCGCGGCGGGTTCCGCCGAAATATCAGAACGCGAGGCGCACGCGATCGGTGCGGTCGCGGTTGAAGTCCACGGGCGCATGATCGACGTCTCGCACGCAGGACATGAACATCACAGCGGCGAGCAGGAAAGCGGAGAGGCGCCATGAACTCCAATCGATCGATGCGCTTTCACTTGCGAAATCCTGATGAAACACAGCAGTTTGGCGAAGTGCTCGGCGACGTCCTTCGCTCGTGCGAAGCGCATCCAAGTGCGTGTGTCATTCTTCTTTCTGGCGATCTTGGCGCAGGCAAGACGACGTTTTCACGCGGCCTTGCGGCTGGTCTTGGCGCTGATGCGGATGCGGTCGCGAGTCCGACCTTCACAATCCGCATGGATCACGCGGGTGAAACACGTCCGTTCGTTCATATCGACGCGTGGCGCATCGGCTCGGAAGATCTTGAGTCGATCGGCTTTGATGAGTTGCTCACGAGCAACGCCGTCATCGCGATCGAGTGGCCAGAGAAGATCGCGGATGCGATTCCCGCGGAGCATCTCCGAATCGCGATCGATCATGCGTCGGGTGAAGTCGATGATTCAGCGAGCGCGCGCGAAGAAACGACTCTTTCGTCGATCAACGAGAGCAGCGCTGGCCGCCTCGTGGAGATCGTCGCGAATGCGCTTCCGGAGCGCGCCGCGCGGCGCATCTTTGAAGCGCTTGAACTGCTTGTACGCGCTCCGCAGTTGCGCGAGTCGCGCTGCCCAACCTGCGGGCGTCTGACGCCTGATGCGACACAGGACGTAGGGAACAAACCACAGAACGGCACGCACGGGGGAGTAAGCGGGGGAACAAGCGAAGGAACGAGCGAAGGAACGAGCGGGGGAGATGCCCCCTTCTGTTCCCCCCGCTGTCGCCAGGCAGATCTTGGTGATTGGCTCTTCATGCGACATCGCATCGCCGGGAGCGAGACGCCTGAGTTTGACGAGTAAATCGGGAGAGGATTCCGGAGATGACTCGAATCACACGACCGGATCATCAGGCGGACTGACGGCAAAAATCTGAAATCGATGACCAACGGCCTGCCAGCCTAACTCGCGACAAATGCGATCGCGGAGCGCAGTGAGTTCACGATTGGTGAACTCGATGCGCCGACCCGTCTTCATGCACACCATGCAATCACGCGGCTCGCGGCCGTAGATCAACTCGTAATGCGACTGTTTCGCATCAAAGAGTGACTGTGTGATGATGCCTGCGTCGAGAAGCAGCCGAATCGTTCGATAGACCGTCGCCTTCGAGACGTCGTGTCCACGAGCGCGGAGATCGAGCAGCAACTCCTCGGCCTCAAACGACCCGTCGCGCGCGATGATCGCGTCGAGAACATCTGCACGCTCTTGCGTGTACTTCAGATCTCGACTTTTCAAGAACCGTCGAAAGACTGAACAAAGCGGCGCGAACGCCCGGAGTTGGGGCGACTCTGTCGGCTCGAACGCATCGGTCCCGTCGACGCGAGCTGGCGGCGCGATCCGTGGGTTGGTTGGCTCGGGCTTCGGGTCATTCATCGAGACCGATCGTAACGATCAGCGTTCGAGATGGACGATGTTGGATTTGGGTGGGTGTTGGCGATCTTTGGGTTGCGACGTTGCCCAAGGACCAACGGACAGACGAACGAACGGACGAAAGTGACGAGCGGCTCGGGCAATGCTGTGAGAGCGCCGAGAAGCCGCGACTTCGCCGGCAAGCGCCGAGCTGCAGCGAGCTTCCCGCAAAGCCCTGCACCCCTACAACGTCTGATAATATGTATTCTGTTAAGTGGGACTTGGTGGTCGGAATCGGGGGCGCTGTGTCGCGCCGTGCCCTCGATCCTGTCCTCCGGCTCATCGCGTGCTGTTGGCCTCAAAAACTCCGACAGACAGCCCGCGCACGGGCACATACTCACAGTCAAACAGTCAGACTCAATCGACGCGTCAGCTCTTCGCGCCCTGCCCGAGGCGCCGTCGAATTCTGAGTGCGCGCTCTGGTGCGCTTGACGCTTCTGCGGCACGCGCGGCGACATCGAGGAAATGACGTTCAACTCGGTTCAGTGGTCGATCGGATCCCAGCAGTGCGTCCGTAGAGCCGATCGCTTCAAGCGCGCGATCGGGCTTGCCCAACCCAATGCACGCCAACGCGAGGGTCGACTTTGCGGCGAGGCTCTGTGGATGATCGCTTCCGAGTTCGCGCTCCACGAGCGATACGGTGCGTTCAGCGACCACAACGGCCTCGGCGAAGCGCTTCGAGTCGACGAGAAACGCGGCAAAGTTGGCATCGTTGGCGAGCGTAATCCGGCTTGATGGTCCGAGCGTTCGAAGCGCATCGGTGCGCGCTTCACCAAAGGCCTGCTCGGCCTCGTCCGATCGCCCAATGAGCGCGAGCGCGTGCGCGAGGTTGACGCCGGCGAGGATCGAGCGCGGATCTTCGCGCCCGCGCGACGCGAGAAAAGCCGCACGATTCTCGGTGTACAGCCGAACAGCTTCTTCAAGTTCACCGAGTTCACGAAGCGCGCCTGCGAGGTTGTTGCGTGACGCCAAGGTGTCGGGATGTTGTGGCCCAAGAACTTCAACGAAACCCGTAACGGTTGGAGAAAGTAGCGCGCGTGCCTCCGCGACCGATCCTCGCGCGAGCAAGATCTCGGCCAAATTGTTGTCGGCGCGCAACGTGTCTGGATGTCGCGCGCCGAGCGACTCCATGCGCGCGCGCGCAACGAGGCGCCCGATTGGCTCAGCGTCTTGGTGGCGTCCCGCCTCCGAAAGCACGAGCGCCAACTCTTGCTCAGAGTCTCGGATCGTGCTGTCGTCGGCGTTGAGTTCGCGCTTGCGGCGGATTGAATCGCGCAGCGATTGCTCTGCGAGGTCGAGTTCACCGCGCGCCCGTTCGAGTGCGGCGCGATTGTGCATCGCTTGCGCCGCGATCATGTCGGTTCCGTCGATGGCCAGTGCAAGTTCACGCGCGGCTTCATCGAGTTGTCCGCCTTCGATGAGGGCCCGGCCCATCGCATTCGCGACATGTCGAAGCGCTTGCGGCCCGGCTCCAGACGATGCTTGCAACTGTCGAACAGCCTCGTACTGCGTCAGCGCGCCTTCGGTATCGCCGGTCGCGGCGCGCGCGTTTCCAAGCGACATCCGAATCTCCGCCTCCACTTCGGGATCACGCATCGCGCGGCCGAGTTCCGCTTCTGCCTCATTGAGAATGAGGTTCAGGAGCGTTGGATCAAGTCCTTGCGCAACCGCTGGATCGATCGCGGTCAAAAGTCGCTCGTTGAAGCGCGCGACCTCACGCCACCGCGCCGCATCGCGCTCCGATTGGATGTTCGACGCGATCAGAACACCAGCCGCCACACCAAGTGCTGCCGTCGCGAAGATTGCCGCGCCCACCACCGCGCGATTGCGCTTGGTGAACTTCCGGATGAGGTAACTTCGATTCGAAACCCGTACGGAAATCGCTTCGCCGCGCAGCCAGCGTTCGAGATCGTCCGCAAGTTCATCTGGTGTGAGATAGCGTCGCGACGCAGGACGCCCAAGCGCCTTCAACACGATCCAATCGAGGTCATCTTCAAGCGCAGAGCGAAGGCTTCGCGGCGCATGTGCCGTGAGGAGTTCGCTCGGTCGTGGAATTGGTCCGTCGATGATCGATCGTTGAAGTTCAAGCGTTCCAGCCATCCCCACTTTCTCGGTCGCGAATGGACGGCTGCCAACCAACGCTTCGAAGAGCATGACACCGAGCGACCAGACGTCGGAGCGGCCGTCGATTTCGTTGGATCCTGACGCGATCTCCGGCGACATGTACAGCGGCGTTGCCGCCGCGGGACCTTGAATGGTCGCCGTTCGCATCGAGTCGTCGCCGACGAGCTTCGCGACACCGAAATCGATCACGCGCGGCTCATCGGTTCCATCAGCCCCTGCCGCCGCGCGCACCAAGACGTTGCCCGGCTTGAGATCGCGGTGAAGAATCCCCTGCCGATGCGCGTAACCGATCGCGCGCGCGACAAGCGCCAGCATGCGCACGCGCGCTTCAAGGTCGTCTCGATGGCGGTGACACCAAGTGTCAAGCGGAACTCCGTCGACATACTCCATCACGAGGTACGGCGAGCCCTCGGACGTTGTCCCTGCATCAAGGATGTGCGCGATGTGCGGATGTTCAAGCCGTGCGAGCGCGATCTTCTCCGCCTCAAATCGCCGAGCCGCTTGAGCGCCCAGTGACGCGAGTCGCAAGATCTTGACGGCGACCGGTCGCAGAACCGGATCGAACTGCTCCCCTTGCCAAACCGTTCCAAAGGCGCCTTCGCCGAGCAAGCGATCGAGCCGCACACCCCGAATACGGGGCGGCGCGACATCTGCCCCGCCATGCTTGGCGGTGGCTCCGAACAAAAAGTCGGTGGCGAGCGGTTGCGCGCCTTCAGATTCCATCGTTGCCTCGGACCGTCGAACTAAGCCGCGTCCGCTTCTGCAGCCGGAAAGGACTGCAGTTGCAACGCGATTGGACAGGGCACTCTAACCCGAGAGGCCGTTCAGCCAAGGGGCGCTCGGCGCAAACGCCGAAATCCGCACGACGCGCTATACCAAGCGTCTCGGCGAGCTCAGTCCGGCGAGTCCGAAAAGTCTCACCCGCGCGTCAACCTGCCGTACCCGCCGCCTGCGCGGCGCCGAGCTTGTCGAGGCCAAACGCGTCATGCGCGATGGCGATTGCCCGGGCGCCGTGTTCCTTGTTCACGATGCAGGAGATCTTGATCTCGCTCGTCGTGATGTTGTGGATCGGAATCCCCGCTTCACCGAGTGCCTTAAACATGCGGCTCGCGACGCCAACGTGGCTCTTCATACCAGTGCCGACAACCGACACCTTCGAGAGGCCGATCTCAATCGCAAGTTCACCCGTTCCAACGCGATCGAGCACTTGCGATGCGGCGATCTTCACATCCGCAAGTTCGCTGTGATCGACGGTGAACGAGATCGACGCCATCTCGCCGAATTCCGTCTGCACGATGTCGTCGACAAGGATGCCTGCCTTCGCGACCGCTTCGAACAACATGCCTTGCATGCCAGGGTTGTTCGGAATACGGCGAAGGCTCACGCGGCCGAGGTCGGGCTTGAGTGCAGCACCGACAACCATGACGTCTTCCATGTCGGGAGTCTCCCTGCAAATCAGCGTGCCTTCATCAGGCCGCTGGCTGTGTCGCACATGAATCGGAACGCCGTAGCGCTCGCCGAAAAGGACCGCGCGCGGATGCATCACTTGCGCGCCAAGAAGCGCGAGTTCAAGCATTTCTTCGTAACTGATGCGAGCGAGTTTCGTGGCCTTCGGAACGAGCCGCGGATCGGCGGTGTAGACGCCGTCGACATCGGTGAAAATCTCACACGCGCCGCCGTGCTCTGCAACGTGCAATGCAGCTGCAAGCGCTACCGCGGTTGTATCGGAGCCGCCTCGACCGAGCGTCGTCAATTCGCCATCGCTCGAAAGCCCTTGGAATCCGCAGACAACGGGTACGCGACCGAGTGCAATCTCGCGATCAAGTCGTTCGCGCGCCACGCGCGTGACGCGCGCGCGGCCGTAGGCGCCGTCGGTCGTGATGCCTGCTTGCCCGCCGGTGAGACTCGTTGCGGGAACGCCAAGTCTTTCGAGCGCCATCGCAACGAGCGCAACCGAGACCTGCTCGCCTGTCGCCATCAGCATGTCGAGTTCGCGTCGTGACGGCTTGTCGGTGACGCGCTCAGCGAGCTCGATCAACTCGTCGGTGGTGTGACCCATCGCGCTCACGACGACGACGACATGGTGACCCTCGTCGCGCCGCGCTTTCACGCGCGCTGCGCAGCGAGCGATCCGCGTCGGGTCTCCGACGGACGTGCCACCGAACTTCTGAACAAACGTCGCCATAGTTGCATCCCTGCACGGCTCGAGCGGGCTCGCTTCGGCCATGGGAAATCTAGCGCGTTTTCGGACGCACGGGAAGTGCGCGCAAGACGGATCACGGCGGATCACGGCGGATCACGGCGCATTACGGCGAGAGTCGGCGAGTGGCGAATGGCTTAGGCTTCCGCCGCTGCCAAACGATCGCGCTCGGAGCGCTCTGCACGCTTGCGCGCGCTCTCGTCGAGGATCTTCTTCCGCATGCGAATCGACTGTGGAGTGACCTCCACGAGCTCGTCCGACTCGATGTACTCGAGTGCTGCTTCGAGCGAGTAATCGCGCGCGCCACGGAGCACGACGGTCTGATCCTTGCTCGTTTCACGGAAGTTCGTGAGCGGCTTCATGCGGGTGATATTGATGACGAGGTCGTTGTCGCGATTGTGCTCGCCGACGATCTGGCCCGTGTAGACCTGATCGCCAGGCTTGACGCACATGACACCGCGATCGGAAAGACCTTCGATGGCGTACGCCGTCACGCGGCCACCTTCGAGCGCCATCATCACGCCGTTCTTGCGCATCGCCGGCGAACCGCGGCCGGGCTTGTAGCACGAGAAGGTGTGGTGCATGATCGCTTCGCCGCCGGACGCATTGAGAATGCGCGTGCGCAAGCCGATGAGTCCGCGCGCCGGGATTTCCGCTTCGACGTGCATACGGCCCGCACGCTCTTCCATCTTGAGGATTTCAGCGCCGCGCGAGCCGAGCAATTCCAAACTCGGGCCAAGGCCCGTCGCGCCAACGTCGAGCGACAAGCGCTCGTACGGTTCGCACTTCACGCCGTCGATTTCACGCTCGATGACTTCAGGCTTGCCGACGGTGAGTTCGAAACCCTCGCGGCGCATGTTCTCGAGGAGCACGCCGAGGTGGAGAAGACCGCGGCCGGAAACATGGAACTCGTCGGCGGTATCGCCAGGCGACACGCGGAGCGCGACGTTCGTTTCGAGTTCGCGTTCGAGTCGCTCGGCAATCTGGCGACTCGTGACAAACTTGCCTTCCTTGCCGCCGAATGGGCCGTCATTGATACGGAACACCATGTGCAGCGTTGGTTCGTCGACCTTGACGCGCGGCATCGGATCGATGTGATCGGGATCGCAAATCGTGTCGCCGAGATCGATCTTGCCGAGTCCTTCGACGGCGCAGAGATCGCCCGCAAGGATTTCATCAGCCTCACGCTTGCCGAGGCCTTCGAAACGATTCACCTTGAGAATGCGTGCTTTGCGGGTCGAACCGTCGGCGCAGCAGATGGCGACCTGCGTGCCGCCCTTGATCTTGCCGCGGAAGACGCGACCGCGCGCAATACGACCGACGTAATCGCTCCACTCGAGGCTCGTGACGAGCATTTGCAGCGGGCCGTTTTCATCGGCGGTTGGCGCGGGCACGCGCTCGACGATTTCTTGGAAGAGTTCGTCGACACCCTTGTCTCGGACATCGATCGCGCGCGAGGCCCAACCGTCGCGGCCCGACGCGTAGATGATCGGGAAATCGAGCGCGTGATCGTCTGCGCCGAGATCGACGAGAAGATCAAAAACTTCGTTGACGACACCTTGAATACGCGCCTCGGGGCGATCGCACTTGTTGATGACAACAATCGGCTTCAAGCCGAGCTCAAGCGCCTTCGAAAGCACGAAGCGCGTTTGCGGCATCGGCCCTTCGAGCGCGTCAACGAGAAGCAAGCAGCCGTCTGCCATGCGAAGCACGCGCTCAACTTCGCCGCCGAAGTCGGCGTGGCCGGGCGTATCGAGAATGTTGACGCGATAGACCTCGCCGCGGCGCTTTCCTTCGCGAATCGTGTACGTGACCGCGCAGTTCTTCGCGAGAATGGTGATGCCGCGTTCGCGTTCGAGCGGATTGGAATCCATGATGCAGACGTCACCAGCTTCGCCGAGTTTGACGACGCCGGATTGAGAAAGCATGGCATCGACGAGCGTGGTCTTGCCGTGGTCGACGTGCGCGATGATCGCGATATTGCGGAGGTTCGGATCGGCCATATGGGGTTCGCTGAGGGGAAACGGAAGAGTGTAGCAGACTCCCCCGCTGTTCCCAACAGCGTTCTCCATGATCGCCCGCGAAAGCCACCAATCGATCGCTCGACGACGAAGAAGCCCTCTAAGCGAACCTCGACCGGCCTCGTGCGAGTCGCGTGTGGAGCGCGTTCAGATCCCGTAGAGAGGCCGCAATTTGCCCTCGAGATGGCGCATCAACGGTTCTGCAGAGAGCGGCTTGCCGGTGACTCGTTGCACGAGTTCCGCCGGGCTGTAGCGCTTTCCGTGCATGTGGATGTTGCGATTCAGCCACGTCTTCAGCCCCGCGAATTCACCGCGCGAGAAACCGTCGACGAGGCCAGGCATCTCGGCACACGCTGCTTCAAAGAACTGGGACGCGTAGAGGTTTCCGAGCGTGTAGGTCGGGAAGTAGCCCATCGCACCCATCGACCAGTGGATGTCCTGCAAGCAACCGCGGCGATCGTCTGGAACGTCGAGTCCGAGCAGTTCCTTATAGAGACGATTCCACACCGACGGAATGCCAGCGACTTCGAGGCTTCCACCAATAACCGCGCGCTCAATCTCGAATCGCACCATCACGTGCAGGTTGTAGGTCGCTTCGTCGGCTTCGACGCGGATGAAGCCAGGTTCGACCACGTTCGCGGCGCCGTAGAGATCATCGAGCGAGTAGCGCTCGACGCCACTTCCAACGATGCGCGTCAGCTCTGGCGCAAGCCACTGCCAAAACGCGCGGCTTCGTCCAACCTGATTCTCCCACATGCGGCTTTGGCTTTCGTGGATACCAAGTGACACGCTCTCACCAAGCGGCGTGCCGATCCGCGCAAATGGCAGGCCTTGCTCATAGATCGCGTGGCCAGACTCGTGCATCGTCGAGCCGAGCGCGTCGTTCACGCAGCGCTCGTTGTAGCGCGTGGTCATGCGCACATCGTTGCAGTGCGTTCCGCCGCAGAACGGGTGTGTGGAACGATCGAGGCGGCCGCGGTTGAAATCGAAGCCGATCTTGTCCGCAACGAAGCGCGAAAGCGCTTCTTGCGCGTCGATCGAAACGAAGTGGTCGTTGAACGCGTTCGACGGTTGCTTCGGTGCTTTCGAAAGATCTGCGATCAAGCCTTGGAGCCGTGGGCGAAGCGGATCGAACACTCCCGCAACGTACTTCGCAGTGCAGCCCGGTTCGTAGAGATCCGCGAGTGCATCCCAACGTTCGCCGTCCTTCGCAAACCCGAAGCAGTCGGCTTGCGCGCGTAAGAGTCCAACGAGTTTCTCAAGCCACGGCGCAAAGCGCTTGAAATCGCTCGCAGCGCGCGCTTCTGCCCACTCATGCTTCGCCATGCTCGAAGTCTTTGCCATCTCTTCGACAAGCGTTGCGGGCAACTTGGTGGCCTTCTCGTAGTCGCGGCGTGCTTCGCGCACCATCGCGGCTGTCTCCGCATCAGCCATGGCCTCGCGATCTGCTTCGACGGCAGAGATGAGATCCCCGCGTTCGATGGAACTCGCACGCTCGTGCACGATCCGTGCGATCAACGCTTGTTGTCGCGCGCGCCACTCGAGTCCGCCCGGCGGCATCGTTGTCTCTTGATCCCAATCGAGGAGGTTGTTCGAGGTCGACAACAGCGCCGTCTCTTGCAGGTGAACGACGAGTGCTTCTACGGGATTGGTGGTGGTAGTGCTCATGAGGACGAACTCGCTGAATGCCTTGCATGACAAGGTGCGGGCGCGCGAGTGTAACGCCTTCGAAATGCGGTTTGATCACCAAAGAAACACCGCGCACCCTCGTGGGTGCGCGGTGTGTTCGGATGCACGATCAATGGGTGCGGACGATCTCCGCGAACTTACTGCTTCGGTGCGGCAGCTGCGTCACCCGCTGGCGCCGGGTTGGCGACTTGCGGAGCTGGGCTCACAGGACGAAGCACTTCGAGGAGCTTGGTCTTGTCGCCTGCGGTGCGGTTCATCGCGTGGTCAATCGGGGCCCAACCCTTGGCATCAACAGCCGCGGGATCTGCCTTCGCGGCAAGAAGTTGCTGAACCTTTTCCACGTTTCCGCTTGCCGCGGCGAGGTGCAGCGAGGTTTGTCCCGCCTTGTTCTTGACCGAAACATCAGCGCCTGCAGCGATGAGAATCTTGAGGCTCTCTGGCTTACCCGTGCGTGCCGCGCGGAGAAGCGCCGTGTCGCCGGCGGTTTGATCGGCCACCGTGAGATCCGCGCCGCTCTTGACGAGGATGTCGACGGTCATCGGCTGACCAAGACCTGCAGCCCAGATGAGAGGCGTCCAGCCGTTGTCGTCGGTCGCCTTCACATCAGCGCCCTTCGAGAGCAGGAACGCGACAGTTTCTGGCTTTCCGAAGCCCGACGCCCAGAGGAGCGGCGTCGACTTGATGAGGTCGCGTGCATTGACATCGGCGCCCTTGTCGACGAGGAACTTCACGACTTCGACATCGGTTTCGACGCCCGACCAGAGCGGCGTACGACCCTGACGATCCTTGACGTTCGGGTCAGCCTTGGCTGCGACCAACGCTTCCATCGCGGCGCGATTTCCGGTCTTCGCAGCCCAGTGCATGGCGGTCTTCTGACCAGCGCGATCGCGCTCGTTCACGTCCGCGCCGCTCGCAATCACAGAGCTCACCTTCGCGAGGTCGCCCGAGCGCACAGCGTTCACGAGGTCGGTCGTGCCTGGGCCGGCAACCGGCTTGTTGGCGTCAGGTGCAGTCGGCGCGTTCTTGCCGACCATTGATCGCTTCACCAACATCGTGAGCGACGGCGACTTCGGGTGATCGGTCTTGATCGCGATCTTTGGCGAGCGTCCAGCGCTCTCCCAGTTCGCCCAATCGACCGTGAGGGTGTGGCGCAACTTCGACTCTGTGTTGAGATCCTTGATGACCGGCGGAGAAACCTCGGTAATCTTGAACGCGGTGCCGTCAGCACTCTCAAGTGAAATGATGCCAGGCGCGGTGGTGGAACCGTCTTCGCTCGGAGACTCGAGCATCGCGGGCGTCATCACGACGTAGGCAACGACGTTGCCTTCGACCGAGAGCACGACCGGGTTGTGATTCTCAATCTGGAACGTGACCTTCTTGCTGAGCTTGATGCCCTGGGTGGCACCCGGCTTCAGCGTGATCTCGCACGGAGCCGAGCCACCAGGTGGAATCGGGTCCTTCGGCCAAACCGGCGTGGTGCAACCACAGCCAGGAATCGCCTTGCTGATGCGAATGGGTTCCGAGTGGACGTTCTTGATCTGAATGGTGACGGTCTTGGCCACTTCGGCAGCCATGTCGCCCATGTCCGCGATCGGCGGATCGAAAACGATCACCGGCGCTTCATTTGGGTTCACGACCTGTTCGGTCGGCATTGGCTTCTCTTGGCCGGCAGCAGCTGCCGCGCTGCGCGTGCTCGAGATGAGTTCGCGCACGCGCTGTGGATCGGCTTTCTTGACGTCTTCCGTCTTCTGCACGCTCTCAGCTGCAGGAGAGACGCTCGGAGCAGCGTTCTGTCCGAAGGCGGGAGCGGAGACCGCGACTGCAAGCACGAGTGCTGCGGAGGTGCTGGTACGGATGAAACGATGATGCCAGTGATCAGAGCGCATTTTTCGGTTTTCCTTTGTCATCAAAGTCGACGATTCCAGTTGCGAATCGGGTTCCTCTGTGGAGTGACCGGCGGGAGGGGCGTGTTTTGATTTCTGTTCGGACTTCTACGGAGACGAGTGTTCAAACGCGTGTTCAGAATACTGACCACCCTGCGTGACCGGACACATGTCCGTGCCTCGGGGTGTCCCGAATGTTGCGAGCGGTTGCCGTGAGGCTCGTCCTCGCCGAAGCTCCGGCGACGCGCCGGGACCTCTCTATCGGACTGCCTACCGCCCTCCATTGAGTTGAGTTGAGGAGAAGTGCGATTCTAATGGATGGAAAGTTCAATTCGCGTCGGTGGGTCGCCGACCGGCCGTTACACTTCCCGCCCGACTCCGGAGTCCGAC
>JAIXVI010000048.1 GCA_027483065.1 Planctomycetaceae bacterium
CACTCTCCCCCCGCCCCGCCTGCGACCCAGCGACCGAACTCGACGCGCGTTTCCGCGCCGCGATTCGCGCGGTCACCGGCGTGGAGTCGGATCCACAGATTCGGCCGAGTGGCAACGTGAAGTTCGGCGATTTCCAAGTGAATGCCGCGATGGCGCTCGCGAAGGAGCGAGGGACGAATCCACGCGCGCTCGCGGAGGAAATCTTGAAGGCTGCAGATGTTGCAGGAATCGCTGACAAATGCGAAGTCGCGGGTCCTGGCTTTATCAACGTCACACTGACACGCGCGTGCACCGAGTCGTGCCTCACGAAACTCGCGGCAAGCGAGACATTCGGCGTTCCAGCGCCAATGGATCCACACGCGGTGGTCGTCGACCTGTGCGGCGTGAATGTGGCGAAGCAGATGCACGTTGGGCACTTGCGCGCGACGATCATCGGCGACTCACTCGCGCGTGTCTTCGAGCGACTTGGCCGCAAGGTTTGGCGCGAAAATCACCTTGGTGATTGGGGTCTTCCGATCGCCATGACGCTTGCGAAACTCATGCGCGAACGCGCTGATTTCGCACGACTTTCGCTCGATGATTTGAACCACGCGTATCGCGGCGCACAGAAGGAAACATCGACCGCCGACCTTGACGCCGCGTATGAGAACCACTGCGGGCCCCATCGCATTGCCGAGTTCGAAATCCAATACGAACCCGCACGCGCGGCGATGGAAGACGCGAAAAAGACGCTTGTTCGCCTGCAATCAGGCGATCCTGAAATCGTGCGACTTTGGGAGCGCCTCATCGAAGTGACGATGGAGCAGGTTTACGAAGCCGCACGAACGCTCAACGTCAAAGTCGGCCGAGAGAACAATCGCGGCGAGAGTTTCTTCCGCGATCGACTTGCTGGCGTGATCGACGCCTTTGCGAAGTCGGGACTCGCGAAGAGCGATCGTGGCGCGATGGTGGTGCCGTTCGCAGATCGCGAACGACCGCTGCTCATTCAGAAGTCGGACGGTGGTTTCCTCTACGCAACCACCGATCTCGCGGCCGTGCGTTTTCGCACGTTTGAACTCGACGGAAGCCTCGTGGTGTACGTCGTTGATGCGCGGCAACGCGATCACTTCAAAGATGTCTTCGACGCGGCGCGCTTGATTGGCTGGAACAAAACCGCGGATGGCGCAGAGTCGACGCTCGTCCATCTCGGCTTCGGCGCCGTGCTCGGAAGCGACAAAAAGCCGCTGAAAACGCGCTCTGGCGAGAACTTCACGCTGAAGGATTTGCTCGACGAAGCGTGTGAACGCGGCACGGCCGAAGTCACGCGGCGCGCCGGTGATCCCAACGCGCCAACGCACGGCTTGCCCTCGGATGAACTCGCCAAGATCGGTGCCGCTGTCGGCATTGCTGCCGTGAAATACGCAGATCTCTCGGGTGATCTCACGAAGGACTACGTCTTCGATCTCGATTCGATGATCACGTTTGAAGGCGATACCGGGCCGTATCTCCAGTACGCGCACGCGCGCATCGCATCGATTCTCGCGAAATCAGGCGAATCTCCGGCGGCAATCGCGGCGGCATCGTTTGCGCTCGCCGAGCCCGCGGAAAAGACCCTCGCGCTCCATCTCTTGCGCTACGCGCAGATGACGCTCGATGTGGGCCGCACGCTCGAGACAAACCGCGTTGGACTCTATCTCCGCACGCTCGCGGAACTTTTCAACGCGTTCTATCAGTCATGCCCCGTGTTGAAGGCCGACGACCCCGCAACACGACTCGCACGACTCAAGCTGTGCGCAATCACGCGCGCAATCTTGGCCGACGGCCTATCGCTGTACGGCATCGTCGCGCCCGATCGCATGTGATGCGCGCGCACGCCGCCACGCCACAGCGACGCACCGCGCCCGCTACGCTGCACACATGCCAACCCGCAGCGTGCAGCACCCGAATGTCGCGGTCTACGACCATCCGCTGATTCAGCACAAACTCACGATTCTGCGCGAGAAGTCGACGCGGCACGAGCAGTTTCGAACGCTGCTCAATCAAATCTCGGGCTTGATGGCATACGAAGTGAGCCGTCGTCTGGCGGTGCGCGAGAAACCAGTCGAAACACCGGTCGCGCACACGATGGGCACCGAACTCGCAGAGCCAACGACCATCGTGCCGATTCTGCGCGCGGGACTCGCGATGATGGATGGATTACTCGCGCTCTTCCCTGAGGCGCGCGTCGCACATATCGGCATCTATCGCGATGAAAAGACTGCGAAGCCGGTGACGTACTACGCGAAAATGCCTGTTGATATCGCGCGTGGTCCCGCGATCGTCGTCGACCCAATGCTCGCGACGGGCGGCAGCGCGATACACGCGGTGGAACTTTTGCGCGAGAAAGGTGTCCGTGACATTCAGCTCGTATGCCTTGTCGCAGCACCCGAAGGCATTCGCGCGATGCACGCGGCGCATCCCGACGTGATGATCCACGTGGCGTCGATCGACGAACGACTCAATGAGCGTTTCTACATCGTGCCTGGCCTCGGCGACGCCGGCGACCGCATCTTTGGAACGCAGTAATGAGCGCTCGCGACTCGCTTCGCTTTCGCTCACTTTCGTCAGCCTCGCCGCGAGTCGAAGTTTGAGTGGAGGCGCGGCGGGCTGAAATGAAGTCGACTTCCAGCGCTCTGGCTTCATCCACGCCAAAGGGAGCCGCCGCAGCGGCGACCGCGACAGGCACGGG
>JAIXVI010000260.1 GCA_027483065.1 Planctomycetaceae bacterium
CATCGGCGCCGCGCGCCCGGGCTCAATCTTCCACTCCAGTTACTACCGCCGACCGCGCTCGGGCCGATCCTGCGAAGTGCAGACGGTCCACGACTTCACTTACGAGCGGTACCTAGGACTCGCCCGGAAGACCGTCCACGGCATTCAGAAGCGCAACGCCGTTCGGGGAGCGAGTGGGATCATCTGCATCTCCTCCAGCACCAAAGATGACCTCCTCAAGACCTACCCCTTTGTGAGTCCCGACCGAGTCACGGTGATTCATCATGGTTATTCCGCCGACTTCAAACCGATTGACGACGATTCGTCGAGATCATTAGCCCGAACAATGGGCTTCGACGGTAGGCCGTACTGCATTTTCGTCGGCAAGAGATGCCACCACAAGAATTTCTGGTCGGCAGTCGAGGCGATAGCGCCCTCGACGGATATGTCGCTGCTCCTCGTTGGAGGCCCTCCCTTGTCGAAGGCGGAGACCGATCGCCTGAACACCCGGTTGCCGAATCGATGGCAGCATCGGCGACAGGCTCCGCCACAATTGCTGAATGCCGCCTACGGACTTGCCCATGCGCTCATCTACCCATCCAGCTACGAGGGGTTCGGATTGCCAGTCATCGAAGCGATGGCTGCCGGCTGTCCAGTCATCGCAGTTCGCGCATCGTCAATCCCTGAGGTCGCGGGCGATGCCGGATTGCTCGTGGACGAACCAGATCCGCGATCGATCGCCGTGCAGGTGGAAAGGCTGCGATGCCCGGACGTTCGGCAATCCACACGCGCTGCCGGCCTTTCGAATGCTGGCCGTTTTTCCTGGGACCGGTGCTACCAGCAGACGATTGCTTTTTACCGGAGCACTTTGGAAAGGTAGGCATCACCGCCCCTCGCCCCCCGCGAAGGCGACCGGCATAGTCTATCGCGCCGCTCCGGGATCACAAAAATGCCCAAACTCTCTATTGGCGTACCTGTTTGTAACGCGGAAAGGACCGTCCGGAGGACCCTCGAGCGACTGCTCGCACAAAGTGAGACGAGTATCGAGGTCATCGTCTCCGACAATGCTTCGACAGACGGAACCTTCGTGGCGTGTGCGGACATCGCAGCATCGGACAGCAGGGTCCGGCTTTTCCGCCAGGGACGCAACATCGGTGCCGCAATGAACTTTCAATACGTGCTCGATCGAGCGAATTGCGAGTTTTTCATGTGGGCTGCCGGCAATGACTTCCACTCGTGCGACTTTGCCGCGGCCCTTGTCGAATCGTTCGCCGTGGTCGGCTCCGCTGGCACTCCGCGGTCGCTTCGCCGCCGGAGGCGCCTTGTAGCGTGGAATCTGCCTAGTGTCGTGCATCGAGCGCTCTAGTCCTAGATAGGTGTCTTAGGAATCTGTAGAGCGCACCACGGTCCATCACGCTGGGATGCCAAGTAGAACGACTCCTCCATAGGCTACCCTGACCCGGCCAAACAGACTCGGATGGATGAGGGCGGATTCCGCACTGAGGCGTCGCCCTTCTGAAAACGCGAGGAGCCCTAGATGACCCTCACTGTGGTAACAGTCTGCCGTAACGCCGAAGGCACCATCGCGGATGCCCTCCGCAGTGTCGCGGCACAGGACTTCCCTGATGTCGAACACATCGTCATCGACGGCGCCAGCACCGATCAAACGTGCGCCGTGGTGCGCGCGAATTCGTCTCGTGTATCTCGGTTCGTCAGTGAGCCCGACCGGGGAATCTACGATGCCATGAACAAGGGGATCCACTGGGCCTCGGGCGACTTCACCTGCTTCCTAAACGCCGATGACCTGTACGCGTCGGACGGCGCCCTTTCGGCCCTTGCCTCGGCGCTGCGCAACCGCGGAACCGACTCGGTCCATGCGGACCTGCGGTACGTCGCGCGCGACGACGTGACGCGGACCGTGCGCAGGTGGAAGGGACGACCGTTCGAGCCCGGCCTCTTCGCCCGCTCGTGGGCGCCCGCCCACCCGACGTTTCTCGCGCGTACCGCAGTGCTCCGAGACGCGGGAGGATTCGACCTCCGGTACCGGCTCGCCGCCGACTTCGACCTGATGCTTCGGCTGCTCGAGGTCCGGCGCATCCCGAGTGCCTACGTACCGGTCGATGCCGTCCGGATGCGGACCGGTGGGGCGACTGGCGCTTCGACAAGCAGCATTATCCGCCAGAATCTGGAGATTTTGAACTCGCTCCAAAGGCACGGGATGGCTCCTTCGGCACCCGCATTCATCGCCCGTAAGGTGTTTGCGAGGATCGCGCAGCGGATAAGCGCGGCGCGCCGGGCGGGAGGGAAGGACTGACAATGGTGATTCGCCAAACGGTCCTCGTGACTGGCGCGGGGGGGTTCGTCGGCCGGGCGCTCGTGCGCCGGCTGCGGGAGGCGGGCTCGGTGGAGATACGCACCGCCTCGCGCCGGGCGTCGCCGGGAGGCCGCTCCGCGGACTTCGCCGTGGAGGGCGTGGACGGAACCACCGACTGGCAGGACGCACTCGATGGATGCGACGCCGTTGTCCACCTCGCTGCGCGGGTGCATGTCCTGCGTGAGCAGACAACCGATCCGCGCGGGGAGTTCATGCGGGTGAACCTTGACGGGACGCGGCGGCTCGCCGAGCAGGCGGCATTCGCAGGAGTCCGACGGTTTGTCTTCGTTAGCACCATCGGCGTGTGCGGACAGTCCACGCGTCCCGGCAGCCCGATCGGGCCGGGCTCGCCGCGCACGCCACAGGGCGGCTACGCGGAGTCGAAGGCACTGGCCGAGGATGCGCTCCGCGATGCCGCGACCCATCACGGAATGGAGTGGACAGTCGTACGACCGCCGATGACCTACGGTCGCGGGGCGCCGGGCAACTTCTCCGCGATGTGCCGTGCGCTGCGGAGCGGGGTGCCGCTGCCACTTGCGTCGATCCGGAACCGGCGCAGCCTGATCGCCGTGGGAAACCTCGCGGACTTCCTCGCGGCGGTCGCATCGCATCCTGCGGCTGCGGGGCGAGTGCTGACCGTCTCGGACGGGGACGACGTGTCGACGCCCGAGTTCCTCCGCCGCACCGCCGCCGCCATGGGGCTCAGCGGGGCACGCCTGGTGCCATTCCCGCCAGCGATCCTCCGCGCTGCACTCCGCTGCGCCGGGCAGACACGTACGGCGCAGCGGCTACTCGACTCGCTCGAGGTCGATGCCATGTCGAGCGCGGCGGCGATCGGATGGCGGCCGCCGCTCTCGATGCAGGCGGCCCTCGCGGAGGCATTCGCATGAAGCGCGTGATCGACTTCGTCGCGGCCGCCGCCATCCTCGCGATCCTCGCGCTGCCCTCGCTTGCGGTGGCGCTTGCGATCACCGCCACGAGCAAGGGGCCCGTGCTCTACTGGTCGCCCCGGGTCGGTAGGAACGGCAAGATGTTCAGCATGCCCAAATTCCGCACAATGAAGGTCGGCACGCCGCAGGTGGCCACCGACAAGCTCGCGGATCCGGCCAGCCGGCTCACGCCGATCGGCGGCTTCCTGCGCAAGTTCTCGCTGGATGAGATTCCCCAACTCTGGTCGGTCCTGAAGGGCGACATGAGCCTGGTCGGCCCGCGCCCTGCCCTGTTCAACCAGGACGAACTGATCGCCGCCCGCAAAACCCGCGGCATCGATGCGCTCCGCCCCGGCATCACGGGATGGGCGCAGATCAACGGACGCGACGACATCCCCGAG
>JAIXVI010000235.1 GCA_027483065.1 Planctomycetaceae bacterium
CATCACCAGAGGTGATGCCACACGAAACGCCCGCCGACGATGAGCGTCATCCTCTCGCGCTTCGCTTCGCGCCGCGCTCGCCGCAGCGGCGACCGCGACGAGTTTGAGCGCTCGCGACTGGCGGGCTGCTGAAGCTTCGCTTCAGGTGCCCGCTCTCGCTCGCTTTCGTCGGCCTCGCCGCGAGTAAATCGCGTCGGGCCGAGATGCGTGGTTTGCTCGCTCTGGCGTGCGGGGCCTGACGTGCTGGCGTGTCCACGATTCTCCTCGCACACGATCCCGCACCCCGCGTTAGATTGCGCCCGTGCCCAACGCAACGATCGTGCTCACAGAGGGAGTTGTCGGCTTGGCCGCCGCGCAAGACGCCGGCCTCGTCGTAGACCTTCTTCCCGAGCGAGCACTCTTCATTCGAGCTGCGCGTGCGCTTGTGGTTGCCGACCTCCATGTTGGAAAGAGCGAGTCGTATCGGCGATTCGGTGTGCCATCGACCGATGGAATCGATGAGGAATCTCTCATTCGCCTCTCTCGCGCCGCGATGCGCGCCGAAGCGAAAGTCATCGTCGTCGTCGGTGATCTCACGCATTCGGCGGAGGGCATCGGAGAAGCGGAACGCGAGCGATTCGCGGAGTTCCGCGCGCGATGCTCGCTCCCGATTCGCTTGGTCGAGGGAAACCACGATCGCGGCGCACGGTCGCTTCCGCCCGAGTGGATGATCGACCGCGTCGGCGAGACCTTTGAACTCGCGGGAGTTCGCTTTTGCCATGATCCCGCTGAAGTTTCGGCAACTGAGAAGTGGACGATCTGCGGACATCTGCACCCGATGCTCTCGGTTTCGCGCGGTGTGCGAAGTGTGGAAGCTCCTGCGTTCGTCATCGAACGCGGGAAGCGCGTCGTCGTCTTACCTGCGTTTTCGAAGTTCACGCGCGGGGTGCGCGTCGAACCAACGGAAGATCGCGAGGTGCATGCGATCGTCGAGAGCACTGTGATTGGACCGTTGGGAGGTGCGTGATGTTGCTCGCGCGTGTTCGGCGCCCGCTTGCACTCCTCTATTTGTTCGTCGGATTTACCACCGTAGGTTTTTTTTTTTTTTTTATCGCATTCCTGCCGTCGCTCTTTTTCGACTCTCTGAGTGAATACACGCAGTTCGTAGGAAACTACTACCGGGTGCCGCTTCTCTTGAGCAATCCGACGTTGTCCTTCACTGCGGCGCAACTTGGACTGTTCTCCGCTGCGGTGCTGATGTGGGCTGGCCTTGCCGTTGCGTTTCTTGCACCGATTACTGGGAAGTTGCAGGCGACCTCCGAACCTCGTTCACTTCTTCCAAGCGTCATCGCAGCGGTCATCATTGGCATCGTGATGTTCGGCATCATCGCGTCCGCGACCTATGAGTTGCTCTGCGCGCTCGGTTCAGAGAGCACCAGCGACTTTGAGATGATGTCATCCGAAGTACGTATGGCGATGACATTCGTCATGCTTGCTGCATGGGCTGTCGGTGGCGCGTTTTGCGCGATGCTCTTTCGACGTCTCGGCTCAACGCGCGATCCAACCGCGCTTGATCGAATGCTTCGTGTGCTGCTCGCAGGATCCGTGATCGAACTCGCGCTTGGACTTCCGATGTACCTCATCATTCGAAAGAAGTCTGCATGCGAGTGCGCGTTGGCAAGCTTCTGGAGTCTCGTGCTCGGAATTGCGGCACTGCTTTGGATCTGCGGCCCTGCAGTGTTGTTACTTCTCACACGCGACGCGCGTCGAGCATGGATGCGCGCTGCATGCCCGAATTGCGGATATCCACGGCGAACCAGCGCAATGTGTTGCAGCGAGTGCGGCGCAGACTTCACAGCGTTGAATCAAACACACGCGCGTCGGGAAATCACGCACTCCAGTTCGACAGCAGAATCGTGAGATCGAAGCCGTTCGCGGTGCCATCGCCGTCGATGTCGCCGATACCCGGGAGGCCCCAGTACTGGAAGAAAAGCGCGAGGTCGGCGGCATCAATCACGCCATCACCGTTGAGATCGCCGGGCTGCGGTGGATCAGCGGTGCGGAGCAACGTGATTCGACCCGCGATGTCGCCTTGGGTGACTTGCTCCGCCGAGAGAATGTCGTCGCCAACGCCGTCGATCGAAATCGCAACCAAGACATCAGGTTCGCCAAGGGAAGGCAAGTTGGCGACGAGATTGAACTCGGCGTTTGTCGGTGTTGAATCGTTGCGAATGATGCGCGTGACCTTTGGCCCAGAGAGCGTGCTGCGCGCGGTGAGCGCGAAGTCGTTGTCGCCATCCGCGTCGAAGTCGCCGATTGCGGGTGCGCGCGCGTCGAGCCAGAAATCGAGAAGCGCGGTGCTATAGCCGGGCCCGTTCGCACGAATGAGCGCGAGTGAGTCGTAGATGATGGGTGACCCAGGTGGGCCAGGGCGGCGGGCGGTCGCTTCGAGTGTGGCAACGATTTCGGGGACGCCGTCGCCCGAAAGGTCCGCCAGTTTGAGATCGGTCACAGGATTCGGAGTGGGAATGAAGAGCGTCGAGCCGGCGGAATCGCTGGTGCTCGTTGATCCGCCTGGAATGATCGTGGTGCCACCCGTCGAGCCGCCAACCACGTCATCGTCGCGATCATTGTCGATATCTCCGCCGCCAACCGAAGTCGGCAAGCCGCCGCTCGACGGCACCGTTTGCGTCTCTGAGCCGTCAATGGATCCGCTTTTGTTCTTGACGATTGCAAATGACGCGTCGGTTTGCAACGCGACAGCGACATCGGTACGGGTTCCGATGAGCGCAGCGTCGGGAAGGAAGTCTCCAACAGCCACATCGACAGGTCCAAGACCAACACCGACAGGAACGAGCGCGTTGAAGTTCGCCTCGCCTGCGGTCGAAATATTGCTCAGCACTTGGATCGCGTTGTCTGCGAAGAGTGCAAGCACGAGATCGAGTTTCTCATCACCGTTGAAGTCTGCAGCCGCGATCCCGCGTGGATCTTTGCCGACGGCGACACTCAACACCTGCTCAAGTCCCTTGCCAGTGCCCTTGAAGATGACCACGTCGCCACCTTCCGATGCCCCGCGCGTGAGCGAGATGGCGAGGTCGTCGACGCCGTCTTGATTGAAGTCGGCGCGCACTGCATCGGTTGGTCGCGCGATGAGCGAGGCGCTGGATTGGTTCCCGAAATCAAGGATGTTCGCGAGCGGAACGAAGACGATGCCGAGTCCAGTGTTGTTGGCTTTACCCGCGAGTTGGCTTTGACCGAGCGGAACCACAAACGCTCCCAGATTCGGCGCAAGCCCGCGGAATTGGACGCTGTCAAAACGATCCGATTCGAAACCGTTGCAAGAGAGGAATGGGATGACTTGGCCGAGCGGCGGTGTGAAACTCGTCGCATCGACCACCAACGTTCCGTGCAAATCGACACTTCCCGCAACGGTCAGCTCTGAGTAGGTGCCGAGATGAAGCACGAACTTTGCGTTGTCCGCCGGACCTCCGTTGGTACCTTGAAAGCGGAAGTCGCTCTGCGCGTAGATTGATCCGGTGGGTTCAACGACACCAGCCCAGGCGACATCGCCGTAGATCGCGCCGTAACCCTTGAGCAGCGCGTTGGAACCTCCGATGAGCGGTGCTTTGGAAGGCGAAACATCGAGTGTTCCTTGATTGAGTTCGAGAACGCCTTGCACGCTCATGGCTTCGGTCACGCTGGTGTACGAAGCACCCGAGAGTCGCAAACTTCCTTCGCTTTGAATGCCAAGTTGGTTCACTGCGACTAGGCCGTTGTCGACTTCCAAGATGCCATCGACAACTTCCACCGAACCGCCGTAGATCGCCGCGCTGTTGCCCACCGTGAGAATGCCTGCGCGAATGGGCGAAGGATTGTTTTCGTTGGGAAGTGCGCCGACCGTCACGGTGTCGAAGTTCTCAACGGTGATGTTGAAAAGATCGAGCGAAGTCGGTTCGGGAAGATGTTGTGGACCCACGTACATCCCGGCGCTTCCGACTGAGAGCGTCGCCGAGGCGTCTTGCGCCGAGAGCGTCGCGCGCGTGTCAACCGCCGAGAATCCGCGCGAACGCGCGATGGTTTGATCGGGGATGGTGACTTCGCGAGTCAAATCGGCCGGTGGCATTCCCGTGACGACGAAAAGTGGAAACTCCACGCCTTTGCCGGGGACTTCGAGCGTCGGACACCAGTCATAGGGATTCGCGGTCGAAGCGGATGTTGGAATCGCAAGGTGCGCGTTGAATCCAAACTGCTCCGCGTCGGGCTCGCCGTTTCCATCGCAATCCTCATCGGTGCAGATGAAACTGCAGACGTCGCGCGCGATCGCGGCGCAGACCGAATCCCAGGCTTCAGAGCAGCAAACGGGATCAGACGTACAAACGAGACCGCAGCACTTCGGATCAGAGCAGGAGGGTGTGAACTGCGCGATGCAGCATGACTGCGCGTTTCCGCACTGGTTGGGCGTGAAGTCGACGCCGAGAATTGCCTCGAGCGACTGGTTGGTCGTGGGTGATGGGAGGGAGATGCAGACGAGGTAGGTCGTTTCGCTCGCCGCTTGGAGTGTGATGCTTGCACAAACGCCGCAGGTCGCGGTTTGGTCGCTGCAATCGATCAGCGCCTCGGGATTGCATGCGGCGTAGACCGCAAGTTGAAGATTCGCGAATCCGGCGCCGCTCGGCGCGGCGGAGAAGGTGAGCGTACCGTCTGACTCCGGAGTAAACGCGTACCAACAGCTGTGGTGCGCGAGACTCTTTCCGCAACCGTATGCGAGTCCGTCCGCGGCGGGCGCCGAAGTGCCAATCGGGACGATGGTGTTTGCGAAGACGGGCTGCGCAGTCGAGCATGAGCCGTTGGGCACATCAGCCGATGCTGGTGACGCCGAAGCGATGGCCAATCCTGTCGACGCGAGGAGGGTGAAGGTGTAGAAACGCTGGATCATGCGCTGGGTCATAGAAATCTCTCTGCCTGCAATGACAGGACCACTGCGGAACTCCCGTGGCAAGCAAGACCGAAGTGCACAAACTAATCCCTCATGGCGTGCGAACGAAGGAAATAGTGGGATTCGGCCTTCCAATACAAGAAATTGACGCGCAGTGCCGGCACGAGTTCGGGAGGTCTCGGTTCGCGATCCACCGAATGTGCCGCAAAACCAGGGATTCGCCGAGGTTCAGACCACGGGCGCTGTTTCGCGCCTCGACTCGGTCTGGAGCACGACCATCGTCGCATAGCGCCCGCTTCGGGCGATAAGTTCGTCATGGGTGCCCGATTCGACGACGCGACCATCCTCGAGCACGAGGATGAGATCCGCCTCGCGGATCGTCGAAAGGCGGTGGGCGATGACGAAACTGGTGCGTCCACGCAGGATTTCGGCGAGCGCCGCTTGAATGTGGCGTTCGCTTTCGGTGTCGAGATTGCTCGTCGCTTCGTCGAGAATCAAGATGCGCGGATTCGCGAGCACGGCACGGGCGAGCGCGAGTCGTTGGCGTTCGCCACCAGAGAGTTTCACGCCGCGTTCACCGATACGCGTGGCGTACTTCGCTTCAAGTTTCTCAACGAAGACATCCACGCGGGCGATCTTCGCTGCGTGCTCGACTTCTGTGTCGCTCGCTTCAGGTCGCGCGTAGGCGATGTTCTCGCGAATCGTTCCGTCGAAGAGGAAAACGTCTTGCTCAACGATGCCGAGTAATCGACGGAAAGAAGCGAGTTCGATGTCGCGAAGATCGGTGCCATCGAGCGTGATCTCGCCCGACGTCGGATCATGGAAGCGCGCGACGAGATTGGAAAGCGTGGTCTTGCCGGCGCCCGAGTGACCGACGAGTGCGACCATGGTTCCCGCGGGCGCGGTGAAGGTCACGTCGTCGAGAATCGCGCGTCCTTCCGCTGCGTAGCGGAACGACACGTGGTCGAAGTGAATGTCGCCACGAACCGTTTCTGGCGCGGGGCACTTGGAGGAGCGACTCGAGGTTTCTGCGAATTCGTCGCGCTCTTCGAGCAAGTCGAGCGATCGATCGAGACTCGCGAGACTCGTCTGAAGATTCGTCGCGGTATTCGCGAGCACTTCAAGCGGGCCAAGCAAGAGTGTGACGTAGGTCAAGAACATCACGAGATCGCCAGGTGTCAGTCGGCCAGCGACGACCTGTGATCCTCCGTACCAAAGCAACGCAGCTGTCGCTGCGGGAATGAAGAGTTCCCACGCAATCTCGACCCCGCGCGACCACCACCACACGAGCATTTCGCTGCGTGCTTGGAGGTTTGTTCCGCGCGCAAATCGCGCGACTTCCGCCGGTTCGCGGGCAAAACCGCGAACGACGCGAATACCGCTGAACGTCTCGGCTGCGTGGCCGTCGATTTCGTCGCGCAGCTTCTTGAGATCGCGGTAAATCGGGCGAATGCGCCCAATCCACGTGCGATGGCTGAACCACACCATCGGAAGCAGCACGATCGCGCCGACGAGCAGTCGCCAATCGGTGAACGCCAAGATCACGAGGCTTCCCGTGAGTTGAATCACCGCGCGAAATGGGTTGTAGAGAAGCGCGAAGAGGAGTTCGCCCGCAGCGCCTGCGTCTTCACGTACGAGCGCTGAAACGCCGCCTGCTTTGAGTTCATGCACGCGTCCGAGCGGAAGTCGAATCGCTTTCGCGAATGCGCGGCGGCGCATCGCAACTTGCAATCGCTTGGCGACAACCGTCGCGCGACTGCGTCCGACAAGTCCGATGGCAACCTTCACGAGGAGTGTGGCAAACGTCGCGCCCACGATGAGCGCGAGCAATGCATTCTTGTCGGTCGCGTCGATCGAACTCGGAAGCAGCGCGGTAAGCGACGGCGAAAGCGGGACATCGCCAAAGACACTGTCAATCGCGATTTTCACGCCCGCGGGCGGAACAAGCGCGAGTGCCGTTGAAATCGCGAGCGCGGTGAAGACGACAACGAGCGTTGCGCGAAACGGACGGAGAAGGCTGAGATACGCGCGAAAAAGCGTGCCGAACGAGCGGTGGAGCGGCTTCTTCGGTTTTCC